>NZ_JBVVQN010000006.1:0-59726 GCF_055811075.1 Mesorhizobium sp. WSM4820 | reverse complement strand
ATGCGATAGAGTCATAGCGGCATCTCGCCAAGGGAGCTCCTATGTTCCGTTACGTCCTGACCGCCGCGCTGGCGCTTTCGGCCACGCCCGTGTTCGCCAATGATTCGATCGCCGAATTGGGGACGGGCGGCCTGATCCTGTCGCGCAGCGACGCGGTCGCCATGGAGAGCGAGGACCTCTACATCTCACCGGAAAAGGTGACGGTCGACTATGTCTTCCGCAACATCACCGACAAGGATGTCGACGCGATCGTCGCCTTTCCGATGCCTGACATCGAAGGCGATCCGAACGAGATGCCGGCAATTCCCGACGGCCAGAGCGACAATTTCCTCGGCTTCGAGGTGACGATCGACGGCGTGGCGGCAAAGCCGCAGCTCGAGCAGAAGGCATTTGCGCTCGGCATCGACATCAGTGCCGATCTCGAGTCGCAGAATGTGCCGTTCTACCCGTTCGGCGATGCGGCCAGGGCGGCATTGGCGAAGCTGCCGCAAGCGGTTGCCGACGACTGGGTCGACCGCGGCCTCATCATCGAGGATACCGCCGACGACGGTTCGGGCATGAAAACCGTCCATGTGCCGTTCTGGCAATTGCGCTCGACCTATTGGTGGCGCTCGACCTTTCCAGCCAACAAGGCAGTCCGCGTCGCCCATCGCTACAAGCCCAGCGTCGGCGGCACCTCTTCGGTCAGCTTCTTCTATGACGGCCAGTTCCAGGGCCAATACGCCGCCTACAAGACCCGTTACTGCATGGACGGCACGTTCGAGAATGCGATTCGCAAGGCGGTGAAGGGCAATCCCGACGGCACCCCGAGATATTTCGAAAACCGCATCGCCTATGTCCTGACCACTGGCGGCAACTGGGCGACTGGCTCGATCGGCAAGTTCAAGCTGACCGTCGACAAGGGCGATCCGAAGAACCTGGTCTCGTTCTGTGGCGAAAACGTCAGGAAAGTCGGGCCGACGCGTTTCGAGATGACGGCAGAGAATTTCTACCCTGAGCACGACATCGACATATTGCTGCTGGCACCTTCGGGCGGGAGCGGCGGCTGATGGACGTCGCGATCTATGTCGCCATCGCCGAAAACGGTGTGATCGGGCGCGATGGCGGTTTGCCGTGGCGGCTTTCCAGCGATCTCAAGCGGTTCAAGGCCGACACGATGGGCAAACCTGTCATCATGGGTCGCAAGACCTATGAAGGCATCGGCCGGCCTCTACCTGGCAGGCTCAATATCGTGGTGACCCGCGACAAATCCTGGCGCGCCGAGGGCGTCGAAACCGTGCATTCGCTCGACGAGGCGATCCGCCTGGCGAAGGTGCGCGGGCGCTGCATGGCCGGCGCCGACGAAATCTGCGTCATCGGCGGCGGCGAGATCTATGCCCAGGCGCTGCCGCTGGCCGACCGCCTGCATGTCACCCATGTCCTTGCCGCGGTCGACGGCGACGCGTATTTCCCGCCGATCGACCCGGATTTGTGGCGCATCCGCCGTTCGCAGGAGGTTCCGGCCGGTGAAAAGGATAGTCATGCGACACGCTATTCGGTTTACGAGCGACGCCGCGACGTGCATTGAGAGACGGTAAAGGGTCGCGACGGTCCAAAACGGGCGGTGACGACGACCGATCGCGTTGAAAGCGCGCCGTCGCATCCCTATAGAAGAACAACACCGGATTTTGCGTCGTCAGGCCGGCGCGTGAGGGAGCGAAAGGACATTTATGCCCTGGAATGACAAAAGCGGCGGAGGCGGCGGCCCATGGGGCGGCGGCAACAATCCAGGACCCTGGGGGCAGGGACCAAAGGGGCCTAGCGGTCCGCAGGGCTCGCCTCCCGATCTCGAAGACATCATCCGGCGCGGCCAGGACAGGTTGCGGCGTGCTTTGCCGGGTGGCGCTGGCGCCAGCCCAGCCGTGTTCGGATTGATCGCGGCGGCGCTTTTAGCGCTGTGGGCGTTCAAGGCAGTCTATACCGTGCAGCCCGACGAGGTTGCGGTCGAACTCAGATTCGGCGTGCCAAAGGCAGAGTTCTCCCAGCCCGGCCTGCATTTCCATTGGTGGCCCATCGAGACGGTCGAGACGGCCGTCATTGCCGAACAACTCGTCAACATCGGCGGCGGCACGACCTCCGGCAACGGTTCAGGGCTGATGCTTTCGGGCGACCAGAACATCGTCAACGTCCAGTTCTCGGTGGCCTATCAGGTCTCCGATCCGAGGGCCTATCTGTTCGACGTGTCCGATCCCGACGGCATGCTGCGCCAGGTCGCCGAAAGCGCCATGCGCGAAGCGGTCGGTCGGCGCCCGGCGCAGGACATCTTCCGCGACGATCGCGAGGGCATTGCAGCGTCCGTGCGCGAAATCATCCAGACGACGCTGGACGGCTACAAGGCCGGCCTGAACGTCAACGCGATTTCGATCGAGGATGCCGCACCGCCGCGCGAAGTGGCCGACGCCTTTGACGAGGTGCAGCGCGCCGAACAGGACGAGGACAAGTTCGTCGAGCAGGCCAACCAGTATTCCAACCAGAAGCTCGGCCAGGCGCGCGGCGAGGCCGCACAGATCCGCGAGGAGGCGGCCGGCTACAAGAACCGGGTCGTGCAGGAGGCCGAAGGCGAGGCGCAGCGCTTCATCTCGGTCTATGACGAATACGCCAAGGCGCCGGATGTGACGCGCCAGCGGCTTTATCTGGAAACGATGGAGAGGGTTCTGAAGGATTCGAGCAAGGTCATTATCGAGCAAGGCAGCGGACCAGGGGTCGTTCCCTATCTGCCGCTGCCGGCATTGCAGCAGAACGCGCCGGCCCCGGCGCCGGTGCTGGGAGGAAACCAGTGATGGCCAACCGTCTTCCCATCATTGCCGTCATCGCCGCGGTCGTCCTGTTCCTGCTCTATTCGTCGGTCTTCGTTGTCAATGCGCGCCAGCAGGCACTGGTGCTCAGGTTCGGCGAGATCGTCGACGTCAAGAGCCAGCCGGGCATCTATTTCAAGGCGCCGTTCGCCTTCTTCGATGCCGACAGCGTGCAGTTGATCGAAAACAGGGTGCTGCGCTTCGACCTCGACAACATCCGCGTCCAGGTTTCGGGCGGCAAGTTTTATGAGGTCGACGCCTTCATCGCCTATCGGATCTCGGATCCGCGCGTGTTTCGCTCCGCGGTGTCCGGCCAGATCGAGCTGGCCGAGGCACGCTTGAGGACGCGTCTCGACGCCGCCTTGCGCCGTGTCTATGGTCTGCGCGACTTCGAGGCGGCGCTCTCGGAAGAGCGAGCCGTGATGATGCGCGAAGTGCGCGATCAGCTGAGGCCCGACGCCACGTCGCTCGGCCTGCAGATCGAGGATGTCCGCATTCGCCGGACCGATTTGACGGCGGAAGTCTCGCAACAGACATATGACCGCATGAAGGCTGAGCGTCTGGCCGAAGCCGAGCGGCTGCGGGCGCGCGGCAACGAGGCGGCGCAGCGCATAAGGGCGCGCGCCGACCGCGAAGTGGTGGAGATCGTCGCCGAGGCACGAAGAGAGTCTGAAATCCTGCGCGGTGAAGGTGAAGCTCAACGCAGCGCCACCTTCGCGAACGCCTACCAGCGCGATCCAGCCTTCTTCGACTTTTACCGGTCGATGAATGCCTACGGCACCGCGCTGAACAGTACCGGGACGACGATGGTGCTGTCGCCGAATTCGGACTTCTTCCGTTTCTTCCGCAATCCCGCCGGCGCGGACACGCCGGCTGCACCGGCAGCGCCTGGGCCAGCAGCTGTGCCCCGTGCACCCGCTGCACCGACAGCGCAGCCAGGCACCGGCCAGTAACGGCCGGTGCAGGACTTTCTGGCGGCAATAGGCCTGGTTCTCGCGCATGACCCAGAAAATCGGAATCGATTTTCGGAAAGGATCATGCGCCAAATCAAAGTGCTACAGCGTCCTTTGCGCGTCCAAAAGGATGCGCGGCGCTGTAGTGTCGAGGGCCTGGTCTATGGCGGCTTTCCCGGCCTCGCCAAGAAACTTGCCGGCGAAGTTCTGTCGATGCCGGAAAATACGCTGCGGGTCGCCGGGCTGATTGCAATCGCCGTTGGTGTCGGCCTGGTCTGGCTGGTGCGGGGTGGATGACGATGATTTCGGGATAACGGAGGATTTATCCTCCGCCGATAGCCATAGCCGCAAACGTGCCGTATTTCTTGCCAACATGGCTCGACGCAGCGTTTTCGGCGAGCGCCTTTCTTCTCAGAGACACCGGGAGACTTCTCGATGACATCCAACAGCTTTTTGCGCGCGGCGAGGCGGACGTTGACCGCGGGTGCTGCAGCACTTCTTATCGGCGCCGCTTCCGTCCCGTCGCTGGTGATGCCCGCGGCCGCCGACGACGGCCCGGCTTCGGTCGCCGATCTGGCGCAGGGCCTGCTCGGCGCCGTGGTCAATATATCGACCTCGCAGAGGGTGAAGGGCACGGAGGGCCCGGGCGCGGTGCCGATGCCGCAGCTTCCAGAGGGCTCGCCCTTCCAGGACTTCTTCGACGATTTCTTCAAGAACCGTCCCGGCGAACAGGGCAATCCCTCGCAAAAGGTGCAGTCGCTGGGCTCAGGCTTCGTGGTCGACGCCGAGCAAGGCATCGTGGTGACGAATAACCACGTGATCGCCGATGCCGACGACATCGAGGTGAATTTCTCCGACGGCGTGACGCTGAAGGCGACGCTGGTCGGTACCGACACCAAGACCGACGTGGCGGTGCTGAAGGTCGATCCGAAAGGGCACAAGCTGACGGCGGTGAAATTCGGCGATTCCAGCAAGATGCGCGTCGGTGACTGGGTGATGGCGATCGGCAATCCGTTCGGCCTCGGCGGCACCGTGACGGTCGGCATCGTCTCGGCCCGCAACCGCGACATCAATTCCGGCCCCTATGACGATTTCATCCAGACCGATGCCGCGATCAACCGCGGCAATTCCGGCGGGCCGCTGTTCAACAGCGCCGGCGAGGTGATCGGCATCAACACGGCGATCATCTCGCCGTCCGGCGGCTCGATCGGCATCGGCTTTTCCATTCCCTCGCAGCTGGCGTTGGGCGTCGTCGACCAGCTCCGCCAGTTCGGCGAGACGCGGCGCGGCTGGCTCGGTGTGCGTATCCAGCCGGTGACGGACGATATTGCCGAGAGCCTCGGCATGGCGACCGCCAAGGGCGCACTGGTCGCCGGCGTCATCAAGGGCGGGCCTGTCGACAACGGCACCATCCTGGCGGGCGACGTCATCATCAAGTTCGACGGCAGGGACGTCAATGAAATGCGCGACCTGCCGCGCGTCGTCGCGGAGAGCACGGTCGGCAAGGCTGTCGACGTGGTCATCGTGCGCAAGGGCGTCGAGCAGACCGTGAAGGTGACGCTTGGCCGGCTCGAAGATGGCGAAAAGCTTGCCAGCGGCGAGAACGGCAATACCGACAAGGACACTGGCGACGAGGCGCCTGCCGTCCCGACGGCGTCCGTGCTCGGGATGACCGTTGGCGACCTCAACGACGAGACGCGGACGAAATTCGGCATTGCCGCCGAAGTCTCCGGCGTCGTCATCACCGACGTCGCCAAGGATTCGGCCGCTGCCGAACGCGGCATCCAGGCCGGCGAGGTGATCACCGAGATCGCGCAGGAATCGGTCGCCACGCCCAAGGATGTCATGGACCGGATTGCTGCGCTGAAGGAGCAGGGACGCAAGAATGCGCTGCTGATGCTGGCGTCGAAGAGCGGCGAATTGCGGTTTGTGACGATCCGGATGGACTGAGTCCCGGAGGCGCGTGCTGATGGTGTGTCGCTGAACCAGTGGATCGCGTCGGCCGTGTCGCAAAAGGTTGGAGCCATGGAGACAGCGGCCGATTTCCTGCGCCGACGGGCTGGTGATGCATCGGGCGACGATTTCGCGAAAGTGCTCGATCGGGTCGGCGCAAAACCGCCGCAGCCCGGCGACGAGTTTCCGTTTGACAAGTCCTGATCAGGGTCGGCACTGATCAGGGTCGGCACTGATCAGCGCCGGTTTTTCTGCCAATCCTTGGCTGTCAGCCTGTAGAACACATGCCGCTTGAGCCTGGCGTGGCTGTCCGGAATGCCGGGGTGGTCGAAATCGCTGGTCGGGTCGGCGGTCATGCCCAGGCGTTCCATGACGGCAGTGGACCGGCTGTTATCCCTGACGGCGAAAGAAACGATTTCCTCGAGGCCAAGCGTTTCGAAGCCATAGGCGAGCCAGGCTTCGGCTGCCTCGGTGACATAGCCATGGCCCCAGAATTCGGGTGCCAGCCGCCAGCCGATCTCAACGGTGCCGGCCTGCAGGAACGGCAAATCATCGGTGTCGAGGAGGCCGACGAAGCCGATGCATTGGCGCGTTTCAATTATCTCGGCGGCAGCGAAACCGTAGCCATCCTCGGCAATCCAGGCGCGGAACTCGTCCATCTTGGCGTCGGCCTGCGCGCGGTCGCGGCGAAACGGAAAGAACTCCATGACGCGCTCGTCGGAGTTGATGCGGTAAAAGAGGTCGCGGTCGCGATCCTCCCAGTTGCGCAGGATCAGGCGCTCGGTGCGGATTGGCGTCACTTCACAAACTCCTCCCGCCGGTAGCCCTGCAGATAGAGAAGCGCGGTCAGGTCGCCATGGTCGATGCGGAATTTTGCCTCCGCCGCCACGACATGCTTGGCATGAAGCGCCACACCGGTGCCGGCAAGGCGGATCATGTCGAGGTCGTTGGCGCCATCGCCGACAGCAATGGCGTCGGCGGTCGTCAGCCCGAGGCGCGCCGAAATCTCGAGCAGCGCATCGGCCTTGGCGGCGCGCCCCAGGATCGGCTCGGCGACCAGCCCGGTGAAGCGGCCATCCTGCTCGATCAGGCGGTTGGCGCGATTCTCCTGAAAGCCGAGCATCGCGCCGATGCGTGCGGTGAAGACGTTGAAGCCACCCGACACGAGTGCAGTCCAAGCGCCGTTGGCCCGCATGGTCTGGACAAGCGCGCGGCCACCGGAAGCCAGCGTCAGGCGATTGGCGATGATGCGGTCGACCACGGCAGTGTCGAGGCCTTTCAGCAGCGCCACCCGCTCGCGCAAGGCCGGCTCGAAAGCGATCTCGCCATTCATCGATCGCGCCGTGATGGCGGCGACGTAATCCTTGACGCCGATCTCGTCGGCGAGTTCGTCGATGCACTCCTGGTCGATAACAGTCGAATCCATATCGGCGATAAGGATTTTCTTTCGCCTGCCCTCGGGCCGCTGAACGATCACGTCAACCGGTTCGGGTGCAAGCACGGCGCGCAGGCTGGCGGTCGTTTCAGCGGCTTCGGCCGTCTCGGGCAGGGCGAATTCACAGGCGATGCCTTCGGCCAGCCAGCGAACAGTCCTTGCGCCGACCGACCGCGACGCCATATTCGCAAGCGCCGGCGACAATGCGCGACCGGCGGGATGGGATACAAGCGTGGCGATCAGCGGCATCGAAAATTCCGACGGGCAGGCGGGCGAGGGCCGCGTTAAGAACGCGATCCTGATAGCCGGGCCGACCGCCAGCGGCAAGTCCGCCCTTGCGCTCGACCTCGCCGAGCGCAACGGCGGCGTCATCGTCAACACCGATTCGATGCAGGTCTATTCGGTGCTTGACGTGCTGACGGCGCGGCCGACTGCTGCCGAACTCGCCCGCGTCCCGCATTTCCTCTACGGGCATGTCCATCCCGCCAACGCCTATTCCACCGGCGCCTGGCTGCGCGACGTGATGAAGCTCATCGACGACGGCGCGTTCGTCGAACGGCCGGTGATTTTCGTCGGCGGCACCGGGCTTTATTTCCGCGCGCTTGCGGAGGGCATTTCGGAAATGCCCGACATTCCGCAGTCGTTCCGTGAGCGCTGGCGCTACGAACTCCAGGAGCAGGGCGCAGCCAGGCTGCACCGTATCCTGCTGCGCAGGGATTCTGCAGCCGGCATGATGCTGAAGCCGACCGACGGCCAGCGCATCGTGCGGGCGCTGGAGGTGCTCGACGCATCGGGCCGTTCCATCCTGGAATGGCAGGCGGCGCGCGGCCGTCCACTGATCGACAGAGCCAGCACGCGCTTCCTTGTGATCGAGCCGGACCGAGCGGAGCTGGTGGAGCGGATCGAGGCGCGGTTCGACCGCATGCTGGAGAAGGGCGCCCTCGACGAGGTCAGGCAGATCACCGATCTTGGTCTCGATCCCGACTTGCCTGCGATGAAAGCCATCGGCGTTCGCGAACTCCAGGCCGCAATGGCCGGCGAGCTGAGTTTTCCCGAAGCGATCGAGCGCGCGAAGATCGCGACGCGACAATATGCCAAGCGCCAGGCGACCTGGTTCAGGCATCAGTTGGGTCCGGAATGGCTGAGATTGCGCCCTGGTGATCGTGTGGAATCCACGATCTTGGATACCTTTTCGAGTGCAACCTGAAAAGTTGACTTTAAGGGAAGACCTCCCGTTGAAGTTGTCCCAATTAACCCTCCGTAAGGCCGTCGATGCCATAACGTCTTTGGGGTTTTGCAACGGGGAGCAGATGCGTTTTCACAAGGCGGAATCAGCCTTTTTCGTCTTCATCTTCGTGATCCTGGCCGCCGGCCTGGTGACGCTTCACGCCTATGGGCTTCTGCAGGCGCTCGCGGCGGAGATCATTACGCCTGCCGCGATTGAGAAGACCACTTATCTCAACAAGCTGTTGTTTGGGACCGGCGTCCTTTTGGCGACTGCCCTGTTCTTTGGCATTTTCTTCATCTACCCGCTGATCCGCAAGCAGGCGACGGAAGAAGGCAAGCTGCGCGCCATGACGGTTTCGCTCAGCGCCCGTTCGGAAACGCTGGAGCATGCGGCGCTGACCGACGGCCTGACCGGCATGCAGAACCGGCGTTATTTCGACGATGCACTGAAGGAATATCTCGAGGAATTCCGTCGCATCGACAAGCCGGTCGGGCTGATGATCCTTGATCTCGACCATTTCAAGCAGGTCAACGACACCCACGGCCATGATGTCGGTGACCAGGTGCTGCGGGCGGTCGCCAATTGTCTCAAGGACATGACGCGTTATCACGACGTGGTGGCGCGCCTGGGTGGCGAGGAGTTCGCGGTGGTCACCCCCAACATGGACGCCGAACTGCTGTCCAGGTTCGCCGAACGCATCCGCAAGGCGATCGCCAACATGTCGATACTGTCAGGCAATGTCCGGCTGAAGATCACCACCAGCGTCGGTCTTGCCATCTGGGACCGCAAGGAAACCGCCGAAGAGTTCTATCGCCGCGCCGACCGCCAGCTCTACGAGGCCAAGAGGCAAGGCCGCAACCGCGTCTGCGCCTGAAATCCCGGAGAAGAATTCATGAGGCCGGCCGACTGACGCAGCTTTCTCGACTTTCGGTGCTTATGGACTCAAATGTCCACTCCGCGCCGGGTTCTCGAAAGCCACGTCATTCGATCCGGCCTGATGAATTCCCTTCCGGGATTTGCCCTGGTTTCCTAGGGTGACATAGTTTTAACTTTGGAAGCGCCTTAGCCTCACAAGCTAAAGCCGCCCGGCTCAATCGTTCTGCGAGCGCAGGCCGAAGGTTGCGGGTTTCAGGCCATAACGCATGTCGAAATCGTCGTCCGGCTGGGCGCGTGCAACAGTCGGGGCGGGCGGCTTGCGATAGTCGGGATCGCCGGCCTGCCGGCTCGAATCCACGACTTCGGCGAAGGCCATCGCCTGCTGCGGTTTTGGCACGTTGCGCAGCCGTTCGACGATCGCCACCAGATCGACATCATGGCCAAGCTCGGACGGCAAGGCTTCCTCGCGCTTGGCTGTGCCCGGGATCAGGCCCTCGGATAGTTTTTCGAATTTCATACGCATGGTCGTCGCCACGCCTTCGCCAAAGGCGATGGCTTCGCGCTGGCCCATCGAAGACAGGAATGCCAGTGTCGAGGCCGAGGAATCGGCGATCGCCGAGCGGATGATCGCCTGGTCCTGCTCGTTGGCGAGCCGCATCGCAAAAAAGGTCGAGCACTGCGACAGGATGGTGGGGTCGAGTTCGCCCGGGCGCTGGGTGACGATGCCGAGATAACAACCATATTTGCGGCCTTCCTTGGCGATGCGCGACAGCGCGTGCCGGGTCGGCGCGAAACCAAGGCGCGGATCGGCCGGCATGTAGCGGTGCGCTTCCTCGCACAGCAAAAGCAGCCGCAGCCGGCCTTCGCTCCACAGCGCCAGGTCGAAGGCCAGACGCGCCAGCACCGAGCAGACGGAATTGACCACTTCCGAAGGCATGCCTGCCATCTCGAAGCAGGTCACCGGGCGGCCGTGATGCGGCACGCGGAAGATGTTGCCGATCGTCTCGTGGATGGTGTCCTCGATCAGCCGCGAGTTGAACATGAAGCGGTAGCGCGGATCGGAGGCTGCCGATTCGATGCGCGTCTTCAGCGATTTGAGGGTGGGGCGGTCGTTCTTGCTTTCCAGCAGTCCCATGCGCTCGTCGATCTGCTTGATGAGATCGACAATGCGATAGGGCACCGGCGTGTCCGCGGTCAGCGCATCGCTGCCGCGCCTGAGATACGTGCCCGAATTCGGGTTGCGATAAAGGTTTTTGGCCGCGGGAATAAGATCGCGCAAGGCGTCCACCTCTTCCGGCACGATCTCTCGACCGCGGAACAGCACTTCGGCAAACTCCTCGAGCTTGAACATCCAGAAGGGCAGGTCCAGCGTCGCCGAATCGACCCTGACGCAGTGCTCTGGCAAGGACGCGGCGAACTCGTTGTGCGGATCGAGGATGAGAACGCGCAGGTCGGGTCGAGCGGCGATCGACTTGCGCAAAAGCAGCGAGACGGCGGTGGATTTGCCGACGCCGGTGGTGCCGACAATGGCGAAATGGCGCGCCAGCGTGTCGTCGATAGCGATGTTGGCGTCGATCGCCTCATCCTGTGACAGCGTGCCGATGGTGATCGAGTGACGGCCGGCGAGGTCATAGACCGCCTGCAGGTCGCGGTTGCGGATGCGGTGGGCGATGGCGCCGATATGCGGATAGGTGGTGATGCCGCGGTCGAAAACCGGTTTGGCGCCGGGCTCGGCGCCGTCGCGCACCTCGCCGATGAGCTCGATACTGACCTCGATCGGGTTCTGGCCCTCATCGTGCCAGGCGCGATCCGACTTGCCGACCGCGTAGACCAGCCCGACGGTCCGCGTGTTGCCAAGGTTGATGGAGATCATCTTGCCGACGCTCCAATGGCCGGTGACCGTGCCTACGATATCGGCGGCATGGGCGCTGATGGTGGCGCGCGCGCCGTCGCACTGGACGACATTGCCCAGAACGCGCTTGTCGCTCTGCTCCGCCTTGCGGCGCTCCTGCAATGTCGGCTCTCCAACGGAGGCGTCGCGGTCGACGAACATGGACAGGCTGTTCCCCATTTCCCTTCCCAATTTTCCCCAAGGCGATCGACCTTACGCCGACGCGGTTAAGGGGGGGTGAGGTCGGATGGTGTAGGGACGATTAAGCCGGTCGCGAAAATTGAACCGACCGGCGGCGAATCCCTGCGACAGCCTTGAACTTCTATCCCGCGTGATGGACCTGCTGCAGGCCGTAGACCGGCGTCGCGATGCCCTCGTGCCGTGCTTTCAACTGCAGCGACAGGAACTGCGAATAGTGGCGTGACTGGTGCAGATTGCCGCCGTGGAACCAGAGCGCTTCCTGCTGCGTCGGCTTCCACATGTTGCGCTGCTCGCCCTCCCAGGGACCGGGATCCTTGGTGGTGTTCGAGCCGAGCCCCCAGCATTTTCCGACTTTGTCGGCGACCTCTTTCGAGATCAGCTCCGCCGCCCAGCCGTTCATCGATCCGTAGCCGGTGGCATAGACGACGACATCGGCCGGCAGTTCGGTGCTGTCGCTGAGCAGGACCGAATGTTCCTTGATCTCCTTCACGTCGACGCCGCTCTTCAGCTTGATGGCGCCGTCGATGATCAGCTGGGAGGCGCCGATATCGATATAGTAGCCGGAACCGCGCCTGAGATATTTCATGAACAGGCCCGAACCGTCGTCGCCCCAGTCGAGCATGAAGCCAGCTTTTTCCAGGCCCTCGTAGAATGCGGCATCACGCTCCTTCATCTTCTCGTAGAGCGGGATCTGGAATTCGTGCAGGATCTTGTAGGGCAGCGAGGCGAAGATGAGATCGGCCTTGGCCGTGGTCATGCCGTTTTGCACGGCCTGCTCCGAATAGAGGGCTCCGAGTCCGATATCCATCAGCGTGTCGGATCTGACGATATGCGTGGTCGATCGCTGCACCATGGTGACGTCGACGCCGGCTTCCCAGAGTGCGGCGCAGATATCATGCGCGGAATTGTTCGACCCGATGACGACGACTTTCTTGCCAACGCAGCTGTCTGGACCGGGATGTTTCGAGGAATGGTGCTGATCGCCCTTGAATTTCTCCATGCCTTTGAACTGCGGGATGTTGGGTCGGCCCGACATGCCGGTGGCCAGCACCAACTGCTTCGGCTTCAGCGTGATGTCCTTGCCGTCGCGATGGACGACGACCGTCCATTCCTTCTTCTGATCGTCATAGGTGGCGCTCCTGGCCGGCGTGGAGGACCAATAGTTCAGCTCCATGACCTTGGTGTACATTTCCAGCCAGTCGCCGATCTTGTCCTTGGGCGAGAAGACCGGCCAGTTCCGAGGAAAGTCGATATAGGGCAGATGGTCGTACCAGACCGGATCGTGCAGGCAGAGCGACTTGTACCGCTTGCGCCATGAATCGCCGGCACGCTCGTTCTTCTCGACGATGATGGTCGGCACGCCGAGCTGCCTCAGCCGGGCACCGAGCGCGATGCCGCCCTGGCCGCCGCCGATGATCAGCGTGTTGGGCTGACTGACAAAGCCGAGTTCGGTCGCCTCCTTCTCGCGCTCCTCCTTCCACGTCGGCCGGTTCTTGCCGTGACCGTGCTTGGCACCCATCGGCCGGGCGAAGCCGGCGGGTTCCTCATGGCCCTTCAGCTCGACCATGGTGGTGAGCAGTGTCCAGATCTTGCCGTTCTTCAGCCGGATATGGCCGAAGCCGCGCGCAACCTCCGTTTCGAAACTGATCCAGCCTTCCAGCAGCCCGTCGCTCTCCGTGGCGTCTTCGCCTTTCGCAAGCGCCCAGTTCGATGGCTTTATCGTCGCCAACTGGCTCATCAGCATATCGCGCACCTGGTCGCGACCTTCCATGGTCTTGATGTTCCAGGTGAAGGACACCAGGTCGCGCCAGTAGCAGTCTTCCTGAAAGCACCCGACCGCTCCGTCGATGTCGCCGGCGGCGAGCGCTGCGCTGAATTGGTCGAGCAGGTCGGATAGTTTCTTGGCTGGGGCCTTGTCGAGCATCGAATTTCCTCCCGTGAAGTGCTGGTCGTCGTCGCGGCGTGCCGGACCCTCCCAGGCCGGTCGACCGGAGTATCGCGGCAAACTGCGTGCCGCGTCACGTCGTCAAATAGTTTGGCGCGGTTTCAATGGCTTATCGCGATGATCGCGGACACTGATCGTGCCGGTGGTCGTACGGAACGGTGGTTCGAGGCGATGGGTGCAACCGGGCCTGCCGGATACGGTCAATTGGCTCGAACCGCCCGGCATCGTGCATATTCGCCGTTGACAGCGGCGCAAAACCAATTCTATTGTCCGCCACCATGAAAACGGCACTCATTCTCGTAGTAGGAAAGCGTATGGGCAAGGCGGTGTAACCGCCGGGCGAAACCCCCCATGCGCAGACACAGGCTCCCTCGGGGGCCTTTTTTATTGCCCGAAACACGACTAAACGACCAGCAATCGCCCGATGGCGGACAATACGGGACCAGACCGATGAGCAGTGGACAGAACGAGCGGCGCGAAATGACCGGTGCCGAAATGGTGGTGCAGGCGTTGAAGGACAATGGCGTCAAGCATGTTTTCGGCTATCCGGGCGGCGCGGTTCTCCCGATCTATGATGAAATCTTCCAGCAGGACGAGGTCGAGCACATCCTCGTCCGTCACGAGCAGGGCGCCGGTCATGCGGCGGAAGGCTATGCGCGCTCGACCGGCAAGGCCGGCGTCATGCTGGTGACATCGGGGCCGGGCGCCACCAACGCGGTCACGCCGCTGCAGGATGCGTTGATGGACTCGATCCCGCTGGTCTGCCTGACCGGGCAGGTGCCGACCTCGCTGATCGGCTCGGACGCCTTCCAGGAGTGCGATACGATCGGCATCACGCGGCCCTGCACCAAGCACAATTGGCTGGTGAAGGACGTCAACGATCTCGCGGCGATCATCCATGAGGCCTTTCACGTCGCGACGACAGGACGCCCCGGTCCGGTCGTCGTCGATATCCCGAAGGACGTGCAGTTCGCCAAGGGCATCTATGTGCCGCCGCAGACGGCGCCGCGCACCAGCTATCAGCCCAAGGTCCAGGGCGACCTGGACAAGATCAAGGCGGCGGTCGAGCTGATGGCCAACGCGAAAAGGCCGATCCTCTATACCGGCGGCGGTGTCATCAATTCCGGCCCGGAAGCCAGCCATTTGCTGCGCGAACTGGTCGACCTGACCGGGTTCCCGATCACCTCGACGCTGATGGGCCTTGGCGCCTATCCGGCTTCGGGCAAGAACTGGATGGGCATGCTCGGCATGCACGGCACCTATGAAGCCAACATGGCGATGCATGATTGCGACGTCATGGTCTGCATCGGCGCGCGCTTCGACGACCGCATCACCGGCCGGCTCACCGCGTTCTCGCCGAATTCGAAAAAGATCCATATCGACATCGATCCGTCGTCGATCAACAAGAACGTCCACACCGATGTGCCCATTATCGGCGATGTCGGCCGGGTTCTGGAGGATCTGGTGCGGCTGTGGCGGGCGACCGCCAGGGCCGACAAGAAGGCGCTGCACCCGTGGTGGGAGCAGATCGCGAAATGGCGGGCGCGGGATTCGCTTGCCTACAAGATGAACCACGACGTCATCATGCCGCAATATGCCGTCCAACGGCTCTATGCGCTGACCAAGGACATTGACACCTACATCACCACCGAGGTCGGCCAGCACCAGATGTGGGCGGCGCAGCACTATCATTTCGAGAAGCCGAACCGCTGGATGACCTCCGGCGGGCTCGGCACGATGGGCTACGGCCTGCCGGCGGCGCTCGGCGTGCAGATTGCGCACCCGGATGCGCTGGTCATCGACATTGCCGGCGACGCCTCGGTGCAGATGACGATGCAGGAGATGAGCGCCGCGGTGCAGCACGAGGCGCCGATCAAGATCTTCATCCTCAACAATCAGTATATGGGCATGGTGCGGCAGTGGCAGCAGCTTCTGCACGGCAACCGGCTGTCGCATTCCTACACCGAAGCGATGCCGGATTTCGTCAAGCTCGCCGAAGCCTATGGCGGCCATGGCATCCGCTGCGAGAAGCCGGACGAACTGGACGACGCCATCAAGGAGATGATCTCGGTGAAGAAGCCGGTGATCTTCGACTGCCGGGTCGCCACGCTTGCCAACTGCTTCCCGATGATCCCGTCGGGCAAGGCGCATAACGAGATGCTGCTGCCGGACGAGGCGACCGACGAGGCGGTGGCCAACGCCATCGACGCCAAGGGCAGGGAACTGGTGTAACCCCTGTCGCCCGAGCCGAGGCAGGGCTGTCGGAAGCCGTGTGGAAACAGAAAAACAGCTCAAAGTTTGAAATCGAGATTCATGTCATGAACGCACAGCACCTTCAACCCACCGGTTCCGCCTACTTCATCGCCAAGGAGACGGAAAGACCGGAAATCCACACGCTTTCCGTGCTGGTCGACAATGAGCCGGGCGTGCTTGCCCGGGTCATCGGCCTGTTTTCCGGACGCGGCTACAATATCGAGAGCCTGACCGTTTCCGAAACCGAGCACGAGAAGCATCTGTCACGCATCACCATCGTGACGCGCGGCACGCCGCATGTGCTGGAGCAGATCAAGCACCAACTCGAGCGCATCGTGCCGGTGCACCGTGTCGTCGACCTCACCGTGCGCTCGCACGAGCTCGGCCAGGAACGGCCGCTGGAGCGGGAACTCGCGCTGGTGAAAGTGGCCGGCACCGGCGAGGGCCGCGTCGAGGCGCTGAGGCTGGCCGATGCCTTCCGGGCCAGCGTCATCGACGCCAACACCGAGCATTTCATTTTCGAGATCACCGGCAAGGGCTCCAAGATCGACCAGTTCATCGCCATCATGAAGCCGCTCGGCCTGGTCGAGATCTGCCGCACCGGCGTGGCGGCGATGAATCGCGGCCCGCAAGGGATGTGATCATCCGGCGCTTTGGGTCCAGTGCTCTGGCACCGCCTGTATTTATTCTGTCGGCTTGATCCTGACCTTCTGGCCCGGCTGCCGCCGTGAGCTGGCCTTTGTGCGTCTGAGGTAAAAGGACAATATTGCTGACCTGCTTGGGAGAAGCCAATGACCCTCGATGCGTTCCTTGCCCTGCTGGTCTATGCCTTCGTGACTTCGATCACACCGGGTCCGAACAACTTCATGCTTCTGGCTTCCGGCGTGAATTTCGGTTTTGCCAAAACCATTCCGCACATGCTGGGCATCAGCATCGGCTTCCTCGTGCTGTTGCTTGCCGTCGGCTTCGGTCTTGGCGCGGTGCTGATTGCGTTTCCGGTTCTCGACACTGCATTGAAGATCGCTGGCGGCGTCTATCTGCTCTATCTCGCCTGGAAGATCGCCATGTCGCGTTCGCTCAGCAGCAAGGGCGAGGCCAAGGCGCGACCGATGCGCTTCATCGATGCGGCAGCGTTCCAGTGGGTCAATCCAAAGGCGTGGGTGATGGCGATCACCGCCATGGCCGTCTATGCCGTTCCGGAGCATCCGTTTCTGTCGGTGGCGCTGGTTTCGATAGCCTTCACCGTCGTCAACCTGCCGAGCGTTTCGGTGTGGGCAGGTTTCGGCACGGCGCTGCGCGGTTTTCTGTCGGACCCGGTGCGGCTGAAATGGTTCAACATCGCCATGGGCGTGCTGCTGGCAGCGACGTTGTGGCCGATGCTGCAGTAGCTGCCGTTTTATTGTGCACTGCACATTAAATCTTCGTAATCCCGGGTTTTGGCCCTTTTTTGCCCTCGGCGCCCTCTATCTATTTGGTGAAACCGCGGCACGAGGCTGCGAGTTATACCCAGACATGACCACCGAACCACGGCGTGTCGGATGGAAGGTCTTTGACGATGCGTGGAAAGATCGTGCTGGCGATGCTGGCGGTCGCCTGCCTTGTCGCGGCCGGACTCTATCTTTCGCCCGCGGCAACGGACAAGGTCCGGCAGATGCTGTCAGCGGGTCAGGCGGCGCCTGACAAACCGGCGGCCGCCGCAAATGCCGCACGTGCTACCGCCGTTGTTGCCGCCACCGCTTCGACGGCCGACTTCCCGATCCGGCGCTACGCCATCGGCTTTGTATCCTCCCCTGCCGTGGTCAGCGTGAATGCGCGGATCTCGAGCCAGATCACATCGATCGCCGTCAAGGACGGGCAGATGGTGAAGGCCGGCGACCCTCTGTTCTCGCTGGACGACCGCGCGCTGAAGGCGCAACTGGCCCGTGACCAGGCGACGCTCGCCAAGGACCAGGCGCTGCTTGCCAGTGCGACGGCCGATCTTGAGCGGGCCAGGGCTCTTGTCGCCAGGCAGGCCGGCACGCAGCAGACCTATGACCAGGCGATCGCCGCGCAGAAGTCCGCCGCGGCCACGGTCGATGCCGACAGAGCAACGATCGATGCGGACGAGGTCCAACTCAGCTTTGCCACGATCACGGCGCCGATTTCCGGCAGGCTGGGTGCGATCAGCGTCGCGATCGGCGATCTCGTCACCACCAACAGCGGCAGCAGCACGTCGGCCCCGCTGGTGACCATCACCCAGATGGACCCGTTGCGGGTGGACTTCAATCTTCCGGAAAGCGATCTTGCCCTTTTGCACAAAGCGCTGGCGGCGCCGGGGCAAGCCGCAGTCACGCTGACCAGGGACGGCGACCCGACCCCGATCGGCAAGGGGACCCTCGATTTCGTCGATTCCAGCGTCGACACCGCCTCCGGCACGATCGCAACGCGGGCCAGCGTGCCCAACCCCGATCTTTCGCTGTGGCCGGGCCAATATGTCAATGTCGTGCTCGATGCCGGCATCATGCCGCAAATGACGTCGGTTCCCACGGTTGCGGTGCAGCCTAGCCAGAAGGGGCCGTTCGTCTATGTGATCAAGCCCGACAACACGGTGGAGGTGCGGCCCGTCCAGGTCGCACTGACCGAAGGCGACAACAGCGCTATCGGCAAGGGGCTGAAAAGCGGCGAAAATGTCGTCGTCGAAGGCCAGGCAAAGCTGAAGGACGGCGCGCCGGTCCGCGAACGCGAGGCCGGTGATCTGGCGTCTCCCAGGGTTGCCGAGGCTGGCAAGGCGGGCGGGACGCGGCCATGATCTCCGAATTCTGCATCCGCAGGCCTGTCGCCACCCTGCTCATGTCGTTTGCGCTCGTGCTGGGCGGGCTGTTCGCTTACAAGTTCCTGCCGGTGGCCGCTCTGCCGAGCGCCGAGTTTCCGGTGGTCAACGTCTCGGCCTCGCTGCCCGGCGCCTCGCCGGAAACCATGGCGACCTCGGTGGCAACGCCGCTGATCAAGCAGTTCACCACCATCGCCGGCATCGATTCGATCTCGACCACCAACGCGCTCGGCTCGACCTCGATCGCCATCCAGTTCGTGCTCAACCGCGATATCGATGCGGCCGCCGCCGACGTGCAGGCGGCGATCGCGCGAACGCAGCGGCAATTGCCGCCCGAGATGACCAGCCCGCCGAGCTATCGCAAGGTCAATCCGGCCGATGCGCCGATCCTGCTGATGTCGCTGGTCAGCGATACGGTTCCGCTGACAGATCTCGATGCCTTTGCCGAGAATGTGATCTCGCCGTCGCTGTCGACGATCGAAGGCGTGGCGCAGGTCTCGATCTTCGGCCAGCAGAAATACGCGGTGCGCGTCCAGATCGATCCGACGGCACTCGCCGCACGAGGCATTTCGATCGACCAGCTGCAGACGGCGATCGCCTCGGCCAACAGCAACACGCCGCTCGGCGTGCTGCAGAACGACAAGCAGCAGCTGACGATCACCGCCAATACCCAACTGAACAACGCGGCGGGATTTTCCAACATCATCATAGCCACCAGGAACGGCCGTCCGGTCCGGCTCGGCGAGGTCACCCGCGTCATCGATTCGGTCGAGACCACGACGACGGCAAGCTGGTACGACGGCACCCGCGCGATCATCATGGCGGTGCAGCGTCAGCCCGATGCCAACACCGTCGACGTTGTCGACCGGGTCAAGGCGATGCTGCCGTCCTTCCAGGATCAGATGCCGGCGGCGGCCAGCATCCGGTTGCTCAACGACCGCTCGACGTCGATCCGCGAGGCGGTCGACGACGTGCAGGTCACGCTGCTGCTCACCATCGCGCTGGTGGTGATGGTGATCTTCCTGTTCCTGCGCCGGGTAACGGCGACGATCATCCCGGCGGTGGCGGTGCCGATCTCGCTGATCGCCACGCTCGGCGCCATGTTCCTGTTCGGCTTTTCCATCGACAACATCTCGCTGATGGGGCTGACGCTGGCGGTCGGTCTTGTCGTCGACGACGCGATCGTCATGCTGGAGAACATTTTTCGCCACATGGAGGAGGAGGGGCTCTCGGCCTTCGACGCGGCACTCAAGGGTGCGCGCGAAATCGGCTTCACCATTATTTCGATCTCGATCTCGCTGGTCGCTGTGTTCATCCCCGTGCTTTTGATGGGCGGCGTGATCGGCCGCATCTTCAACGAATTCGCGGTGGTGGTGACGGTCGCCATCCTGGCCTCGATGTTCGTGTCGCTGACGCTGACGCCGATGCTGTGCTCGCGGCTCTTGTCGGTTTCGAGGGCTGAGCGCGAAGCAGCGCAGGGCGAAGGTCACAGGCACAATTTCTTCATGCGGGGTTATGACTGGCTGCTGACAGTTTGCCTGCGGCACAGGTTCCTGGTTCTTCTCGTCTTCATTGGCACGGCCGCACTGTCGGCCTGGCTGATCCAGACCTCGCCGAAGGGCTTCTTTCCGCAGGAGGATATCGGCCAGATTTCGGTGACGACCACCGCGCGCCAGGACATCTCGTTCGACGCCATGGTGAAGCTGCAGGGGCAAGTGGCTGATGTCTTTACCCATTCACCCTATGTCTCGCATGTCGGGTGGTCGGTGGGCAGCGGCGACAACGCACTCAACCAGGGCCGGCTCTATGTGCAGTTGAAGGACAAGGGCCAACGCCCCGACATCGACAAGGTGCTCTCGGATCTGCGGCGGCAGCTGGCCAATGTCCCCGGCATCGAAACCTTCATGCAGCCGGTGCAGAACCTGCGGCTCGGCGCGCGCGCTTCGGCCAGCGCCTATCAGCTCGTCGTGCAGGGCCTCGACATCGGCGCGGCGGACAGCTGGGCGCAGAAGCTCACCGACGCGATGGCCGCCGACCGTAGTGCCTTCACCGACGTCACCAATGACTTGCAGAACAACGCCCTGCAGGCGTCGCTGGTGGTCGACCGCGACAAGGCGGCGACGCTCGGCGTCGACACCGATACGTTGCGCTCCAGCCTCTATGGCGGTTTCGGCACCGAGCAGGTCTCGACCATCTTCGGTTCGGCCGACAGCTACGAGGTGATCATGGAGCTCGACCCGAGGATCGAGTGGTCGCCGGAAAGGATGCTGGCGATCAAGGTGAGGACGGCCGGCGGCAGCCTGGTGCCGCTCGGCGCCTTTGCCCGCGTCGATCGGACCGCCGGCGCCTTGACCGTCAATCAGCTCGGCCAGCTTCCGGCGGTGACCATTTCCTACAACCTGCCGCAGGGCGTCGCGCTCGGCGACAGCGTGAGCCGCATCGATGCGCTGAAGGAGAAGATCGGCATGCCGGCGACGATCTCGACCACTTTTTCGGGCACGGCGAAAATTTTTCAGGACTCGCTTGCGAACCAGGGCCTGCTGATCGCCGGCGCGATCCTGACCATCTATATCGTCCTCGGCATCCTCTACGAGAGTTTTATCCATCCGCTCACCATCCTGACCGGACTGCCGTCGGCGGTGCTCGGCGCGCTTGTTGCACTGCGGCTTGCGGGGATGGACCTGTCGGTGATCGCGGTCATCGGTATCCTGATGCTGATCGGCATCGTCAAGAAGAACGGCATCATGATGATCGACGTCGCGCTCGAACTCAGGCGCGAGGGGATGTCGCCGCTCGAGTCCATTCACAAGGCCTGCCTAATGCGCTTCCGGCCGATCATGATGACGACGCTGGCGGCACTGATGGGCACGATCCCGATCGCGCTCGGCACCGGCGCCAGCGCCGAACTGCGCCAGCCGCTCGGCGTGGCGGTGGTCGGCGGCCTCGTCGCTTCGCAAGCGCTGACGCTGTTCGTCACGCCGGTCATCTATGTCTACATGGAGCATTTTTCGGGCTGGCTTGTCGGGCTGTGGCCGAAGCGCCGGCACGAGCAGCCACCTGTCGAGGCCGTCGACCAGCCGTCGCTGTTCGAGAACGGAGAAGCGTTGCAGGGCGAGCCGCACAAGGCGGCGGCCGAATAGAAGCCGACGGGCTGGCCCAAGCCGTGGCGCTTGCGGTGGAACGCTTGCAGCCTTAATTTACGGCCATGTCCCACGATCATGATCACGACAGCGAGCTTGATCCTTTTGCCGCCCGGGTGCGCGCACTGGAGACGATCCTCACCCAGAAGGGGCTGATCGATCCGGCGGCGATCGACGTGATCGTCGACACCTATGAGACAAAGATCGGTCCGCGCAACGGCGCCAAGGTGGTGGCGAAGGCGTGGGTCGAGCCGGACTTTGCCGTTTTGCTGAAACGCGACGCGAGGGCGGCGATCGGCTCGCTCGGCTACACCGGGCGGCAGGGCGAGCACATGCAGGCCGTGTTCAACACGCCGGACACGCACAACCTCGTCGTCTGCACGCTGTGCTCCTGCTACCCGTGGTCGGTGCTCGGCCTGCCGCCGGTCTGGTACAAGGCGCCGCCCTATCGTTCGCGCGCGGTCATCGATCCGCGCGGCGTGCTCGAGGAATTCGGGCTGACCTTGCCGGCAACGACAAAGATCCGGGTGTGGGATTCTACCGCCGAGCTGCGTTACCTGGTCGTGCCGATGCGGCCGAAGGGCACCGACAGCTGGAGCGAGGAGCGGCTGGCGGATCTGGTGACGCGCGACGCGATGATCGGCACCGGACTGGCGCGGGAGCCGGCATGAACGGGCCGCAGGATCTCGGCGGGCAGATGGGGTTCGGGCCGGTCGCACCCGAAAAGGACGAGCCCTGTTTCCATGCCGCCTGGGAAAGGCGGGCGCTTGGCGTGACCTTGTGCGCGGGCGCCATGGGCGCCTGGACCATCGACGAGAGCCGGCATGCGCGGGAATTGCTGCATCCCGCCGACTATTATGGCTCGAGCTATTATGAGATCTGGATCAAGGCGCTCGAAACCTTGCTAAAGCGGCACGGCTTCGTCAGCGACCGCGATCTGGCCGCGGGCAAGGCGGTCGACCCTGCCGCGACGCCAAAGCGGGTGCTGAAGGCCGAAAACGTGCCTGATGTGTTGGCCAAGGGCGGCCCATGCGACCGGCCGATCGCCGCGCCGGCCCGGTTCAAGGCAGGCGATATGGTGCGGACGAAGAATTTCCATCCGACCGGCCACACAAGGTTGCCACGCTACGCACGCGGCAAGCAGGGAACGATCGAGGCGGTGCGCGCTGGTTTTGTCTTCCCTGACACCAATGCACATGGCCATGGCGAAAACCCGCAATGGGTCTATACGGTGGTTTTTGACGGCGCCGAGATCTGGGGCGAGGGCGCCGACCCGACGCTGACCGTGTCGATCGATGCCTGGGAGAGCTATCTTGAGCCGGCGTGACGCGAAGTCAGCCACCGCCACGCTGCCGGCGGATGCGCAGGCATTCGCCGAGCCGTGGCAGGCGGAAGCCTTCGCCATGACGGTCGCGCTGCACGACAGCGGCCTGTTCTCCTGGAGCGAATGGGCGGACGCCTTGTCCGCCGAGGTCAAGCAGCCTGGTGCCGCAAGCGATGGCCACGATTATTACGAGCACTGGCTGGCGGCGCTGGAAAATTTGCTGTCGGCAAAAGGGGTTGCCGGCAAGGGCGACGTAGATGCGCTCGCTGCCGCCTGGGAACGCGCCGCGCATGCAACGCCGCACGGCAAGCCGATCCTGCTCGAGAACGATCCCAGCCCGGCAGAAGGTCGTGGCGGCCCGACCGAAGGTCGTGGCGGCCCGACCGAAGGTCGTGGCGGAACGGCCGGCTAGACCGTCTCGAATCATGCTTGTTCTCTTTACGTTCTGATCCTTGCCTGTTAAATTGCGCGGTGCGGCCGGCCGCCGATGATCGTTGGCGGCCTTGTCTTTCCCTCGCGAATCCGGTCTCTCGCGCTGATGGAATTCTCTCCTCAACAGGACGATGCGCTAAAAGCGGTCGCCACCTGGCTCAAGACCGGAAAGCCGCAGCTGTTCCGGCTGTTCGGCTATGCCGGCACCGGCAAGACGACGCTGGCGCGCTATTTCGCCGAGCATGTCGACGGCCAGGTGCAGTTCGCTGCCTTCACCGGCAAGGCGGCGCAGGTGCTGCGTTCCAAGGGCGCGGTCAATGCCCGCACCATCCATTCGCTGATCTATCGGCCGAAGGGCGAGGAGACGGTTTCGGACGAGGTGACCGGCAAGACTTCGATGTCGCCGACCTTTTCGCTCAACCGGCAAAGCCCGATCTCGCGGGCCAAGCTCGTCGTCATCGACGAATGCTCGATGGTCGACGAGCAGCTTGGCCGCGACCTGTTGAGTTTCGGCACGCCAATCCTGGTTCTCGGCGATCCCGGCCAGTTGCCGCCGATCTCGGGCGGCGGCTTCTTCACCGAGCATGAACCGGATATTCTGCTCACCGAGATCCACCGGCAGGCGCGCGACAACCCGATCATCCGGCTGGCGCTCGACGTGCGCGAGGGCCGCGAATTCATGCGCGGCGACTATGGCGCGGCGCAGGTGATCGGCAAGGAAGACGTCACCCAGGAGCTGGTGCTGAAGGCGGACCAGGTGCTGGTCGGCACCAACAGGACGCGGCGTCGCTATAATCAGCGGTTGCGCGAGCTGAAGGGGTTCAATGCCGACTATCCACAGGCCGGCGACAAGCTCGTCTGCCTGCGCAACGACCCGGCCAAGGGACTGCTCAACGGTTCGCTGTGGAAGGTGATGACCTCGTCGCGCGAGACGGTGAAACCCGGCATCAATCTGCTGGTCTCCCCGGAGGAGGACGATCCGGACCGCGGCGTCGCCAAGATCAAGCTGCTCAAAGCGGCGTTCGAGGACCCGGACGCCGACATTCCCTGGCAGCAGAAAAAACGCTTCGACGATTTCGACTATGGCTACGCGCTGACCGTGCACAAGGCGCAAGGCTCGCAGTGGAACGAGATCGTGCTTTTCGACGAAAGTTGGGCGTTCAAGGAAACCCGCCAGCGCTGGCTCTACACGGCAATCACGCGGGCGGCGGAACGGCTAACGATCGTCAGATAGGCCGGTCGAGCAGCTCCCATGGACCAGGAATCTGGGACTGGCACGGGGTCGACCTGCGTCAGCGTGGGGCCAGCGGTCTGGCGTCGAGCCATTCCCAGGCGGATGCTTCGTCCTTTGCCTCGAAATGCCTGAGCTCGACAGGCGAGGAGGCAGGCAGCAAGCTCTGCGCGCTGGGTACCCAGTTCGGCTCGCCGAGCGCAGCGCAGCGGCCGACATGCTCCACGGCATGGGCCGTGCCCTGTTCAAGCGTTTGGTCCGACACATCGGCCCAATCGACGCCTTCATGGTCGATCAGGCGCACCAGCACGTCGATTTTCGGGTGCAGCGCGTAGGCGGCCTCCAGCAATCCGAACAGGTTTTCGGCGTCGGCCGCCGTGACATGGCCGACGACGTCGATGGCGAACAGGTCGTCGCGGTCGGTGTCGATGCGGCGAACCGCCGGCACGTCTTCAAGATAATTCACGGGTCTTCCTCTTGCTGGATATTATCCGTCCCTCTGGAACACCGCAAACCCCCTGTCTGTTCCCGCCAAAGGCGGTATAGATGGCCGCGATTTAATCCGGACCCGAGAAGCCATGCCTGCAAAACTCTCCGTCAATCTCAATGCCATCGCCATGCTGCGCAACCGGCGCGACCTGCCGTGGCCAAGCCTCATCGGGCTCGGGCGCCTGGCGCTGGCCGCGGGCGCGCATGGCCTGACCGTGCATCCGCGGCCCGACGAGCGACACACCAGGCATTCCGACCTGCCGGAGATCAGGGCGCTGATCGACGACGAATTCCCCAAGGCAGAGTTCAACATCGAGGGCTATCCAAGCGAGGATTTCCTGGCGCTTGTAGAAAAGCACCAGCCGGAGCAGGTGACGCTGGTGCCCGACGACCCTGCCCAGGCCACCTCCGACCATGGCTGGAACTTTGCCGCCGAGGCGGCGTTCCTGACACCGATCGTCAAACGGCTGAAAAAGGGAGGCTTTCGCGTGTCGTTGTTTTCCGACCCGGATCCGTCAGGCATGAACGCCGCGCGCGACACCGGCGCCGACCGGATCGAGCTCTACACGGGGCCGTATGGCAGCTTTCATTCCGATTCGGCAAAAGCGGCGAATGAGCTGGAAAGGTTGGGAAAAACCGCGGATGCAGCACTTGCCGCCGGGCTTCAGGTCAATGCCGGCCACGATCTGGTGGTGAGCAACCTGCCGGCGTTGGCAAAGCGCATCCCGGCATTGGCTGAAGTGTCGATCGGACATGGGTTGACAGCCGATGCGTTGGAGTATGGCATGGCCAATACGGTCAAAAGATTTCTGAAGGCCTGTGGGTGGTAGAGATGGAAGCCTCGCTTTGCGGACATGGCAGCCATCACGTAGGGGCACTTGATATTGCATCGCAGCAAGCGTAGAGCACCGCGCGCTTATCGGAGTGTCGTCCATGGCCCTTACCAACAGTGGTAGTGAGGCAGAACCAGTCGAACAATCCAGCCATCCTGAGGTCGAAAAGCACAGCACCAAG
The DNA here is from genome assembly GCF_055811075.1 of Mesorhizobium sp. WSM4820. Taxonomy (NCBI): domain Bacteria; kingdom Pseudomonadati; phylum Pseudomonadota; class Alphaproteobacteria; order Hyphomicrobiales; family Phyllobacteriaceae; genus Mesorhizobium; species Mesorhizobium sp. WSM4820. The sequence goes on along the minus strand of NZ_JBVVQN010000006.1, from coordinate 33,718 downwards.
GTCTTGATGCTGGGCGCCCTCGGCGTGGTCTATGGTGATATCGGCACCAGCCCTATCTATGCGCTTCGCGAAGCATTGCATGCTTCGTCCGGCACCGATCCGCGCAGTGCCGTCCTGGGCATTCTGTCGCTGATCGTCTGGGCACTGACGATTATCGTGACCATAAAGTATGTCGCCTTCGTGCTTCGGGCGGATAACAAGGGTGAAGGCGGTACCCTGTCGCTTATGGCGCTGGCCCGGAAAGCCTATCCGGCTGGTTCCGGCATCATTCTTGTCATCGGTCTGTGCGGAGCCGCACTGTTTTTCGGCGACGCGATCATAACGCCGGCCATTTCGGTGCTTTCAGCGGTGGAAGGGCTGAGCGTCGTGACCCCGGCGTTCGATCCATACGTGGTTCCCATTACATTGGTGATTCTTGCCGTCTTGTTCGCCGTGCAGCGCTTCGGGACCGGCAGGGTGGCCTCGGTTTTCGGGCCCGTGACGGCGCTTTGGTTCCTGGCGATCGGCATTGCCGGATTGGTGCACATTAGCGATGATCCGTCGGTGCTTTTGGCAATCAACCCCTACTATGCAGTCGCCTATCTTGCCGAAGCCAAAGCGGGTGCGTTTCTCACCGTCGGTGCGGTTTTTCTGGCGGTTACCGGTGCCGAAGCGCTTTACGTCGATCTCGGCCACTTTGGTCGCCGCCCAATCGTGCTGGCCTGGTTCTGGATCGTCTTTCCCTGCCTGCTGCTCAGCTATTTTGGGCAAGGCGCATTCGTTCTTGCTCATGGCGGCGTGCCCGACAATCCGTTCTTCCAGATGCTGCCGGAGTGGGCACTGATACCGATGGTCGGGCTCGCAACAGCAGCGACTGTCATCGCCAGTCAAGCCGTTATCTCCGGGGCGTTTTCGCTGACCCGGCAAGCGGTGCAGCTCAATCTTCTGCCCAGGATCGAAGTTCAGCATACTTCCGAGATGCAGCTTGGCCAGATTTACATGCCGCGCGTGAACCTTATTCTCGCGCTCGGCGTGATGCTGCTGGTCGTCGGCTTTGGCAGTTCGAGTTCGCTGGCTTCCGCCTATGGGATTTCGGTGACAGGCGAGATGCTGATGACCACGATCTTGCTGTTCGTGGTGATGCGGTGGCAATGGAAATGGCAGACCGCGCTGGCTGCGGCGCTGGCGCTGCTGTTTGGCACGATAGACACCGGCTTCTTCCTGGCAAACATCGTGAAATTCGTGGAAGGCGGATGGGTTTCAATCGCCGTGGCCTGCATCATGGGGCTGATCATGGGGACCTGGATACGCGGCAGCCGCTATCTGTTCGACAAGACGCGCAGGAACGAGATTCCGCTCGATTTCCTTGCTGCCAATCTGTTGAAAAAGAAACCGCAGCTGGTGTCCGGCACGGCGGTGTTCCTGACCAGCGATCCGGTCAGCGCGCCGACCGCGCTGATGCACAGCCTGAAGCACTACAAGGTGCTGCACGAACAGAACGTCATCCTCTCGGTGGTGACGGCGCAGCAGCCTGTGGTGCCCGACAGCGACCGGGTCAAGATGGAAACCATCAACGATCTGTTCATGCGGGTGACACTGACCTTCGGCTACATGGAACAGCCCAACATCCCGCGTGCGCTGGCGATCTGCCGCAAGCAGGGCTGGAAGTTCGACATCATGACGACATCCTTCTTCCTGTCGCGGCGCTCGCTCAAGGCGTCACCCAACTCCGGCATGCCGGTGTGGCAGGACAAGCTGTTCATCGGCTTGGCGCGCACGGCAGCCGATGCGACGGAGTATTTCCAGATCCCGACTGGACGTGTGGTCGAGATCGGAACGCAGGTGGCTATCTAGACCAAAGGCCGTGCCTGTCGAAAGGCACGGCCTTTGTCAGAAACTCTGCGGCCTTCAGCCGGCCAGCGCTGCCTTGTTCGCTTCAAGAAACTGCTTCAGCGATTGCGGCTTCCTGCCCGACAGTGTCTCGATCGCGTCGGTCACCATGCCGATGCGGCCGGAGCGCGTGTTGGTGTCGAAAGACGTGACGATTGGGGCAAAGCCCTCGGGAACGCCGGCAGCCTTCAGGCCCTCGGTCAACGCCTCGTCCGAAAGCTGGACGACCTCGATCGGCTTTCCGGTGACGTCGGTCACCAGGGCCGCGATCTCGGCGACGGTATGGGCCTGCGGACCGGTCAGCGTGTATGTCGTGCTTTCGCTGGCGCCTGAGGCAAGACCGGCAGCGATCGCCGCGGCCATGTCGTCGCGAGCGCCATGGGCGATGCGGCCGTCGGCCGCGGATGTATACCAGTGTCCCGAGGCAATGGCGTGCGGCAGCGACATGAACAGGTTCTCCTGATACCAGCCGTTGCGGAAAATCGTGTAGGGGATGCCGCTCGCCTTGATCGCCTGCTCGGTCCCGTAGTGATCGCCCGCAAACAGCACCGGCGATCCCGGCTCAGGATTGGGCATCGAGGTGTAGAGCAGATGCGAAACGCCGGCCTGCCTCGCGGCTGCGACGGCATTCTCATGCTGCTTGAGCCGCTTGCCCCGAAGATCGAGCTCGCTGGTCGAGATGATCAGGACCCGGCCGGCGCCCTTGAATGCTTCGACAAGCGACGCCGTGTCATCGAAATCGGCTTGCCTGATGATGACGCCGCGCGCTGCCAGCTCGGCGAGGTTTTCCGGATTGCGGGTGGCGGCGATGATCCGTGCGGGCGGAACCTTGAGCGTGTCCAGCAGATGATCGACGACGCCGCGGCCAAGCTGGCCGGAGGCGCCGGTGACGAGAAGGGTATCGGTCATGGGAAGTCCTGTCGTTGCGCCGGAGCGGCGGGTGCTTATATAAGTCTCAAAAAGAGACCAGCACTAAAATAGGAATTGACCGACCCTCGTAAAGAAGGCAGTTTTGCGGGAGGTAGGCAGGCGCAGGGAACCAGCGATGGACAGCAAGGTCGTCAGTCTGAAGTCGAAGCTCGAGATTTACAAAGCGTGCAGCGGCGGCGGCAACCTTGCCGACTGTCCCGTGCGCGACGTGATCCAGGGCATCAGCAACAAATGGAGTTCGCTGCTGATGATGGCGCTGGCCGAAAAGCCGTACCGGTTCGGCGAATTGCGGCGGCTGGTGCCCGACATTTCCCAGCGCATGCTCACCCAGACGCTGCACGATTTGCAGCGCGACGGTTATGTCCATCGCGAGGTCTTCCCGACCAAGCCGCCGAGCGTCGAATACAGTCTGACCGATCTCGGACGCTCGATGTTCGGGCCCCTGCATCAGCTGCTCCAATGGGCCGAGCTCAATCATGGCGCGGTGCGCGCTGCGCGGAACGCTTTCGACGCCGCCGAGACCTGACTCATCGATACCAGGAGCGATGGCTTGATTTGCCGATAGCGCTGAAGGATTGTCCGGCCTGGGCGAGACGATTCGGCGGCAATGGGCAATTCTCTGGACATCGCGATTGCCGGCGCCGGCCCGGCCGGGCTGGCCGCGGCGCTCTATCTGAAGCGTGCCGGGCATCGGGTCACCATCTTCGAGCGCTTCGACGAGCCAAAGCCGGTCGGGTCCGGGCTGATCCTGCAGCCGACCGGGCTGACAGTGCTTGCCGATCTTGGCCTGCTCGACGATATCCTGGCGCTGGGCAGCCGCATCGACCGCCTGCATGGCGCCGATGCGAAAACCGGCCGCACCGTGCTCGACGTCCGCTATGCTGCGCAGCGCGGCAGTCGTTTCGGGCTGGCGGTGCACCGAGCGGCCGTGTTCGGCGTGCTTTTCGGCGCCGTCCAGCGCGAGGCGATCGCCATCGAAACCGGCGTCGAGCTCGAGACGCTGGAAACCGGCGAACGGGCAACGCTGATCTGCGGCAACGGGCGAAGGATAGGGCCGTTCGATTTGGTCGTCGATGCTAGCGGTTCGCGCTCCAGATTGCGGCAGCGCGTAGAGAGCCCGGGTGAACCTCGGCCGCTCGCCTATGGCGCGTTCTGGGCGTCGCTCGGCTGGCGCGGCGACGGTTTCGATGAGCACGCGCTGCTGCAGCGCTACGACAGAGCGAGCGTGATGATCGGCGTGCTGCCGATCGGCAGGCCGGAACCGGGCGCCGAGAAGATGGCGGCGTTCTTCTGGAGCCTGAAGCCGGCGGACGCAGAGCAGGTCAGGGCGACAGGCCTCGACGCCTGGAAGGCGAGGGTGGTTCGGCTGTGGCCCGAATGCGAGGCGTTCACGCGCCAGATCGACAGTTTCGATCAGCTTTCGCTGGCGCGCTACGGCCATCACACCCTCAAGGTGCCGGCCGGACGGCGATGGGCGATCATCGGCGACGCGGCGCATTCGACCAGCCCGCAGCTCGGGCAAGGGGCGAACATGGCGCTGCTCGACGCAGCGGCGCTCAACTATGCGCTCATAGGAACGGATCGTGTCGATACTGCGCTGGAGGTCTATGTCCAGGCGCGGCGATGGCATGTCCGGGTCTTTCAGGCGCTGTCGCTGATGCTGACGCCGTTCTACCAGTCGGATTCGACCGTGATGCCGTTCGTCCGCGACAGGCTGGTGGCGTCGGTGGCAAGAATCCCGCCGGCGCCAAACATCCTTGCCTCGATGGTGGCTGGAACCGTGGTCGATCCGTTCAGGCGGATCGGTATCAAGGAAGCGCAGTGGCCGCCTCGCTGCGGCGGATGAGTTTCGAAAGGTGCGAACCCTTGGCTTGCAGGAATACATGGAGGCGCTGTGGATAGTCCGGGGTGACGGCGTCCTTCACCGACTTGCGTTCGTGCAATCGCTTTCGCCAGGCCTCGACACGCGGCTTTCCGCTCAGCATGCCGAACGCGCCGATCCGATCGAAGGCGTCGAAATAGCGGAAGACTGGCCCATAGACTGCATCGACCAGTGAAAAGCGCTCGCCGGCAAACCATGGCCCAGTCCGGCCAGCCGCCAGTTCCGCTTCGAGACGATCGAACATTGCCGACAGAGTTTCGCTTTCGGCAAGGAAGGCGGCCTCGGTCGGAGCGGAATAGAATCGACCGATGGCGTTGAGGATGGCCGAGCCGAACTCGATCCAGGCGCGATGCCGGGCGCGGGCCAGCGGGTCGGCAGGGTGGAGTGGGTTGGCCAGCGTTTCCTCGAGAAATTCGAGGATGACCGCCGATTCGAAGATCACGGTTTCCTCGCCATTCTGCCGCACGCGCAGCAGCGGTACCTTGCCGAGCGGCGATATCGCCTTGAACCAGGCCGGTTTTTTGGCGAGATCGATGGTGAGGCGTTCGAACGGCACGTCCTTTTCGCAGAGCGAGATCGCCGCGCGCTGCACATAGGGACAAAGGTGGTGGCTGACGAGAACGAGCTTGTCGGTCACCAGGCCGCCTGTCTCCAGGATGTTGGCGATCTCGCAGGTTTCATGTTTCATGGCAGTGCCTTCCGATATAAATGCAGTTGCATCTATATAGATGCATTTGCATCCATTGGCAAGCTTGATGCAATTGCATCTATCGCCTATGCTGCATCATGACGGAGAATCCTTCGCCGGCGGCCATCAAAGCCTGGGCGCGCCTGATGCGCGTTTCGCGCCAGCTGCTGGAACGAGCCGAAGACGCGCTGAAGGACGCCGGCTTGCCGCCGCTTGCCTGGTACGACGTGCTGCATGAGCTTGCCGAAGCCGGCGAGGGCGGCTTGCGGCCGTTCCAGCTGATCGAGCGCACCCTGTTTGCGCAGTACAACGTCTCGCGGCTGCTGGCGCGGCTCGAAGCGGACGGGCTGGTCGAGAAGCTCAGGGTTGCCGATGACGGTCGCGGACAGACGGTCCGCATCACCGGCAAGGGGCGCGAGATGCGCCGCCGGATGTGGGCCGTCTACGGACAATCGATCGCCGAGCTGGTCGGCGCCAGGCTCTCCGATGATGACCTGGAAACCTTGTTGGCTCTGCTCGGGCGGCTGCGTCATCCGGCGATGCCGGAGTGATGTGGTCCCGCTGGCGCTGAAGGTCGCTTGCAGCCGTCAGGCACTGCCCCAGAGGAATGCCAGTGCCGCCAGCACGCCAAGCATAACGCGAACCAGATGCAGATTGCCCCATTTGACGATCAGCGCCCTCGCTTGCAGATTGACGGCGGCCGCGTCCATCGCCTCCAGCAACCGGTTTGTCGGCATCATTACGATCAGCGTCCATGGCCATGGCAGGATGATCAGCACCGCCCCCGTGAGATAGGCGAGACTGCCGGTCTGCCACCAGGCAACGACACCAAGAACACAGGCGACGACGGCAATCGACGCCTGCATGGCGGCGCCGCGCTTGTAGGAAGGCTGCCATTCCTGCAGCAGTGCACGGTCGTCGAGGCGAAGCCGCGCCGGTTGCTCGGCAACGCTGATATAAATGGCGGCGCCCGCGAAAGCGGCGGCAACAGTCAATGCAAGCAGGCCGACGAGCATTTTTCTCTCCGCGATAAGCCGTACGAGCGGTGGCCGTACGAGCGGTGGCCGTTTCCGGCCTGGAAGTGTCAAAAAGGCGGAGATAGGGCTTGCCCCGGGTCCGACAATACGTCATAGACGCGCCGAACCGTAACGTACGGTACGGCCCTGGTCGCCGCCGTTATCGAGCAGGAAAAGAGTTTGTTGCAGGCAAGCGTCGACATCGACACCAGCGAAGCGCTGACCGAGCGGCAGAAAGCCGTGCTCGACGCCGCACTTCGCCTGCTGGTCGAGGAGGGCGATCAGTTGACCATGACCGCGGTGGCGCGGCGGGCAAGCTGTTCCAAGGAAACGCTCTACAAATGGTTCGGCGATCGCGACGGGCTGTTGACGGCAATTGTGCAATGGCAGGCCTCCAAGGTGCGGGTGGTGCCGGTCGACGGCAAGGGGCTTACCTTGGCTTCGCTGACGGTGAGCCTCGCACGCTTCGCTTCGGACTGGCTCAAGGTGATTTCGAGCGACACATCGATCGCGCTGAACCGCGTCGCCATTGGCCGTGCCGGGTCGGGGAACGACGATCTTGGCGCCATCGTGCTGGAGAACGGTCGCTTCGCGCTGGCCCGGCGCCTGAAGCCGGTGCTGGAGGCCGGTCGGCAGGCCGGGCTTCTCGAGTTCTCGGATGCCGAAGAGGCATTCCGAACCTTTTTCGGGCTGGTCGCCCGCGACGTGCAGATCCGCCTGCTGCTCGGCGACCGGCTAAAATTGACTGATGCGGCGATCGGCGGCGATGCCGTCCGGGCGACGCAGCAGTTTCTCGCTCTTCACGGAGCAAAAACCGGGCCACAAGGCCCCTAGAGCCGGATGATTTCAGGTCAAGTCGACCTGAAATCTGAATCCGGCTCTAAATCAAGAGATAGAGCATGATGTCGTCCGAAAACCGCTTCACACTTTTCGGCATCATGCTCTGAATTCAAAAACGGGAAGGAAGAAAAATGCGTGTCTATTACGATCGCGACGCCGATCTCAACCTGATCAAGGGCAAGAAGGTCGCCATCATCGGCTATGGCAGCCAGGGCCGGGCGCATGCGCTCAATCTCAAGGATTCTGGCGTTGGGGAAATCGCCATCGGCCTCAAGGCCGGCTCGGCGACCGCCCAAAAAGTCGAGGCCGACGGGCTCAAGGTGATGAGCGTGGCGGAAGCCGCCAAATGGGCCGACCTGATGATGATGGCGACGCCGGACGAGCTGCAGGCCGACATCTACAAATCCGAAATCGCGCCGAACATCCGCGATGGCGCGGCGATCGCCTTTGCCCACGGCCTCAACGTGCACTTTGGCCTGATCGAGCCGAAGGCCTCGGTCGACGTCGTCATGATCGCGCCGAAGGGGCCTGGCCACACGGTGCGCGGCGAATACCAGAAGGGCGGCGGCGTGCCGTGCCTGGTCGCGGTCAACCAGGATGCTTCGGGCAATGCACTTGATCTCGCTCTGTCCTATGCCTGCGGCGTCGGCGGCGGCCGTTCGGGCATCATCGAGACCAATTTCCGCGAGGAATGCGAAACCGATCTGTTCGGCGAGCAGGTTGTCCTGTGCGGCGGCCTGGTCGAGCTGATCCGCGCTGGCTTCGAGACGCTGGTGGAAGCCGGCTACGCGCCGGAAATGGCCTATTTCGAGTGCCTGCACGAGGTCAAGCTGATCGTCGACCTGATCTACGAAGGCGGCATCGCCAACATGAACTACTCGATCTCGAACACCGCCGAATGGGGCGAATATGTTTCGGGCCCGCGCATCATCACCGCCGAGACCAAGGCCGAGATGAAGCGCGTGCTGAAGGATATCCAGACCGGCAAGTTCACCTCGGAATGGATGCAGGAATACCGCGCCGGCATGTCGCGCTTCAAGGGCATCCGCCGCAACAACGACAGCCATCAGATCGAGGAAGTCGGCGCCAAGCTGCGCGCGATGATGCCGTGGATTTCGAAGAACAAATTGGTCGACAAGGCCAAGAACTGATCGAAATCCACGTTCGTTTCCTTGCGCGTCCTCGGGCTTCGCCTTGCGGGCGCGCGGAGATTTCGAAGAACAAGCTGGTCGACAAGGCCAAGAACTGACCGAAATCCGCAATTTAGCACAGGAAAAAGCCGGCGGAGCGCTCCGCCGGCTTTTTACATGAAGGCCGTGTGGTTGGCTGGTTGGAGAACGCGGTTCAGGGGATTTAACCGTAGTGCCAGGAGGGCTTTGGCTCGGTGCCGGTGAACATCACGCCGATGCGGTTCTCGCGGCGCCAGCGGACCACTGCCTTGTAGGCGATGCCGTCGGTCGGCACATAGAGCAGGAACTCGTCGGGCACGCGAGCGTCGATCGAGACCATCAATTCGGCGCCGCCGTCATGCATGTTGCGCACCGTGCACGTGACCTCGGAATTGGTGATGCCGGTCAGGATCGTCGCGCCCTTGAAGACGCGCTGCCTGCGTTTGTCCCTGTTTTCGTCTTCAGCCATCGCGCATAATCCCTGGTGCGATCGGCAGGATAATTAGGCCCGCCTGATAAACATAGCGTTATCGTCGCGCAGAAAAGGACGCAAAGGACTTCAGAAGAAGTCAGATGAAAAACGGCGCCGCGCGGCGCGGCGCCGTTGGAGTTCATCAGTCGCACCACTCAGCTATAGGGCGACCAGCACTGCTGGCGCGGACCGCCATAGGGCTGGAACGTGTTGTCCCAGGCGCGATAGGACCGGTAGCGGTCGTAGCACCAGCGGACATGGGCACTGGAAAGCCGCTCCGTGCGATACTGACGCCGAGGCGGGTAGTAGCGCGGCTCATAATAGCTCGGCCCACTATAATAGTTGTAGGCGGGCAGCCCGAGACCCAGGCCGAAATAGATCGCGGAATCATTGAAGTGACGGCGGTGATGACGACGGTGGCGCCAGCGCCGGTCGTCGTGATCACGCCATCTCCAGGCTTCGTCGCGACCGCGCCATCTCCGATCATTGCCACCGCGCCACTCCCGGCCGCCGTGCCGATTGCGCCAGTGCCATTCGCTCCGCCTGTCGTTGCCGCCGGCCCAGCTTTCGCGGACCGGCACAATCTCGGGGGCGACGGCGTTGGCCGGCATCGGCGGCACGGGTTTGGCAATCGGTCCGGCGAACGCGGGGGCCGACAGGCCGGCCATCAGACCCAGAGCCAGCAGCCCGGATCTGACAGAAAAAGAAAAGAGCGGGTTCATTGCACTCTCCAAGAGATCTCAGGCCCCACGCCCGACGATGAAGAATGTCATTCATGCAGCTTCGCGCCTGAACGGAGGATGAACGGAAAGGTTTCGTCAACCATCGCGGGCAGGGCGGGCCCTTGTTTTCGGCCGCGCTTGTGGGCAAAGGTCACCGCCATGTCGCTGCGCCTCGCCACCTTCAATGTCGAAAACCTGATGAACAGGTTTGATTTTTCCGGATACCGCAACCAGCTCAACGAGGATCGCACGCTGGCGCTCTTCGACATCCAGAGCGAGGCCGAATACAAGATGCTGGAGCAGGCGCGGGCGATCGCGCAATCCGACGATACGCGCCAGCTGACGGCATTGGCCATCGCCGCCACCCGCGCCGACATCATCTGCATGCAGGAGGTCGACAATATCGAGGCGCTGAAGGCTTTCGAACACGGCTATCTGTTCAGGATGGTCGGGCATGGCTACCGCCAGAAATACACCACCGCCGGCAATGATTCGCGCGGCATCGACGTCGCCGTGATGATGCGCAACGAGACCGCGCAGGGCCAGCCGATCGAATTCGTGCGCATGACAAGCCACGCCTATGTCACGTTCGAGCAGTTCGGCCTGCACACGCCGGACCTGGCAGCGTTCGGGCATCAGGCCAACCAGCGCATCTTCCGGCGCGACTGCTTGGAAATCGACCTGACCGTCGGTGGCGTGCCGCTGACGCTCTATCTGGTGCATTTCAAGTCGATGGGCGCGCCCCGCAACGGTCTCGACGGGCGCCAGGCGACGATGCCGCTGCGCATCGCCGAGGCGCAAGCGGTGCGCCGGATCATCGAGGAGCGTTTCGGTGGGGACCACGCCGCCGACAAATACTGGGCGATCTGCGGCGACATGAACGACTATCGGCAGCGCGTGAATATCTCCGGCGACGCCTTTGACGGCTACCGCTTCGAGGTGATCGATGAGAGCCAGTCCTGCCTCAACGTGCTCACCGCCGGCGGCTTTTGCGAGAATGCGGTCGAGCGGCGCCCGGAAATGGACCGTTGGACCTTGTACCATACGCGCGGGCCGCAAGAGCGGCATCTGTGCCAGCTCGACTACATCCTGTTGTCGAAGGCACTGGCAGCCAGGAACGCGACCGCCGTTCCCGACATCATCCGCAACGGCCAGCCCTGGCGCACAATCTTTCCGGCAGGCCAGGAGGTGGACCGGTTTCCGCGTTGCGGCTGGGACCGGCCGAAGGCGTCGGACCACTGTCCTGTGGCGATCACCCTTGAAATGACCTGAGGATCGTTTTCGTTGAGCTTCGACCTGCCGCGCAACTTCATCCTTCCGGTCGACGCCGTCGACGTCAGGCTCGACCCCGGCCCGCATCCGTTCGAACGCGACAATGCGCAAGCGATCGCCGAGAATTGGCGGCGCGAGACCGCAGCCAACCCGGCGCTGTTCGACGGCACCGTGGTGCTGCTTTCGGCGCTCCGCTATCGCGACAGCTGCCTCGTCGGCCGCTGCCATGCGGTGCGCTACTCGACCTTCATGCTTTGGCGCGGCAATCGCCAGGTGGCGGGGGCCGAGCACGCCTATGCCCATGCCATGCTGGTCGCCGGCGACAATGCGCTGGTGGCGATCCGCATGGCGTCGCACACCGTCAATGCCGGTCGCGTCTACTTCGCCGCCGGCTCGTTCGAGCCAACCGATTTCCGCGACGGCCTTGTCGATGTCGACTTCAACATGATCCGCGAGGTGCGGGAAGAAACCGGCCTCGACCTTGCCGGCGCGGCGCGCGGCAGGCGCTACTATGCCCTGTCGACGGCAACCGGCACGGTGATCTTTCGCCGCTATCGCGAGACTGCATCCGCCGACGAGGTCGCGCAGCGCATCAGCGCCTTTGTCGCCACCGAGGCAGAGCCGGAGATCGACGGGCCTGTCATCATCCGCAGTGCCGATGACCTGCCGGACGGGCTGATGCCGCACATGAAGCCACTGATCGAGTGGCATTTTGCCGGCAAGGGATAGTTTGTCGACAGGAGTTTGCCGACAGGGGTTAACGACGCATTTTGTTCTCGATGGTTTTGCGGTCGTTGCGGGCGGCGACGAAAAACAGCATGACGCCGATACCCAGCAGCGCACCCATCGTCGTTCCCATCGTCTGACCGACAACCTGCTGGAAGTCGGCGGTGACATGATCGGGGTTGGCCATGCCATAGCTGGCCAAGTACCACCAAGCCCCGCCAATGCGGCCTCGATGATCACCGTCACCAAAGCCACCCGCTCTTTCTTGCTCATCCCACTATTCCCCATATCCCCAAGGCGATTGCTAGCACCGCGGGCTGTTCCGCGACAGGGGCAGGGCGACGGCCGCGTCAATATTTTGGGGACATCTGAAGGGCGACGCACGCTGCGCCGCGCTATTCATGCCTCAGCGCGTCGATCGGATCGAGCCGCGCGCCGCGCAGCGCCGGGAAGAAGCCGAACACCATGCCGATCAGCGCCGAGAAGCCGACGGCGAGCAGGATCACCGCCGGGCTTGGCGCAAACGGGATCGCCAGCGTCAGCGAGGCGAGGCCGGCCAGCGCCAGGCCGATCAGGATGCCGATGATGCCGCCGAGCAGCGACAGCACGGTGGCCTCGACCAGGAACTGGATGAGGATGTGCTTCTCATGCGCGCCGATGGCCAGCCTTATGCCGATCTCGCGGGTGCGCTCGGTGACCGACACCAGCATGATGTTCATGATGCCGATGCCGCCGACCAACAGGCTGACGCCGGCGACCGCTCCCAGCATGCCGGTCATCGTCGTGGTGGCGCTCGCCATTGCGTCGGCGATCTGGGTCATGTCGCGTATCGAGAAGTCGTCTTCGCGGTCCGGCGGGATGCGGCGTGCATCGCGCAAGATATCCTCGACGCGCGGCAGCAGCTCGGTGGTCGGCGTCCTGTCGTCGGCGGCGACGTAGATCGAGTCGACGTCGCGGTTGCCGGCGATGCGGCGCTGGTAGGCGGCGAGCGGCATCAGCACGACATTGTCCTGGTCCTGGCCGAAGCCGGTATAGCCTTTTGGCTCGAGCAGGCCGATGATCTTGCACGAGGTGCGGTTGACGCGAATGATCTCGCCTTCGGGGTCGCCGGCGCCGAAGAACTGCTGGCGCACGGTTTCGCCGATCAGGCAGACGCCGGTGCCCGAGCGGATTTCCGAATCGCTGAACGGTCGGCCCGAGATCAGCTTCCAGTCGCGCGCATCGAGATAGGCGCTGTCGGTGCCGGTGACACCCGAGGTCAGGCTTTCGGTGCCGAAGATGACGCGGACCTGCTTTTGCGAGGCGGGCGAGATGGCGCGGGCGCCGCTCAAATGTGCGACAAGCGCGGCAAGTTCCTTGCTGCCGAGCGGACGTGTGGCCTGGTCGAGCCCTCCCGGTCCGCCGGGCCCGGCCGGGCGGCCGGGGCGGACAACGAGCAAATTGCTGCCGAGCTTGGAAATGTCGGCCTTTACCTTTTCGGTGGTGCCCGAGCCGATGGTGAGCATGGCGATGACGGCGGCAACGCCGATGACGATGCCGAGCAGCGTCAGAAACGAGCGCAGCACGTTGCGGCGCACTGAAAGCAGCGAGAGGCGGACGGTTTCCCAGATCATGGTTACACCACCTCAAGGTTCAGGGCATCGGAGGCGACGTGGCCGTCGAGGAAGCGAATTGTGCGCTCGGCATAAGCAGCGACATCGGCCTCGTGGGTGACCATGGCGATGGTCAGGCCAAGCTCGGTGTTCAGCCGCGTCAGCAGCTCCATGATCTCGTGCGTGCGTGCGGTGTCGAGATTGCCGGTCGGTTCGTCGGCGACGAGCAGCGTCGGCCTGGTGACGATGGCGCGTGCGATCGCCACGCGCTGCTGCTGGCCGCCGGAGAGCTCGGCCGGCGTGTGGTGCTCGCGGCCGACAAGGCCGACCTCGGCCAGCGCCTTCATGGCGAGGTCGTGACGCTCGCGGGCGGCGACGCCGCGATAGATCAGCGGCAGTTCGACATTCTCCACCGCGGTGGTGCGCGGCAGGAGATTGTAGCCCTGGAAAACGAAGCCGACATAGAGATTGCGCAGCATGGCGCGGCGGTTGCGGTCGAGGCGGCCAGCATCGATGCCCATGAAGCTGTAGGTTCCGGCCGTCGGTGTGTCGAGGCAGCCGATGATGTTCATCGCCGTCGACTTGCCCGAGCCGGACGGACCCATGATGGCGACGAATTCACCGCTGCGGATGGCAAGATCGACGCCAGCCAGCGCATGCACCGTGGCCTCGCCCTGGCCATAGCTTTTCCAGACCTTGTCGAAGGTGATGAGCAGCGAGCCTGACATGATTTCAGCTCCGCTGCTGCGCGGCGGTGATGACTTGCGCACCTTCTGCGAGACCGGAGGTGATCTCGGTCAGCTCGCCATCGGTGGAGCCGACCTTGACGTTGACCGGCCGGGGCCGACCATTCTCCAGCACGTAGAGCGTGCGCGAGCCGTCGGTGGGCTGCGCCGTCGCCTGGCGCTGGCGGTTGCCGCGTGGACGGCCCATACGGCCCGTGAACAGGTCGCTCAGGCTCCACGCTCGGGCAGCAGATGCCGCCGGCCGGTAGCGGAAAGCCGTCGACGGTACGGTGAGCACGCCTTTTGCCTCTCTGGTGACGACCGAAACGGTGGCAGTCATGCCAGGCCGCAACAGAAGCTCGTTGTTGTCGACCTCGAACCGCGCGTCGTAGGTGACGACGCCGTCGGTGGTGACCGAAGCATAGGAGATGTCGCGGATCTCGGCATCGAACGGCCGCTCGGGAAAGGCGTCGACGGTGAAGCGGGCATGCTGGCCGGGCTTGACCGCGCCGATGTCGGCCTCGTCGACCGCTGCCTTCAATTCCATGTTCCTCAGGTCGGCGGCGATGACGAACAGCACCGGCGCTTGCAGCGAGGAGGCAACCGTCTGGCCGGGATCGACCGAGCGCGTCAGAACGATGCCGTCGATGGGCGCATAGATGGTGCTTTTGGCGAAGTCCGTCTGCTGCGCCTTGAGATCGGCATTGGCGATGGCCAGACTGGCTTTGGCGCTGTCGAGCGCTGCCTTGGAGCGGTCGCGCGTCGCTGTCGCCGCTTCAAGCGACTGGTCAGTCGCCATGCCGCGCTTGGTGAGCGCCGCCGCGCGCACAAGCGCCCGTTCGTTTTCGGTGAGGGTTACGGTGGCGGTCTCGACATTGGCAGCCGCCGCCTTGGCGGAAGCCTCGGCGCGCTCGATCTGCACCTCCAGCTTGGCGGTGTCGAGCGCCGCCAGCACATCGCCCTTCTTCACCTGCTGGTTCTCGTTGACCGCGACCGAGCGGACGACGCCGGACAGTTCGCTCGAAATGTCGACCTGGGTGAGCGGCTGCAGCGTGCCGGTCGCCGATACTTCGACCGTGAGATCGGCGACAGCGGCCGGCACGGTGGTATAGTCGATCTTGGCGGGAGACGCGGCATACCATTGGTACCCCGCCAGGCTTGCGGCGACGACGACCAGCACAAGCAGGCCATAAAGCCAGCCGCGACGCCGTTTCTTCTTCAGACCCAGGCGGTCGAGCCCGAGTGCCGTCTTTATCTCGGAAGTGGATTCCGTCTTTGGCAGATTGACAATCTGGTCCACGCCGGACCCCTATAATACCAGTGATGTCCCAACCGGTGCACTGATCAGGCCGAATGGTTCAAATATCAAATTAAATTTCGCCCATGTTTGGGCCCCTGTTGGGATTGAGGCAGAAGGCTTTCTACAATGCTGACCCGGAATTACTTGCTTTACGACGTGTTCACCACCGACCGGCTGGCCGGCAATCCGCTTGCCGTCGTTCTCGACGGCAAAGGGCTGGGCACGGCGGCGATGCAGGCCATCGGGCGCGAGTTCAACCTGTCGGAAACCGTTTTCGTGCTGCCGCCCGACAATCCCAAGCACCGCGCCCGCATCCGCATCTTCACGCCCGACTATGAGATGCCGTTCGCCGGCCATCCGACGGTGGGCGCTGCGATTGCGCTTGCGGAAATGGCTGGCGATGGCGACACCGCCGGCATTTTTGTGCTGGAAGAAAATATCGGCCCGGTGCGCTGCGCCGTCAGCAAGCACGCCGGCGCCATCTTCGCCGAGTTCGACCTGGCCAAACTGCCGGAGCGGCTGGAATTGTCCGCCGACCCGGAGGCGATCGGGGCGGCACTTGGCCTGGGGCCGCACGAAATCGGCTTCGAAAACCACCGCGTCTCGTTCTGGTCGGCCGGCGTGCCCTACGTAACCATTCCAGTCGCCGATCTGGAGGCGGCGGCGCGGATAAGGCTGGACAACCAGGCGTGGTCGGAATTGGCGCCCCGCAAGAGCGATTGGGCCCTCGCCAGCCCGTATGTCTATTGCCGCGAGACGGTGAACCACGACAGCGCCTTCCATGTCCGCATGATCGTGCCGGGCAATCCATCCTATGAAGATCCGGCGACCGGTTCGGCGGCGGCCGCCTTCGCTGGCGCGATCATGCATTTCGACGGCCCGAGAGAGGGTGTTTCCCAGCGTTGGATCGAACAAGGGCTGGAGATGGGGCGGCCTTCGCGCATCCGCCTCGAACTGAATGTCGAAGGCGGCAAACTGGCCGCCGCCCGCATCGGCGGCCATGCCGTCAAGGTGGCGGAAGGCAAGCTGTTCGTCTGACGATGTGCGGCACTTCAGCGATTTGTCGGGAAATGAATCCGGCAGGGCTGGACATGGCGGATGGCGGCGGCTATATGCCCGCCGACGCTGGTTTTACCGGCGAGTGGGTGCGTAGCTCAGTTGGTAGAGCAGCTGACTCTTAATCAGCGGGTCACAGGTTCGATCCCTGTCGCACCCACCATTTAATCCGCTGATATTGCCCGCTTTTTCGCTACTTGGAAGAGGGTTGCGAACATAGCGGTTTCCAATCCTGACGGTTGGTTTCCAATTCGCGTTCGGTTCCAGTTGCAGCCTCAGCCCCAGTTGCAGCCTCAGCCTTTGGGTGGCTTGGACACGTCTTCTTCCGACTTGGGCTTTTCTGGTCCGGTGTTCTCGCCAATACCGGACTTGTGGGCAAAACTATAGAGAAGGCCTGCTGCGACAAGCACCAAAAGCGTGCCGAGTGCCGCCACTTGCCACAGACCGAGCCCGCAGGCCACGCCGATTGCCCCGGAGAGCCACATGCCAGCCCCGGTCGTCAGCCCGTGAACCTCGCCCTTCGAAAACAAAATCGTTCCGGCAGCAAGGAACGCGACGCCGGCGGTAACCGCTTCGACAACACGAATCGGATCGACCCTTACGGAATCCTGCTGAAACATCGGCGCGTGAATAATTTCAATCGTCAGAATACCGAAGGTAGCCGCCGCCACGCAGACCAGGATATGGGTGCGAAGCCCGGCAGGCCGATTTCGCCATTCGCGTTCGAAGCCGATCGCCGCACCGAAGATCGACGCCAGCAGAAGCCTCGCCGCAATAACGGGGAACGGGACGTATGTCGGATGGCCGAATTCCTGGAAAAGCTGTTGCATGCGTAACCTGGGCTGACCGGCCACAACGTGCTCGGGCCGGCCAGGTTCCCCAGGGCAAGACTGGATTCCAATTGACGAGATTACTTCTCCGAAACACCGGCCTCGGCAAAGCTTGCCATGCGGGCATGGCATTCGAGCGCGGAGCGGACGATGTTGACGGCGAGGCAGGCGCCGGACCCTTCGCCGAGCCGCATGCCGAGGTCGAGCAGCGGCGGCAGGCCGAGCGCTTCGAGCAGCCGGCGATGGCCGGATTCGGCCGAGACATGGGCGGCAAGCGTGTGGGCGAGACCGGAGGGGTGCAATCTTGCCAAGGGCGCGGCGGCGGCGGTGCAGACGAAGCCGTCGAGCAGCACCGGCACGCCTGAATGGCGCGCGGCCAGCGTCGCACCGAAAATGGCGGCGAGTTCGCGCCCGCCAAGGGCTGCCGCGATCCCCAGCGGGTCGGCAAGGGCCTCGGCGTGGCGCTTGAGGCCGGCTTCGATGGCGGTGATCTTGCGCACCAGGCCGGCATCGTCGACGCCGGTGCCGCGCCCGGCCCATTTTTCCGCGCCGCCGCCAAAAAGGGCGGCCGAGATGGCTGCCGCCGGCGTGGTGTTGCCGATACCCATTTCGCCGAAACAGACGAGGTCGAGGTCTTTGGTCACCGCGCCGTAGCCGGCCGAGACGGCAGCGAGGAAGGCTTCGCCGTCCATTGCCGGCACTTGCGTGAAATCGCCGGTCGGACGGTCGAGGTCGAGCGGAATAACGTCGAGTTCGGCGCCGGCGATGCGGGCAAGCTGGTTGATGGCGGCGCCGCCGCCGGCGAAATTCGCCACCATCTGCACGGAGACTTCTGACGGGAAGGCCGACACGCCCTGTGCGGTGACGCCGTGGTTGCCGGCAAAGACGAAAACTTTTACGCGATCGAGCTGCGGCATGTCGCGGCCCTGCCAGCGGGCGAGCCAGGCGGCTATGGTTTCCAACCGGCCGAGGCTGCCTTGCGGCTTGGTCAGCGTGTCCTGGCGGCGGGCGACAGCATTTGCCGCGGCGTCGCTGCCGGCAGGCAGATCGAGGCAGGCTGCGCGCAATTCATCAAGCGATTTGAAAGGCATGGGGGAAAAATCTCCGAAACAGAGTCAGGAAAGGAAAACGGAAGCAACGAGCAGGATTGCGATCTCGCCAGACTGCTGCAGCGCGCCGACCGTATCGCCGGTCTGGCCGCCGATCTGGCTGCGGCACAGCTCGCGGAAGGCGGCAAACAACAGGCCGAGCAGGATAAGCGCGGCGACCGCGCCACCGAAGCCTAGCGCCAGCAGCGCGACGGCGCCGAGCACGGCGCCGGCAATGGCGGTTTCGGCCGACACGGTGCCTGCATCGGCCGAGAGGCCGTCGCTGCGCGCCGGCGGCAACAGATGCATGAAAGCGCCGAACAAGCCGCGCGAGGCGGCATGCGCGGCAATCAGAGCCCAGAACATCTGGGCCGGGCCGGCGAATTCCGAAAGCACGCTCCAGCGGATCAGCAGCGACAGGGCGAGCGCGCAGGCGCCATAGGCGCCGATGCGGCTGTCGCGCATGATCTCCAGTTTTTTCTCGCGTGTCCTGCCGCCGCCAAAGCCGTCGGCGACATCCGAAAGCCCGTCTTCATGCATGCAGCCGGTGGCGAGCAAGGTCGCGGCAAGGGCGAGGGCTGCTGCCGGGTCGGCGGCAAGACCGAGCCAGGTCCCGACCGCGTAAACCAAGCCGCCGATCAGAGCGACGGCGAGGCCGGCAACGGGCGCCGCCCAGATCGCGGCAGCAAGGCTGCGGTCGCGAAAATCGACGACCGGCAGCGGCAGCCGGGTGAAGAAGACGACGCAGAGCGCGATGTCATCGAGCGCCTGGCGAAGCGAAGGGGGCATGTTCTCGAGTTTGAGCATGATCTATTCCGAAAACCGGTTCCCACTTTTCGCTGGCGCGGACCTCCGGTTCGGGATCATGCTCTAGCCTCTCGCAATGGCATGGAAGAATGTGCCGCTGACATGGCCGCGGCGGTAACCGGAGGCGCCGAGCGGATTGCCCTGGCCGTCAGCGAGGTCGGCCAAGGGTTCGTCACTGCCGGTGGCAATCATCTGCGCATAGTGGAATTCGTGGCCGCGGATCAGCGCGCCTCGGTCCCCCAGCGGACAATCGGCGCGCAGCCGCGCCTCTCGGTAGCCGAGGTTCATCTTTCGCTTGGCAAAGCTGGTCGAGTGACCGAGCAGGCCGAGCATCGCGTGCGTCTCGCCCGATGCGTCCTCCAGCGCTTTGCCGAGCACCATGAAGCCGCCGCACTCGCCATGCACCGGCCGTGTTGCCGCAAACGCCTCGATGCCGGCCCTGAAATTCGCAGCCGCCGCGAGCCGGCCGGCGTGAAGCTCGGGATAGCCGCCAGGCAGCCAGCAGACATCGCAATTTTCGCCGGGCGCTTCGTCGGCAAGCGGCGAGAAGCGGATGATTTCAGCCCCTGCCTTGCGCCAATGCGCGGCGACATGCGGATAGAGGAAGGTGAAGGCGGCATCCTCTGCCAGTGCGATGCGTTGTCCGGGCGGTGGCAGCGCGTCTTCGAAACTGCCGGTAGCGGGTGCGAAAGGCGCCGCCAGCGCCATGATGGCGTCGAGATCGAGCGAGCGTTCGACCATGTCGGCCAGCCGGTCGAGATGCGCCATCAGATTCTCATATTCGCCGGCCTGGACGAGGCCGAGATGCCGCTCCGGCAGGTTGAGCGAGGGATCGCGCAGAATCGCGCCGACCACCGGCAGGCCGATCGCCTCGATCGCGTCGCCGCAGAGACGGCGGTGGCGCTCGCTGCCCAGCCGGTTGAGCACGACGCCGGCCATGCGCACATCGGGGTCATAGCTGGCAAAACCCTTGGCGACGGCTGCCGCCGTGGTCGACTGTCCGGAAACGTCGAGCACCAGCAGCACCGGCAGGCCGTACAGCCGTGCGAGATCGGCCGCCGAGCCGGTGCGGCCCGGAGCAGCCGGAATCCCGTCGAACAGGCCCATGGCGCTTTCGAGGAAGATGAAATCGGCATCTTCAGTTGCGTCGCCGGCCAGCGCGTTGAGCAAAGCAGGCGGCATCGCCCAGCTGTCGAGATTGACGCCGGAAAGGCCTGTCGCGGCGGTGTGGAAACCTGGGTCGATATAATCGGGGCCGGATTTGGCGCCGCGCACCTTGAGGCCGCGCCGGGCAAGCGCGCGCAAGATACCGATGGTGACGCTGGTCTTGCCCGAGCCTGAGCGCGGCGCGCCGATGATGATCGCGCGGGTCATGGCTCGCCCGCCAATGCCGCGCGCATCGCGACGATGCCGCCGACGACGATCAGCGCCGGCGCGGTCAACCCGGCGGCGGCCGCCTCCTCGGCAATGGTGGCAAGCGTGGCGACGACGATGCGCTCCTGCGGCGTCGTCGCGGCGACGATCACTGCAGCAGGCGTCGAAGGCGGCAGACCGCCGCCAAGCAGCGAGGCTGATATCAGCGGCAGATTGGCCATGCCCATATAGACGACGACCGGCTGGCCGGTGCGGGCGATTGCCGCCCAGTCGAGGTCGTCGTCGGTGCCGGCGGCGTGGCCGGTGGCCAGGATCACCGCCTTGTTGATGCCGCGCATGGTGGCCGGGATGCCGGCCCCGGCAAGCGCGCTGAGGCCCGAAGTCAGGCCGGACAGCACGCGGAACGGGATGTTTTGGCGCGCCAGCGCCAGCGCCTCTTCGCCGCCGCGGCCGAAAATATAGGGGTCGCCGCCTTTCAGCCTGACGACGCGGCGGCCCTCGCGCGCCAGCCGCACCAGCAAAGCGGTGATGTCGTCCTGTTTCATCGACGGTTGGCCGCCACGCTTGCCGGCGTAAAAAAGCTCGGCGCCCGCGGCGACGGCGACGATATCGGGAGAGACCAGTGCGTCGTAGACGAGGGCATCGCACTGCCCAAGTGCGGCCAGCACTTCCAGCGTCAGGCAGCCGGGATCGCCGGGGCCGGCGCCGGCCAGCCAGACATGGCCGGGCTCAAGCTGGCGCGGCTTGAAGTTGAGCCGGGCTAAAGCCTGTTCGATCGTGGTGTTTCCACCGCTGTTTCCGGTGCCGTCGTTCACAATCCGTCCCGTCCGCGAAAACGCCGCTGGTAGTGGGCGTCGTAAAGTGAGCTCTCGCCAAAGTTTTCCGCTGCCAGCGAGCGGCCGACAAAGATGATTGCCGTGCGCTCCATCGGATCGGCGGCCAGTTGCGCCTCGATCGTCGCCAGCGTGCCGGTCAGCACGCGCTCGTCCGGCCAGGAGGCACGGAAGACGACCGCTACCGGGCAATCGGCGCCATAGAACGGCGTCAGCTCGGCGACGATGCGGTCGACGGCGTGGATGGCAAGATGAATGGCGAGCGTCGCGCCGGTGCGGCCGAAGCCGGCCAGGGTTTCGCCAGGCGGCATTTTGGACGCGCGGCCGGAGATGCGGGTCAGCACCAGGCTTTGCGCGACTTCGGGAATGGTCAGCTCGCGGCGAAGCGCTGCCGCGGCAGCCGCGAAGGAGGGCACGCCCGGCGTCAGCGTATAGGCGATGCCGTGCTTCTCCAGTCGGCGGATCTGCTCGGAGACGGCGCTCCACACCGAGAGGTCGCCGGAATGCAGGCGGGAGATATCGTGGCCCGCCTGGTGGGCCGCCACATATTCCGCTTCGATCTCGTCGAGCGACATCGGCGCGGTGTCGATCAGCTTCGTGCCGGGCGCGCAGTGCCGCAACAATTCCGGGGCGACGATCGAGCCGGCATAGAGGCAGACCGGGCAGCTTGCCAGCAGCCGGCTGCCGCGCAAGGTGATGAGGTCGGCCGCGCCGGGACCGGCGCCGATGAAGTGGACGGTCATGCGGCGTCTCCGCTGATGGCGATGGCGCAGGTGACCGGGCCAAGCACGGTGCGCGGCCCGAGCAGTTTTGCGCCTTTGCCCGCGGCAGCAAGCGCCGAGGCTTCGGAAACCGACGGCGTGCCGGCACGCGCCTGCGACAGGTCGGAACGGCTGAGCAAAGCGGCCCCCTCATCCGGCCCTTCGGGCCACCTTCTCCCCGCTGGGGAGAAGAGACTGGCGCCAGCGTGCGTGATCTCCTCTCCCCTCGGGGAGAGGTCGGCCGAGCGAAGCGGAGGCCGGGTGAGGGGGAGCGACGGTTCAGAGCCAGCAACATCCACCACTATGACCGGGAGATCGAGTTTACGGCCGGCATCAAGAATGGCCACTTCGCTGCGTTTGAATTCGGTCGTCGCCAAGGCAGACAGTGCCGTCATCGCCAGCCCATGAACTTCAAGCGCGGCTTCTATTGCCGCAAGAACGTCTTGCACATTCACGCCCTTGCGGCTGCCGATGCCCGCGACCATCATGGCTTGACCCAGCTCCATTGGGTGACCGGCATGGCCGGCCGCCAGGCCTGCATCGAGCCAACCGGCGAAGCGCGGGATAGTGCGATGCGGGTGAGATCGCCGCCGAGCGACGCGTGACGGGCGAGCAGCAGCGCCTCCATCTCCAGCGTCACCGCATTGGCGACCAGCCGGCCGCCAGAAGGCAGAGCCTCGATGGCCGTTTCCAGCACGCCGGTATCGCTGCCGCCGCCGCCGATGAAGATCGCGTCCGGCGTCTCCAATCCGGCGAGCGCCTGCGGCGCCGAGCCTTCGACCACGGCAAGACCGGGCACGCCGCAGGCGGAACCGTTGCGGCGGATGCGGGCGGCGCGGGTTGGATCGGCCTCGATGGCGATGGCGCGCATCGTCGGATGGGCGAGCATCCATTCGATGCCGATCGAGCCGGAGCCGGCGCCGATGTCCCACAGCAATTCGCCGCGCCTGGGAGCGAGGGCCGACAGGGTGATGGCGCGCACTTCGCGCTTGGTGATCTGGCCATCATGCTCGAACAAATGATCGGCAAGGCCCGATGTCAGCGGCAGGATGCGTGCTTCCGATGGTGAGTCAACTTCGACCGCCAGAACGTTGAGCGGATTGATTTTTTGCAGGTCGAAGGCGTCTGCGCGCACCGAGCGCAGCCTTTCGTTCGGGCCGCCCAGCGCCTCAAGTGCCGTCATCTGCGAGACGCCGAAGCCGAGTTCGGCCAGCAGGCGCGCAATCGTTGCTGGTGCATCGCCGTCCGAGGTCAGCGCAAGGATGCGGCTGCCCGGATGCAGCAACGGCCGGATCAGGTCGAGCGGGCGGCCGTGCAGCGAAATGGTTTCGATATCCTGCAGCGCCCAGCCGAGGCGGGCGGCGGCCAGCGAGAAGGCAGAAGCGGCGGGAATCACCTGCATCTCCTGGGCAGGAATTTTGCGAGCAAGGGTGACGCCGACCCCATGGAAGAACGGATCGCCCGACGCCAGCACGCAGACGCGTCTGCCGGAAAGCGCCAGCACCTCGCGCATCTCGGCATCGAAAGGGGTCGGCCAGGCACGGGCCTCGCCTTTGGTGAGCGATGAGACGAGCGCAAGGTGGCGCGTGCCGCCGAAGACGAATTCGGCTTCGGCGATCAGCCGCTTGGCCTCGTCGCCGAGACCCGCTACACTGTCCTCGCCGATGCCGACGATTGTGAGCCATCTTGGTGTTGGCTGTTTATTGTTTGACATGCCGCGCCGCCCCTCATCCGCCTGCCGGCACCTTCTCCCCGTATAGTGACGGGGAGAAGGGAACTGGCCGCAACGCTGGCGTCCCCCTCTCCCCGTCCTTCACGGGGAGAGGGTAAGGGTGAGGGGCTGCTCGGCGTGGCCTGACGTGGTGCCAATGAAGCGCATTCTGATCCTCGGCGGAACCACCGAAGCCCGGCAACTGGCGGGCAAGCTGGCCGCGCGCGCCGATGTCTCGCTCACGCTGTCGCTGGCCGGCCGCACCGAAAATCCCGTCGCGCAAGGTGTGCCGACGAGGGTAGGCGGTTTCGGCGGCGCCGACGGGTTGGCTGCTTTTCTTCACGAGACCCGCATCGACCTGCTGGTCGACGCCACGCATCCCTATGCGGCGCAAATCTCCGCCAATGCCGCGGCAGCGGCGCATGAGGCCGGCGTGCCGATCGTCGCGCTCAGGCGCCCAGGCTGGGAGCCGGCCGAAGGTGACCGCTGGACGCTGGTCGACAGCGTCGCCAGCGCGGTGACGGCGCCGGGCCCTGTGCCGCGCCGCGTTTTCCTGGCGCTCGGACGGCAGGAGGTCGCCGCCTTCGAGGCGGCGCCCCAGCATCATTATCTGATCCGCAGCGTCGACCCGGTCGAGCCAAGGCTCGCTGTGCCCTATGCGACCTATCTCCTGGCGCGCGGGCAATTCCGGGAAGCCGACGAACAGGCACTGCTTCGCCAACACCACATCGATGTCGTCGTGTCCAAGAACAGCGGCGGCGAGGCGACCTACGCCAAGATCGCCGCAGCGCGGGCACTCGGCATCGAGGTGGTCATGATCCGCAGGCCGACGCTGCCGGACGTTGCGTCGGCTGAAACCGTCGAAGCCCTTGCCGCGATGGTCGATAATCTTCTGGTCGGTCATTTTCTTGGGCCCGCTGCCGAACGCGGCGTATAGACCAGCGCCGGTTTTTCGCCGCGCTTGATGATCCTGGTTTCCGGCGAGCCGATGATGATGCAGGTCGCCATGTCGGCCTTTTCCGCATCGGCGTCCGCCAGCAGAACAATCTCGATGCGCTCGTCGGGACGGCCGGCGGCACGGCCGAAGACCACCGGCGTGGTGCCCGGAAGGATCGCAGTCAAGCATTCGAAGGCGCGGCCAAGCTGCCAGGGGCGCGCCTTGCTGATCGGATTGTAGAGCGCGATGACGAAGCCGGCGCCGGCCGCCGCCAGCAGCCGCAATTCGATGAGGTCCCATGGCTTTAGATTGTCGGACAACGAGATGGCGCAGAAATCATGGCCGAGCGGTGCGCCGATCCGGGCCGCGACGGCGAGCATGGCGGTGATGCCCGGCAGCATCGCGACGTCGACGGCACGCCATTCGGCCGGGCCGGCCTCGATCGCCTCGCAGACGGCTGCCGCCATGGCAAAGACGCCGGGGTCGCCGCCCGAGACAACGGCGACATCGTGGCCCTGCGCAGCCATCGCCAGCGCGTCGCTGGCGCGGGACAGCTCCTCGCGATTGTCGGAGGCGACGCGGGTCTGGTCCGGGCGCAGGTCGAGCCGGTCGAGATACGGTTTGTAGCCGAAGAAGAATCTTGCCTCGGCGACGGCGCGGCTCGCTTCCGGCGTCACCTGGTCGGCATTGCCGGGCCCAAGGCCGATAACGGTCAGGCGGCCGCTCATGTTTCGGCTCCCAATGCGGCGGCCCGGCCTGACCAGCCGGCGACCAGCACGATGGCGAAGTAGGGCGCGTTATCGTCCTGCTTGTCGGCCAGCCGCATCGAAACGCCGCCCGGCATGGTGCCGCGCTCGACATAGACGGCACGCGCCAGCTTGTCGGTCGCCGCCAGCGCTCGCCTGATCTTGGGCAGGTTGCGGCCAACCTTCATGATGACGGCGGCATCGGTGTCGGCGAGGCGGCGGGTCAGCTCGAATTCGCTCATCGTGCCCGGCAGCACGGTCAATACATCGTCGCCCTGGACGATCGGCGTTCCGGTGGCCGACCAGCAGCCGGACATGGCGGTGACGCCGGGAATGACCTCTGTCGGAAAGCGGTGCGCCAGCCTTACATGCAGGTGCATGTAGGAGCCGTAGAACAGCGGGTCGCCTTCCGAGAGCACCGCGACCATCCTGCCGGCGCTGAGATGCTCGGCGACCTTTTCGGCCGACTCTTCGTAGAAATCCGCTATCTGCGACCGGTAATCGCTGTGATCCTTGTCGATTTCTGTGGTCACGGGATAGAGCAGCGGCAACTCGATCAAATCAGGACGAAAATGCGCGCCGACGATGGCGCGCGCATTGCTGTTGTTGCCGCGCTTGGCGAAATGCGCAACGACGTCGGCCTCGGCCAGCGCGCGCACGGCCTTGAGCGTCAGCAATTCGGGGTCGCCGGGACCGGTGCCGACGCCAACAAGCCTGCCTTTTACAATCGCGTTCACAGGCCCGGCCTCGCCAATGCGTTGAGGGCGGCCGCGGTCATGGCGCTGCCGCCCAGCCTGCCCCGCACGATCGCGTAGGGAACGCCGTAGGAATTCTCGGCCAGCGCGTCCTTCGATTCGGCAGCGCCGACGAAACCGACCGGCATACCGATGATAACAGCCGGTTTCGGCGCACCGTCGCGCAGCCTTTCCAGCAGGTAGAAAAGTGCAGTCGGCGCATTGCCGATGGCGACGACCGAACCGGCCATGCGCTCGCCCCACAGGTCGATGGCTGCGGCCGAACGGGTGTTGCCGATCTTTTTCGCTATGTCGGACGTCCGCGGGTCGCGCAACGTGCAGATCACCTCGTTACCGGCCGGCAGCCGGGCGCGGGTGACACCGTGCGAGACCATCTCGGCGTCGCAGAAGATCGGCGCGCCGGCCGCCAGCGCCGTGCGAGCGGCGGCAACAAAAGCTTGCGAAAAAACAAAGTGCCTGCTGGCCTCGACCTGGCCGCAGGCATGAATCATGCGGACGGCAACATCGGCTTCGGCATTGGAAAAGCGCGACAGGTCGGCCTCGGCGCGAATGATGGCAAAGGAGCGCTCATAGATCGCCGTGCCGTCATGGATGTAGTCGTAGGGGGCGGGCATGTTCATTCCTGTCGGTAGGGTTCGGTGACACCGGCCGCGCCAAGCCTTGTCAGGCAGGCGGCGGTGGTCTCGCCTCGAAATCGTGCTTCGCGGATCGCTGCGGCAATGCGGCCAACGCCGCGCGCGGCGTCATAGCCTGGCCTGTATCCGGCAGGAAGGGCCTTTGCCGTCCCGTCCACGACAAGTCCGGCTCCGTTATCGCCGCCGACCAGTGTCAGCGCCGCCCGGCCGGGATGGGCGCAGCCCTTGGCGCAGCCGGAAATGTGCAGGGTGACGGAGGCATCGAGGAGGTCGCGGTTTTCTACGGCGATGGTCTCGGCGATGTCGCGCGCGGCGATCCGGCCGGAGGCGCAGGCCGGCGCACCGGGGCAAGAGCAGATTTTCGTGCGCGGGTCGGCAGCATCGGTGACGAAGCCGAGGCTGGCGGCGGCCTGCTGAAGCGCGTGGCAGGCGGTCAGGGAGAGGCCGATGAAAAGCAGTGCGCGTCGTGGCGCCAGGCGGATTTCGGCCGCGCCAAGGATGAGGGCGTGTTGCGTGAGGCCGATGAGTTTTTGCGCCGGCATGCTGCCGAAGGGCAGGCCGATGCCGAGGGCGGCCGTGTTGCTGGCGAGAGGAAAGAGGCCGATCGGCGAAGGTATTGGTTCGGACAATTTGACAGGCAGGCGATCCTGCGCACCCCCCTCTGTCCTGCCGGACATCTCCCCCGCAACGGGGGAGATCGGCAGTTCCGACGCCGCCGCTCGTCCTGCAAGGCCAGTGATTGGCGAAAGCGGTGATGAGAGCTCAATCTCCCCCCTTGCGGGGGAGATGTCCGGCAGGACAGAGGGGGGTGTGAAGGAATGCCAGCTTGCGAGGGATACTAACTGCCTCTCCGTCAAATCCCTTGCATGGGCATCGCGGCCCTTTTCGGCGACCATCCTCAGCATCGCGATGGCGATATCGCGCGCCGCATCGTCTCCCACCGTCGCGAGCGGCTTCGCATTCTGCCCATCACCCGCAACAGACATCTGCCACCTGATTCCCGCATTGGTGCGCGTTGCAGCCAACCTGACATCGGCCGTCACCGCATCCATGCCAAGCCGTCCGCCGCCATCGATAACCACCGAAACCTTCGGGCCAAGGCGCTGTGCCAGCCCGGCTTCAGCAATCGCTGCCCGAATCCGCTCCGCCAGCGGGCGGGGGTCGGCGATCTCCTGCGGATCCAGTCCGGCCAGCGGTCCGGTCTCGACCGGCACGCCGGTGCGCACTGCGATGCCGAGCGCGTCGACCTCCATTGCCAGCAACCGGGCGCTTGCCGATGTCAGGCCGCGGATCTGCAGGCTGCCACGCGCGGTCACTTCGATGATGCCGTTGCCATGCCGCAAGGCGGATTCACCGAGCCCGATCAAGGATTTCGGCGAGAGTCCTCCAGCGACCGGGTTGAGCCGCACCAGAAGCCCGTCGCCGGTCTGCATCGGCACGGACAAAGCAGGGCAGGCGCCGCGTCGGGAGAAGGCGTTCATGCCGCCACCCCCAGCGCGCGGGCTTCGGCGATCAGGGCGGCGAGGTCGTCGTCGACGGAATTGCGCAGCGGGTGCCAGAGACCGCGCCGCCGCGCCGACAAAAAACGCTCGGCGATGATTTTCGCGGCCGCCGGATTTTCGCGCAGGATGAAGGCGCTCACCTCGGGATCGCCGAGATAGGCGTCGTGCACGGCCTCGATCAGCGTGCCCGGTATGGCATGGGTGGTCTCGGCGAAACCGACGAGACGGTCGACGGTCTCGGCGAATTCCGAAGCGCCGCGCGGCCCGTGCCGCATCTGGCCGGCAATGAAGCGCGGGTTGACCGCGCGGGCGCGAACGACCCGAGATACGGCTTCTCCAAGCGAGCGCGGCTTCGGCTCTTGCGGATCCGTGGTGTCGAGGACGATGACGTCGGCGTTCTTGCCAAGCGCTGCAAGCGCTGCCGAAAAACCGCCGATGAAGGCGACATCGGCGGAGCCTTCCAAAATGTCGCGGCCGGGGTCGTCTCCGGTATGGACGAGGAGGTCGGCCTCGGCGACGCGACGCTCGAACGCGCCGGGCGACGAAATCGCTTCGCCCTCGGCGCCGCCATAGGCATGCGAGGTGGCGTCGAGATAGGCGCGACCGATTTCTTCGCGCGCCGCCCAGTCGCCGCTCGACAGCAACGCCTCGATACCGGCGCCGTAGGTGCCGGGCGAGGTGCCGAAAATGCGCGGGCTGACCTTGCCATCGGCGCGGGTTTTTGCGGCGAGCGGGTTTTCCGTCGCGTCCTCGTCGCGGGCGGCGACGGCGTTGGCGGCGGCATCGATCAGGGCGATCTGGGTCGGGAACATGTCGCGGAACAGGCCTGAGATGCGCCAAGTGACATCGACGCGCGGGCGGCCAAGGGTGGCCGGCGGCAGCACCTCGATGCCGGTGACGCGGCCGGTGGCGCCATCCCATTGCGGCCGGCAGCCCATCAGCGCCAGGCCTTGTGCGATCTCTTCGCCGCCGGTGCGCATCGAGGCCGAGCCCCAGAGGTCGATAACCAGCGAGCGCGGCCAGTCGCCATGCGCCTGCATGTAGCTGCGCAAGACCTCGTCGGACGCCGCCCTGCCGAGATCGAAGGATGTCGGTGTCGGCATGGTGCGTGGATCCGATGTGAACAGGTTGCGGCCGGTCGGCAGCACATCGCGCCGGCCACGCGCCGGTGCGCCGGCCGGCCCGGCAGCGACATGGCGGCCGTCGAGGGCCGCGAAAAATGCTGACTTCTCGGCTGCTGCACTTTGCTGGCGCAGCGGATCGGTCTCGCCCTCGGGCGAGCGGCCAAAGATGTGCAGCCCGTCCTTGATGGCGAAGTCCTTGAGGTCGCAGAGCCAGGCATCGATGCGGCGCAGCGCTTCGTCGGGCGCGTCGGTTCCGGCGACGCCGGCCTCGGAGGCGAGATCGGTCTTTTCAGCGGTTTCGACGATCAGCCTCGCCAGGCGGTCGCGGCGGCGGCGGTCGAGCCCGTCGGCCTGGGCATATTCGTCGACCAGCCGCTCGAGCTGCTGCTGGTTCTCGTCCAGACCGGCGCCGGTCAGAGGCGGCGGCAGATGGCCGAGGGTGACGGCGGCAATGCGCCGCTTGGCTTGTGCCGCCTCTCCCGGGTTGGAGACGATGAAGGGATAGATGACGGGCAGGGGCCCGGTGACGATCTCGGGAAAACAGGATTCGCTGAGCGCCACTGTCTTGCCGGGCAGCCATTCCAGTGTGCCGTGGGCGCCGACATGGACGAGGGCATGGACATCGAGCGACTTGCGCAGCCACAGGCCAAAGGCAATCAGCGCATGGCGCGGCGGCAGCGTCGGGTCGTGATAGTCGGCGCGACGGTCGACTGAACGCCCGCGGTCGGGGGCAAGTGCTACGGTGATGTTGCCGAAGGTGGCGGCGCGGAAGGGGAAATTTGCAGAAGCAGGCGCTTGAACACCCCCCTCTGTCCTGCCGGGCAGGACAGAGGGGGGTGCCTCGCGCAAACCTGTTTCATCTTCGGCCTTACCCCATGCGGCCGTCACCTCAGCGATGGCCGCTGCCGGCAATTCCGCCGAGAAGGTCAGATACTCCTCCAACCTCAACCCTTCGCCACCACACTCCAGCATCTCCAGCAATGCACGCGGCGTTTGCGGAATCCCTTCAACGACGTAGCCCTGTTCGCTCAGGTCGTGCAGCATCGCCACCACGCTGGACGGCACGTCGAGGCCGACGGCGTAGCCGGTGCGGCCTGGCGCGCTCGGATAGTCGGGTATCAGGATGGCGAGCTTGCGTTTTTCGCGCGGCGTGCGCTGCAGGCGCACGAACGCCTCGACGCGGTTCGCCACCTGCGCGACCCGGTCAGGCTCCGGCCGGTTGGCGAAGGCGCGGAAAGCCAATGCTGGATCGACCTCGCTTTCGCCCTTGAAGGAAACGGCGCCGGCGAGAATGCGGCCGTCGAGTTCCGGCAGGACGACATGCATGGCGAGGTCGGCGGGCGCCAGGCCGCGCTGGTTGTCTTGCCAGATATCGCGGCGTGTCGTCGCGACGATGACCTGAAAAACAGGAACGCCGGCGCGGTCGAACAGGGTTTCGACGCCGGGATCAGCACCCGAGGCGAAGGCGGTCGCGGTGATGATGGCGGCCGGCTTCAGCGCGGCAAGCGCGGTCTCGACAAAGGCGAGCGAGGCCGGGTCCTTGAGGCTGGAGACGAAGATCGGCACGGGGGCCATGCCACGCTGCCCGAGCGCTTCAAAAAGCGCGTCGATCGGCGCGACATCAGCGGCGAGCAGCATCGAGCGGTAGAAGAGGATGGGGATGATGGGGGCGCCCACGTAGGTATTGCCGGCGTCGAGCTCCGTCCCACCCCCCTCTGTCCTGCCGGACATCTCCCCCGCAAGGGGGGAGATTGTGCCGCCATCGATGCTTTCGCCAATCGCAGATATTGAAGATAGCTCCGACGATGTAGGAAATGCGCCGGTGTTGGTGACGGCAGATCTCCCCCCTTGCGGGGGAGATGTCCGGTAGGACAGAGGGGGGTGTGACCGAACGCCGACATTCGAAAGGTCCCGCCTCTCTACGACGCCGCGTCCGGGCTCATAAAATCCCGCCTTCGGCACGACAACCGGCTCCGCGACCGCCACATCTGATCCGGCGAGACCTGCCAGCCGATGCACCAGCGCCGTCATATTCTCCGGGCCGCCTTCGCGGAAATAGCCGAGCAGGCCGTCGAGCTCCTGGCGCGGCAGCGTCGAGCCTTCGATCAGCCGCAAATCCTCGTCGCGGCATTCGCCGGGCAGCAGCGCCAGTTTTATGCCGTGCGCGCGGGCGGTCGAGGCGAGCTGGTCGCAGCCGTAGCGCCACCAGTCGTAACCGCCGAGGATGCGAACCAGAACAACCCTGGCGTGCCGGGCGACACTGTCGATCCACAGGTCGACGGACATCGGATGGCGCAGATCGCGCAAGGCGGCCAGCCGCATCGACGGCAGCCGATCCGCGTCTGCCTGCCATGCCGCCGCCAGCCCGGCCAGATCGCTGTCGGTGAAGGACAGCGCCACGACATCCGCAGGCGTCTGCCTGAGATCGACAGGCTCAGCAAGATCGTCGAGCGAGGCGGATGTGGTGGTGAGGATGTGCATCGCGGCTCGTGCCTGAGGTCAGCCGGCGAGAATACGCTCGATGGCCGGGCGGTTCAGCCCTTTCAGGCCGATGACGACGAGGCGCGAGCGGCGGTCGTCGTCGGCAGTCCAGGCGCGGTCGTAATAGTGGTTGACGCGCGGCCCGACGGCCTGCAGCAACAGCCGCATCGGCTTGCCGCCGACCTCGACGAAGCCTTTGACGCGCAGCACGTTTTCTTCCTCCGCCGCCGTGGCGACACGCAACGCCAGCTCATCGGGATTGGCAATCGACGGAATGTCGATGACGAACGAGTCGAAATCGTCATGCTCGTGATCGAGCTCGTCGTCGTGGTGGGTCTTGCGGTTCTCGATGTCGTCCTCGACGGCAAGGCCGAGGCCGAGCAGCACGGACGGATCGACCTTGCCCTGCGAGGCCGGCACGATCTTCACCGCGCGGGCGGCGTGCTTGCCGATGACGGCATTGGCGCGGGCCGAGCCGGCGGCGTCCATCAGGTCGCTCTTCGACAATATGATCAGGTCGGCGCAGGCGAGCTGGTCCTCGAACACCTCCTCGACCGGATCGTCGTGGTCGAGCGTCTCGTCCTGCGCGCGCTGCGCCTGCAGGGCGTCCATGTCGTTGGCAACGCGGCCTTCGGCCAGCGCCGGTCCGTCGACCACAGCAATGACGCCGTCGACCGTCACCCGGCTCTTCACCGTCGGCCACTGGAAGGCCTGGACCAGCGGCTTGGGCAGCGCCAGCCCGGAGGTTTCGATCAGGATATGGTCGACCCTGGGCGTCAGCGACAGGATCTGGTCGAGCGCCGGGACGAAATCGTCGGCGACGGTGCAGCAGATGCAGCCATTGGCCAGTTCGACGATGTTTTCCTCAGGGCAGGTGTCGATGCCGCATCCCTTAAGAATCTCGCCATCGATGCCGATGTCGCCGAACTCGTTGACGATGATGGCCAGCCGCTTGCCGCCGGCGTTTTCGAGCAGATGGCGGATCAGCGTCGTCTTGCCGGCGCCGAGGAAGCCGGTGACGACGGTGCAGGGCACACGCGAGACGGAAGTGGTCATATCTGGTCCTTCAAAAGGTCGAGGGGTGGGATGCGGGCAACGAGGCCGCGCTTCAGGCAATCGGGGCGGCCGCGCCATGGGATGAGGCCGTCGGTCGAGGTGGCGAAGAGTTTTGCGCCGGTGATGAGATCGGCGCCGCTGGTCGCGGTCAGGTCGCCGAAGACATAGCTCCAGCAGCCGTCGCGCAGGATAGCGGCGCTGAGCCGGCGCTTGCAGTTGCCGAGGCATTCGACGCTGCGGATACGGATATTTTCGCCAGAGGCGGCGCGGCGCGTGTCTTCGGCCAACAATTCGCCGGCGCGAGGATGGCCGTCGGAGCCGGTCTCATCACGGCAGGAGGCGCAGACGATCACGGTGACGTCGGCCAGAGCATCATCATCGCCGGACAATACGCCCGCTGTCTCAGCCGAAAAACTGCTGTCGCGTTCCAAATCAGGCTCCTTGCCCGGAAAACCCGCCAGGCGATCGGATTTTTATGTCCTAGACGGCAGGTCTCCTGGCTCGCGGGTCATCGCCTTGGTGCCGCCTTCCCGGGATTTTCCCAGTGGTTATCGGCCTTGGCTCGTCGCTTACAGTTGCGGGGACAGCCGCGGATTTGAAATCGAGATTTCGCACCGCATTCCCTCTTGGCTCCTCCCTTTGCCGAGAGGAGACCGTCTCAACCGGATTTAGGCTTGTGGAGGCAGTCGTGTCAACGCACGTCTACGACGCGGCGAGGGAAACGCTGCGGGGCAATTTTCGCGTCGGCGCTGCCCCTCATTGCCCTGCCGGGCATTTCTCCCCGTATAGTGACGGGGAGAAAGAGCTGGCCGCAACGGC
>NZ_JBVVQN010000005.1:0-363641 GCF_055811075.1 Mesorhizobium sp. WSM4820 | reverse complement strand
ACGCCTCTGGAGCTGTGATTCACCGGATGCCCGGCGCGGCTTACCGCGTAAGTCTGCCTTCTTGGCCTCGCTCTCCAGAACCTGCCAGTCTCCTTCCGGCCCCACACAGGTCGTTCCATAACAGCGGCTTGAAGGACCACTCCTGGCGCACACGCGCCGTCGGAGAGCTGGTGAGTTAGGTTTCCTTCCCACCCTGAGGGGGCTAACGGCCCCGGAAGCAAGCGTCAGATTTTGACCACTAGCAATCAGGCAAACTGCCCAATCCGTCGGCGATGCGATGATTTTCGCGTCACTTGTGCGAACGCTCGAAGCCGCACAGTCCACAAATGCCGGCCTTTTTGGCCTGTTCGGCATTGGCATGCTCCTTGCATCGTTGGTGATGTGCAGAGCGTCTAGGGTTCCGGCCGCAACACAGCGGTGCTGGTCCAAGAGATGCGACCGCCAGGGATGCACTGAGGCATCCGGCGGAACACGGCGGGCCAAAATCCCGGGAGAACCCTGCACGGGTTTGCTGGCGCGAACCTCTCCCGGATGCGCGCTCCGCAAACCCCAACATAAAGTCCGGACGCAATCCGGATCGCGAACAGGGGTACGCAATGCTTCGCAAGCTGGCCGCAATCATCCTAGCCGCATCACTCAGCCTTCCCATCGTTTCCGCTGCCGACGCGGCGCCCAAGAAAGACTTCAAGATATGCTGGTCGATCTATGTCGGCTGGATGCCGTGGGGCTATCTCTCCGACAGCGGCATCATGAAGAAATGGGCAGACAAGAACGGCATCAATGTCGAGATCACCCGCATCAACGACTATGTCGAAAGCATCAACCAGTACACCGCCGGCGGTTTCGACGGCTGTTCGATGACCAACATGGACGCGCTGTCGATCCCCGCAGGCGGCGGCGTCGACACCACCGCCTTGATCATCGGCGACTTCTCCAACGGCAATGATGCGGTGATCCTCAAGGACAAGGTAGCGCTCGCCGACATTGCCGGCCAGAAGGTCAATCTCGTCGAACTCTCCGTCTCGCATTACCTGCTGGCGCGGGCGCTGGACACGGTCGAGCTCGCCGAGAAGGACATTACCGTCGTCAACACGTCCGACGCCGACATGGTCGCCGCCTATGGCACCAGCGACGTCACCTCGGTCGTTACCTGGAACCCGCTGGTTTCCGAGATCGTCGCCATGCCGGGTGCGCACAAGGTTTTTGATTCCGCGCAGATTCCCGGTGAGATCATCGACATGATGGTCGTCAACACCGAGACGCTGAAGGACAATCCGGCATTGGGCAAGGCGCTTGTCGGCGCGTGGTACGAGGTGATGGACCTGATGACCTCCGACACGCCGGAAGGCAAGGCAGCCAAGGAGGAGATGGCCAAGGCGTCCGGCACCGACCTCGGCGGCTTCGACGCCCAGCTTGCCTCGACGGCAATGTTCTTCGATCCCGCCAAGGCGGTCGAGTTCACCAAAGGCAGCGAATTGCCGAAGACAATGGATCTTGTCCGCAACTTCCTGTTCAGCCACGGCATTCTCGGCACCAACGCGACGAGCGTCGACGTCGTCGGCATGAGCTTTGCCGATGGATCGACGCTGGGCGACGCCAACAACGTCAAGCTGCGTTTCGATCCAGCCTTCATGGCCGAGGCGGCCACCGCGACGCCCTGACCCGACATGCTGGCCAAGGGAATGAGTGCCAGGGATGAAGCCTCCGCGACGGGCGGGGAGGGCACCACACGCCCTTCCCGGCCAAAGCCGAGGGTGCGCCTTCGCATGATCAATGCGAAGGTTTCGCGCGGCGGCGCCTTGTTCCTCGGCGGCTTGCCGTTCTTGTTCGTGGCGATCGCCTATCTCTTCGCTTCGGCGCAACGACTGGCGGTCAATCCCAGCGACAAGCTGCTGCCTTCGCCGGTACAGATGTGGTCGGCCTTTCTTGACCTTGCCACGGTGCCGGACAAGCGCTCGGGCGACCTCATCCTGTGGGTCGACACCTATGCCAGTCTCCTCAGGCTATTCGCGGGCGTGGGCGTTGCCACGGTCGCCGCGCTTTCGCTCGGCATTGCCATCGGCTTCATCCCGCGGGTGCGGGCGTTCCTGCTGCCGTTCGTCACCGTCGTTTGCGTCATCCCTCCGCTGGCGCTGCTGCCGATCCTGTTCATCGCGCTCGGCCTCGGCGAAACGGCCAAGATCACGCTGATCGCCGTCGGCGTCGCGCCGGTAATGGTGCGCGACATCGCCAACCGGGTGATGGAACTGCCACCAGAGTTGGTGGCCAAGGCGCAAACGCTTGGCGGCAACAGCTGGACCACGGTCTTGCGGCTGGTGCTGCCGCAGATCATGCCGCGCCTCATCACTTGCGTGCGGCTGGCACTCGGGCCGGCCTGGCTGTTCCTGATCGCCGCCGAAGCCATCGCCTCGACCGAAGGGCTGGGTTACCGCATCTTCCTCGTCCGCCGCTATCTCTCGATGGACGTCATCCTGCCCTATGTCGCCTGGATCACGCTGCTTGCCGTGATCACCGACTGGCTGCTGGTGCGGCTGTCGCGGGCAATCTCCCCTTGGGCGCATCCGGTGGAGGCCAGATGAGTCGCATCGTCGTTCACGGGCTGGAAAAGAGTTATGGCGATGCCCACGTGCTCGAGCGGGTCAACGTCACCGCCGAAGCCGGCGAATTCCTGTCGCTGGTCGGCGCCAGCGGCTGCGGAAAATCGACGTTCCTGCGCATCCTGCTCGGCCAGGAGCAGCAGAGCAGCGGTGTCGTCATCGTCGGCGATGGCCCGATCGTGCCCGAGCCGACGCCACAGCGCGGCATCGTCTTCCAGCGCTATTCGGTGTTTCCGCATCTGACCGCCATGCAGAACCTGCTGCTGGTCGAAGACTTTCGCTCGGGCGGGCCGTTTGGCCGCGTCTTCGGCGCCAGGCGCAGAAACGCCAGGCAACAGGCCCAGGCCATGCTGGCACGGGTTGGCCTTGCCCATGCGCGTGACCTCTATCCGGCATCGCTCTCCGGCGGCATGCAGCAGCGGCTGGCGATTGCGCAGACCTTGCTTGGCCGTCCGCAGATACTGCTTCTCGACGAGCCGTTCGGTGCGCTCGATCCCGGCATCCGCGTCGAGATGCACGACCTGCTGACCGAGCTGTGGACCGAGCATGGCATGACGGTGGTGATGGTCACCCACGATATCGGCGAGGCCTTCAAGCTCGGCACCCGTGTGCTGGTCTTCGACAAGGTGCGCCACGATCCGCAGTTCCCGTCGGCTTACGGCGCGACGATCACCTACGATCTGAGGCTCGATCGCAAGACCCGGGCTTCCTCTCATCACTTGGCCAAGGTGGCCGCGATGGTCGGGACGACCCGGCCGGATACAGCAATGGCGACGACGGCGTCGTAACGGAGAGTTTGAATGTCCAGAGATATCCCCGAACGCAGCCACCGCCGTGCAGGGCTCGTCGCCCGGGCGGCCAGGGAGCGTTTTCACCACCCCGATTTCGACGCCCGCGGCACGCAGGGCTGGAAGTCGATCGAGGCCGAGGGCAAGCTGCCGGAAAGCGGCTGGCGCAAGGAGCAGCAATGGGCGCTCGACATGGGCCTGCCGGGGTCGGAGTCGATCGTCGACAAGTCGATCCCGACATTCGCGCGCGGCGAGCTGCCGCATTTCGCCGGCATCAATACCTTTCTCAAGGCGCCCTATGTCGAGAACGTCCGCGATGTCGGCAAATATGATGCTGCCGTCATCGGCATTCCTTTCGACAGCGGCACCACCTACCGGCCGGGAACCCGCTTCGGGCCGCAAGGCATTCGCCGCATCTCGGCGCTCTATACGCCGTACAATTACGAGCTCGGCGTCGATTTGCGCGAGCAGATGACGCTGTGCGACGCCGGCGACGTCTTCACCATTCCCGCCAACCTGGAAAAGAGTTTTGACCAGATCACCAAGGGCGTCAGCCATGTCGCCTCGTCCGGCGCGCTGCCGATCATGCTGGGCGGCGACCATTCGATCGGCTTCCCTTGCGTGCGCGGCATCGCCGACGTGACCTCGAAGCGCATCGGCATCATCCATTTCGATCGCCATATCGACATCCAGGAAAAGGATCTCGACGAGCGCATGCACACCACGCCCTGGTACTGGGCGACCAACCTGCCGAATGTCTCGGCGACCAATCTCGTGCAGCTCGGCATCGGCGGCTGGCAGGTTCCCCGCTACGGCGTCGCCGAGGCGAGAAAGCGCGGCACCAACGTGCTGACCATTGCCGACATCGAGCAGATGGGCCTCGAGAAGGCGGCGGAAATCGCGCTCGAGCTCGCATGGAAGGACACCGACGCCGTCTATATCTCTTTCGACGTCGACAGCCTCGATTGCGGTTTCGTACCCGGCACCGGCTGGCCTGAGCCGGGCGGCTTCCTGCCGCGCGAGGCGCTCAAGCTGCTTGGGCTGGTGACGGCGCCTGGCATTTGCGGCCTGGAAGTGGTCGAGGTCTCGCCGCCCTACGACACGTCGGACATCACCGCGCTGTTCGGCGTGCGTGTCGTCGTCGAAGCGCTCGGCTCGATGGTCGCCCACGGCAATCTCGGCAAGCACAAATCGATCATCGACAAACCGGTGAGTTTTTGACCATGCACGACGATCATCACCACAGTCATGGCCATGGCGACGGCCACCATCATCACGGGCCGAACGGTCATCATGACCATCCGCACGCCCCCGGCCACAACGGGCCCGCTGGCAAGCCGCTGCAATGGCAGACGCCGCATCTGCCGGACCAGGCTCACGAGTTGCCGGCTGATCCCGCATCGGTCGACCTCGACCTTGTCGAAACCGCCTTCCTCGAAGGCTTTGCGCGGGCGCCGGACCCATCCAGCTTTCTGCGCCTGGCCGGCATACCCTTTGTCGGCGAGAGGGCCGACGGCGTGCGGCTTCATCTCTTGCGCGTCGAGACCGAGGATCTGGTCGACGTCGGCGCGGTCATGCCGCTCGTCGGCGGCACCGGCGTCGCCTATCACCCGCTGCCGGCGCGCCTGACATCGCACCGTCGACGGCTCGCCTTCATCTATCACGATGGCGCTGAGCAAAAGCCGCTCGGCTTCGCCGCGGCGCGTGCCCTAGCGGACCGTTCCGCCGCTTCGCAATTCACCGTTCCCGGGCACTGAAACCGGAATCCGTCACTCTCATCGAACAGGTACAATCATGAAAACTTCCGCAAGCATGAAGATATTTGCAAGACTTGGCATCCTTTCAGCTCTCGCTGCCGTCACGCCGTCGCTGGCGTTTGCCCATAGCGGCGGCGCTCACGTCCACGGTTTTTTCGCCGGCCTCGAACATCCTCTGTTCGGCATGGATCACCTGCTCGCAATGGTTGCAGTCGGCATGATCGGCGCCCCTGCCGGCGGGCGCAGCATTGTCCTTGTGCCGCTGTTCTTTGTCTCGGCCATGGTCGCAGGGGCCTTTCTCGGCATGGCCGGCATCGGCCTGCCTTCGCTTGAAACCGGCATCGCGCTGTCGCTTGTGGTCTTCGGCGCCATGGTCGGCCTCGTCAGCCCGCTGCCGCTGGCCGCCGCGGCGGCACTGACGGCCCTGTTCGGCCTCTTCCACGGCAACGCCCACGGCCTTGAGAGTCCCGAGAGCGCCGGCGGCATCGCCTACGCCGCTGGCTTCATGCTCGCCACGTCGATGCTGCATGCAATCGGCATTCTGTCCGCTGTCAAGCTGGCTCGTTGGCCGACGACGGTCCGCACCGCTGGAATCGCCACCTCGCTGGTTGGAATGGCCATGGCGGCCCAAGCTTTTTGAGACGTAGGCAGTCGGCGAACAGAACTGGAAAGCAGATGAGCCAGAAGTGGTCGATGAGGCTGCGGCGCGTCCGCGATTTGCTGTACCAGATCCTGAAGGTCCGAGCCCAACGGCTTTGAGGGGCGCGGTATTCGCGTCCCTCCGGTCGAAATGAGCGTCAGAACTCGAGCGCCTGCCTGAGCGCCGGACCGCTCCTGACACGCAGATCGAGGTCGGCCTCGATATGATCGATGTGATGCAGCATCAGCGCGCTGGCGCGTTCGGAATTGCCATTTTCCAGCGCCTCCAGGATATTCATGTGCTCACTATGGCCGCAGCTCGAGACGCCCGAGCGGCCGTAGAGCGCGATCACCAGCGATGACCGCGCCACCAGTTCTTCCATGAAGCGCTGGAGGATGGCGTTTCCGGCAACCGAAGCCAGCAGCAGGTGAAAATCGCCCGAAGCCTTGATTTCCGAGCGTCTTGCATTTGGTCCGCGTTCGGCAATGAAGCGGCCCTCTTCATCGAGCTGCGCCTTGAAGGCAGCGACATGGTCCGGCGTCATCCGCCCGGCTGCCGCAATCGCTATGCCGGGCTCGATCAGCCGGCGCGAAGCGAAGACCTGGCGCGCTTCCTCCGGCGACGGGTTGGCGACGAAGGCGCCACGATTGCGCTCGGTCCGTACCAGGCCTTCGAAGGAGAGCATCTGCAGCGCCGCGCGCGCCACGGTGCGGCTGACATCGAATAAAGTGCCGACCTCGCCTTCCGACAGTTTGGTTCCGGGCGCCAGCCGGCGGTCGACGATCGCGTCGCGCAACTGGTCGCGGATCGCCTGGGCGCGATCCTCGTTGGCACTGTCGACAGCAGGGAAAGTCTGGTCGGCTATATTCATGATGGTGATCCCTGCGCCTTTCTACCCTGAATCGGGTCGCTTGCACGAGGGGCAAAGTGAATACGATGCCGGAAAAGATTGCATACGATTTTTGCGAGAATCGATGGCGATCGCCTATAATTTGTGCATTCTCAGGCATGCCGTTTCGAGGGGCAGCCGGAGGCAATTCTGATTTTCCCAAGGAATCCATCGTTTGAGGCCGATCTGGGGCAACTGGCATGCATGATGCTTTGCTTAAGTTGATTTAGAGAGGAAGCCGGATGTCCAAAGCCGCCGAAATCGACATCGTGTCCGTTTCGAAGATCTATGGCGCAACGACTGCCGTCGAAGACATCAGCTTGAAAATCCCCGCGGGAACCTATTGCTGCCTGCTCGGGCCGTCCGGCTGCGGCAAGACCTCGACGCTGCGCATGATTGCCGGGCATGAGAGCATATCGAGCGGCGACGTGCGTCTCGGCAACACGGTGGTCACCGACTTGCCGCCGGCCAGGCGCGGCACCGCCATGATGTTCCAGTCCTACGCGCTGTTTCCGCATCTCGACCTGGTCGACAATGTTGCGTTCAGCCTCAAGATGAAGGGCGTCGGCAAGGAAGAGCGCCGCGCCAGGGCGCTCGATATGCTGAAGCTGATGCAGATGGAGGGCTACGCCGGCCGCCGCCCGGCGCAGCTTTCGGGCGGACAGCAG
The DNA here is from genome assembly GCF_055811075.1 of Mesorhizobium sp. WSM4820. Classification (NCBI taxonomy): domain Bacteria; kingdom Pseudomonadati; phylum Pseudomonadota; class Alphaproteobacteria; order Hyphomicrobiales; family Phyllobacteriaceae; genus Mesorhizobium; species Mesorhizobium sp. WSM4820. Next base: position 356,302 of record NZ_JBVVQN010000005.1, on the reverse strand, counting down.
CAACGCGTCGCTCTGGCCCGCGCGCTGATCACCGACCCCGAAGCGCTACTGCTCGACGAGCCGCTATCGGCACTCGATCCATTCCTGAAGATCCGCATGCGGGCGGAACTGAAGAAGCTGCAGACGTCGCTCGGCATCACTTTCGTCCACGTCACCCACAGCCAGGAGGAGGCGATGGCGCTCGCCGACCTGATCGTGGTCATGAATGACGGCCGTATCGAGCAGGCGGCGCATCCGCGCATCGTCTTCGAGCGGCCGGCCACCGCGTTCGTCGCCCGCTTCATGGGCGATCACAACGTCGTCTCCGGCCGCGTCAGCGGCAGCCGCGACGGCATGGTTGTCTTCGATGTGCCGGGTGGCGCCTCGCTTGCGGCCAGCGGCCAGGGCCGGGCGATCGGCGAGCCGATCGATATCGCCATTCGCACCGACCATGTGCGGATCGGCGACCCGCCGGCCGCGGGGCTCGGCTTCACCGGCATCGCCTCCAATGTCGAATATCGCGGCTCGACCGTAAAACTCTCGGTCAACGGCGCCGGCATCGAGGATTTTACCGTCATCGTCGACGACACCAGCTTCTTCGCCAAGCCGGTCGCCGTCGGCGACGCGGTGCCGATCGCCTGGGACGCCGAGGACGCGATTGTCCTTGGCCGTCTCGATTCCTGAACCAGAACCACCAATCAAAACAGGGGAACTGACATGACCAACACCACCGACAACAAGACAGGAATTTCCCGCCGCTCGCTGCTCAAGACCGGTGCTGCCGCCGTCGGTCTTGCCGCCGGTTCGGGTGCCATATCAGGGTTTCCGACGATCTGGGCGCAGAACCCGATCACGCTGCGCCAGTTCGGCACCGGCGTGTCGAACCTCAACGCCATTGCCGACAAGTGTAAGGCCGACCTCGGCATCACGCTGGAAATGACCGCGACCGATTCCGACGCCGCCGCCCAGCGCGCGGTGACCCAGCCGGACAGCTACGACATCGCCGACATCGAATACTGGATCGCCAAGAAGGTGTATCCGTCCGGCGTGATGCAGCCGATGGATGTCAAGAAGCTGAAATATTACGACAAGATCGTGCCGCTGTTCATCACCGGCAAGCTGACGCCCGACAGCGTCATCGCCCAGGGCACCGCGCCGCATACCGTCGGCTTCGTCGAGGCGCAGGACGCCAAGACCTTCGCCAAGCAGCCGACCCAGTGGATGACGATGGTTCCGACCATCTACAACGCCGATACGCTCGGCATCCGCCCCGACCTTGTCGGCCGCGACATCACCACCTGGGCCGACATCATGGATCCGGCCTTCAAGGGCAAGGCCGCTATCCTCAACATCCCGTCGATCGGCATCATGGATGCGGCGATGATCATGGAAGCCATGGGCAACGTCAAATATGCCGACAAGGGCAATATGACCAAGGAGGAGATCGACAAGACGATCGACTTCCTGATCAAGGCCAAGCAGGACGGCCAGTTCCGCGCCTTCTGGAAATCGTTCGATGAGAGCGTCAATTTGATGGCTTCGGGCGAAGTGGTCATCCAGTCGATGTGGTCGCCGGCCGTCGCGGCGGTGCGCTCCAAGGGCATCGCCTGCAAATACCAGCCGCTCAAGGAAGGCTATCGCTCGTGGGGCGGCGGCCTTGGCCTGGCGGCGCATCTCAAGGGCGCCGAGCTCGACGCCGCCTACGAGTACATCAACTGGTACTTGTCCGGCTGGGTCGGCGCCTACCTCAACCGCCAGGGCTATTACTCGGCCGCCATGGATACGGCCAAGCAGTTCATGTCCGAGGACGAATGGGGCTACTGGGTCGACGGCAAGCCGGCCAAGGGCGACATCATGGCGCCGGACGGCAAGATCATGGAGAAGGCAGGCGCGGTGCGTGACGGCGGCTCTTTTGTCGAGCGCATGGGCAAGGTCGCCTGCTGGAACTCGGTCATGGACGAGGACCGCTACATGGTGAGGCGCTGGAACGAATTCATCGCGGCGTAGCGCCTTCTTGCCTTCTCCCCTTGTGGGAGAAGGTGGCCGAGCGAAGCTCGGTCGGATGAGGGGTGTTGGACGGATCGCCAACGCTGAGTTTCTTCCAACACCCCTCATCCGTCTTGCCGCTGCGCGCCAATCCACCTTCTCCCACAAGGGGAGAAGGGACGCAGCTCCGGCCGCCTCGCAGCCTACCGAGATGTTGATGACAGCAGTGCTCGAACGTCCTGGAATGATCAAGGCCAAACCGGCCAAACGCCGCCGCCTGTCTCTTGCCCGCCTCGTCCCCTACCTCCAGGCGGCGCCGCTGGCGCTGATCCTCGGCGCGTTCCTTTTGCTGCCGATCCTGATGATCGCCGTGGTCTCCTTCTGGGACTACGATTTCGCGGCGATGTATCCGGATTTCCTGACCATCAACTACGCCGACACGCTCGGCTCGTGGGTGACCTGGAAAACCTATCTGAACACGCTGAAATACGCTGGTATCGTCTGGGCACTGACGCTGTTCGTCGGCTTCTGGGTCGCCTATTTCCTCGCCTTCCATATCAGGACCACCGCCATGCAGATGGTGCTGTTCCTGGTCTGCACGGTGCCGTTCCTGACATCCAACATCATCCGCATGATCTCGTGGATTCCGGTGCTTGGCCGCAACGGCCTGGTCAACTCGACGCTGGTTGAGATCGGGCTGATCTCGAAGCCGATCGAATGGCTGCTCTATTCCGAATTCGCCGTGGTGCTGGCCATGGTGCATCTCTACACGCTGTTCATGGTGACACCGATCTTCAACACGCTGATGCGCATCGACAAGTCGCTGATCGAGGCTGCGCGCGATGCCGGCGCGTCCGGCTGGCAGGTGTTGTGGAACGTCGTCATCCCGCTTGCCAAGCCCGGCATGGCAATCGGCACCATCTTCGTCGTCACGCTGGTGATGGCCGACTTTTCGACGGTGCAGGTGATGTCCGGCGGACAGAGCGCATCCGTCGCGCTGATGATGAAGAACCAGATGTCGCTGCTGCAATATCCGGCAGCGGCCGCCAACGCGGTCGTGCTGCTGGTGCTGGTGCTGCTGATGGTCGCCGGCATCCTGCGCATCGTCGACATCCGCAAGGAGCTGTGAGGCGATGAGCCGGGACAAGCGCACCCTCGAATTCTACGTGCTGGCGGCCTTCTTCGCCCTTTTCGTGCTGTTTCTCTACGGCCCGCTCTCGGCGATCCTGATCCTGTCCTTCCAGGGCGAGAATGGCGGGCTGACCTTTCCGCTGAACGGCGTTTCGCTGCACTGGTTCGCCAATCTGTTCGAACGCCAGGCGGTCGGTGATTTCGGCGGCAGCTTCAAACGCTCCTTTATTCTTGGCCTGATGGTGATGATCGTCACCGTCGGCGTGTCGCTGCTTGCCGGTCTTGCCTTTCGGCAAAAATTTCGCGGCGCCACCGCATTGTTCTATCTGGCAGTCGCCAGCCTGGTCGTGCCGTCGATCATCATCTCGCTCGGCATCGGCGTCGTCTTCCAGCAGATCGGCTTTCGTCCCGCCTGGTACACCTCTGCTTTTGGTGCCCATCTGACCTGGACCTTGCCTTTCGGCGTGCTGATCATGTTCGCGGTCTTCAACCGGTTTTCGCCGGCCTATGAGGAAGCTGCGCGGGACTTGGGCGCGACCTCCTGGCAGACCTTCGCGCATGTCGTGCTGCCGATGATCGCGCCCAGCCTGATCGGTGTCGGCCTGTTCGGTTTCACCCTGTCCTATGACGAGTTCGCCCGCACCCTGATGACCTCGGGCACGTTCAACACGCTGCCGCTCGAAATCTACGGCATGACGACGAATGTGACGACGCCAGTGCTCTATGCGCTGGGCACCGTGACCACGGTATTTTCCTTCCTGGTGATTTTGGCGACGCTCGGCGCAATCGCCTATGTCGGTGGCCGTCGGCCGCGAGCTTGAGAGAACCGCAGTGCAGATCCTCGTCGTCAATCCGAACACCACCGCCAGCATGACCGAAACCATTGCAGCGGCGGCGCGGCTCGTCGCCGCCGCCGGAACGGAGATCGTCGCCGTCACCTCGTCGATGGGACCTGTGTCGATCGAAGGCTACTACGACGAGGCGCTTGCCGTGCCGGGCTTGCTGGTCGAGATCGCCGCCGGCGAACGCTCGGGCGCGCTGGCTGCGATCGTCGCCTGTTTCGACGACACCGGCCTGGATGCGGCGCGCGCCATGGCCAACATTCCGGTCATCGGCATCTGCGAGGCAGCGCTCAGCACGGCGTCTTTCATCGCCCAGCGCTTCACCGTCGTCACCACGACCGAGCGCTCGCGCGTGCCGGTCGAAGCGCTGGTGCAGCGCTATGGCATGGCGGGACGGGCACGCGTGCGCGCTGCCGACATTCCGGTTCTTGCGCTCGAAGACCCAACCTCCGATGCGATCCTGAAGCTGCGCGGCGAGATCGCGCGCGCGCTCGACGAGGATCGCGCCGAGGCCATCGTGCTTGGCTGTGCCGGCATGGCCGATCTCGCCGCCGCGCTGCGGCGGGAGTTCGGCGTTCCGGTCATCGACGGCGTCGGCGCCGCGGTCAAGCAGGCCGAGGCACTGATCGCGCTTGGCCTGTCGACGTCCAAGCGTGGCGCCTATGCAAACCCGCTGGCAAAGCCCTATCTTGGCGCATTGAAGTCCTTCGCCCCCGGTACCGTAGCCGCCGAGTGAGGCAATGCGCCGAACGATCAGAACGCTCGCACTTGAAGACGTAAAAATCCTTGTCGACTGGGCGGCAGCGGAGGGCTGGAATCCGGGCCTCGGCGATGCCGTGGCGTTCCATGCGGCGGATCCGGACGGCTTCATCGGCGCCTTTGTCGATGGCGAGATGGTGGCCGGTATTTCGGCCGTCGCCTATGGCGACGATTTCGGCTTCATCGGTCTCTACATCTGTCGGCCGGACAGGCGCGGCGAGGGCCATGGCAAGGCGGTCTGGGATGCCGGCATGGGGCGGCTCGGCGACCGTACGGTCGGCCTCGATGGTGTCGTCGAACAGCAGGCCAATTACCGCAGCATGGGTTTTGCGCCGGTCTACCGGACGATCCGGTTCGTCGGATCGCCGAACGGTCCGGCAACTGCCGACAGCGATATTTGCGTCATAGGCCCGGAAGCCGATGTCCTGGACTACGACAGCCGGTTCTTTCCCGCTCCGCGGCGATCCTTCCTGGAACACTGGCTGCGCCCGCCGCACGTCGCGCTTGCGATCGTCAGGGATCGCGCCATCGAGGGGTATGGCGTCGCGCGCCGCTGCCGTGACGGTTGCAAGATCGGGCCGCTCTTTGCCAACAGCCTGGACGTGGCAAGTCGCCTTTTCACGGCGCTCGCCAACGCTTCCAGACCCGGCAATGTCCATCTCGACGTTCCCGAGACCAGCGGGCAATTTGCAGCCAGGCTGACGTCCGCTGGCCTTCAACCGGGCTTCGAGACGGCTCGAATGTATAGGGGAAAAGCGCCGCAGCTTACGCAGTCAGGTGTCTTTGCGATAACCACCCTGGAGCTTGGTTGACCGGACGGCGCTAATACAGCGGCTTAGCCATGTGCCGGGGCGCTGGCCATTCGGTCGTGATCCCGGGCTGCACCGGCCGCTCGAGATAGGTCGACAGAACCACATAGCTTCGCGTCGAGGTCACGCCAGGCGTTTCGTAAAGCCGCGACAGCAGCCCTTCGAGCGCCCTTGTGTCCTCGGTGCGGGCCTTGATCAGCATGCATGTGTCGCCGGCCACCGAATGGATCTCCTCGACTTCGGGGTGCTCGGAAATCGCCATCAGTTCGGGGGTTTTTCCCCAGCCCTTGGTGTCGATGTGCACGAAGGCAAGCAGCGGCTTGCGCACCGCCTTGGGATCGATGATCGCCGCTGTGTTGCGAATGGCGCCGCTGCGCCGAAGCCGCTTCACCCGTTCATGCGCGGCCGGCGGCGACAGGCCGACACGATCGCCGAGCTCGGCATAGCTGACCGTGGCGTCGTCGACCAGAACGCCTAATATTTTTCGGTCGGTCGCGTCGACATCGCGGGCAGCAGGCCTGTTCTGCAGAATGCCATCTGTTTCTTCATCCATGGTGAAATTCCTTATTGATACAGAATTTAATACGGCGATTATCGGCATATGTCGAACAGTGATCAAGTCGCAACATTTACGGCAAGGCCGCCTATCCCGGCGCTCGCCTATCTCTTGACCGGATGCATCGCGGTGATCGGCTCGAACTCGCTGGTTCTCGGTCCGATAGCGCCGGCGGTGGCCGCGTCGTTTGCGACGAGCGTGCCGGCCGTCATGATCGCGTCCGCTGCGTTCGGGCTTGGCACGTCGGCAAGCGCCCTGTTCCTGGCCCGCCATATCGATCGGCTCGGCGCCCGCCGCATGCTGCAAGGGGCGTTGCTGCTGCTGGCGATCGCGCTTCTCGCCAGCGCCGCCGCGCCGACGGTAACGATGCTGGTTACGGCCCAGCTTGTTGCCGGCATCGCCGCCGGTATCGCCATGCCGGCAATCTATGCCAGCGCCGCGGCGATCGCGCCGCCTGGCCGCGAAAGTGGAACCATCGGTGTCGTGCTGACCGGATGGACCCTGAGCATGGTCGCCGGCGTCTCATTGTCGGCGGTGCTTGCCGATCTGGTGCATTGGCGCGCCGTTTTCGCAGCGGTTGCGGTGCTTGCGGCGCTCGCGTTGACCGGCCTTACGCTGACGTCGTTGAGCAACGTCAGGAAAAGCGGCCCGGCGCCGACGCCGCTCGGCGCCTTGGCCGTTCCCGGCATAGTGCCGCTCCTGGTCGCCTGCGGCGCCTTCATGACCGCCTTCTATGGCGTCTATGGTTATCTTGGCGATCACCTTCACAACGGCTTGGGACGGCCGGTCAGCGCCAACGGCTTGGCGGCGCTCGCCTATGGCGCCGGCTTCGGCATGGCGGCACTTCTGGACGGCGTGATCGATCGGCTTGGCGCGCGACGTGTCATGCCGTTCGCCTATCTCCTCGTCGCGGCCGTCTATGTCGCGCTCGCCGCGGCAGGCAGCAGTTTCCATCTGACCATCGCAATGATCGCGGTCTGGGGCCTTGCCAATCATTTCGGGCTGAACGTCCTGGTGATGCGCCTCTCGGCGCTCGATCCTGCGCGGCGCGGCACGATCATGGGCTTGAACAGCGCAGTGACCTATCTCGCGGTGTTTGTCGGCACCACCGCCTTCGGACCGCTTTATTCCAGCTTCGGCTTTGCGGCATCTGCAATGGTCGCCGCGCTGCTCATGCTGGTTGCCGCTTCGGCGGCGTGGCATTCGCCGCGGCCCGTGTAGTCGCGGAGCCACGCGGCGGCAGAGCTTGCGCTCCCCGCCTTTCCTTCGATAAATGCAAATGAAAGTGCCACGCGTCCGGAAGCGCTGTATACCGGTATCCGGCTGTGAGCCTGTCTGGACAAGCGATGAACATGACGCTTGAAATCACCGCCGACCCTTCGCCGAAAGAACTCGCTTTTCTCGCGGAGCGGCTCAGCGCGTTCAACGACGGCGAAGTCGGTCCGGCCAACAGGAAGGTGCTCGCCGTGTTCGTGCGCGACGAGCACCGTGCGGTTGTCGCCGGCATCTCGGGATACACCGCCTGGGGCTGGCTCTATGTGCAGTGGCTGTGGGTTGATGAGCGGCTGCGCGGCCAGCGCATGGCCGGCAGGATGCTGGACGCAGCCGAACAGGAGGCCGTCGCACGCGGCTGTCATGGCGCCTTGATCGACACCTTCAATCCCCAGGCGGCCAAGGCCTATGAGCGTCAGGGGTATCGGCTGTTCGGCGTGCTTCCCGATTTTCCCGCCGGTCGCAGCCGCGTCTTCCTGCAGAAAAAACTGCTGACTTGATCAGCCGGCAAGGCGCCCGCCGCGCATCGGCTGTGGCACACCGGTGGTGGTCGGAAAACTGATCGGCAGGCCCCTGAGCACGCGAACCGCCAGGAAGGCAAAGCACTCCGCCTCGACCGCGTCACCCTTCCAGCCGAGCGCCTCCGCCGGCACCGCTTCGACACCAGCGCGGCTGGCGAGCATGGCCATGATCGTCGGGTTGTGGCGGCCGCCGCCGCTGACCACCAGCCGCTTTGGCCGGTGCGGCAGGAGGTCGAGCGCCTTGCCGACGGCTGCGGCGGTGAAGGCCGTCAGCAGTGCGGCGCCATCCTCAGCGTTCATCCCATCCGCCATGGCCGCGCCGAAATCGAACCGGTCAAGCGACTTTGGATAGGGCTTGGCCAGGTAGGGATGCTGCAGGAGCTTGGCCAGCCGGTCTTCGTCGACGGTGCCGGTCCGCGCCAGCGCGCCGTCGCGATCCATTTCGCCCAGCCCTTTCGCCTTGATGAAATCGTTCAACGGCGCATTGGCCGGTCCGGTGTCGAAGGCGACGACATTGTCCTTGCCGTCCCACCAGGTGATGTTGGCGACGCCGCCGAGATTGAGCACCGCCGTGTCGCCGCTGATATCGGCATCGCGAAGCAGCGCGGCGTGGTAGGCCGCGGACAGCGGCGCCCCTTGCCCGCCGGCGCGCATGTCGGCCGAACGGAAATCATAGGCGACCTTGGTCCCCAGTATGGCATGCATCAAAGCCCCATCGCCGAGCTGGCGGGTCTGGCCGAGCCGGCCGGTTTGTGGGGCGCGATGCAGCACGGTCTGGCCATGGAAGCCGACGACGCCGATATTGGCCATCGTCAGCCCGTAGCTTTCGACCAGGTCCTTGACGGCTACTGACTGGGCGCGCGTCAGCGCTTGTTCAGCTTCGCGAAAGATCGCCGGCTCCGGTCCGGCAAAATTCCACGCCCTGGCCTGATCCAGCGTCTCCTCCAGCAGCGTCCGGATCGAGCCGGGGTAAGGCGCCAGCGTATAGGTGCCGAAATCCTCGATCCGCTCGCCGTCGGTCTTGATCAGCGCAACATCGATATTGCCGTCCAGCACGGTGCCGGTCATCAGGCCGACGGCCCAGATTGGTTCGCCACTTTTCGCAATCATCATTTGATAGGCTCCGTTGACGCGATCGCCGACCGATTGGCGAATCTCGATAATCCCGCTGTCGAAATGATGTGTCGGATGGATCCGTTTGGTGAGCAAGGTCCCATGCCTTGCCTTTGTCGAAGTCGATCCGCCCTGTATACTGGTATACCGGCATCCAGGGTTCACAGCGTCTTTTCGCCGATCGCCTTTCGCAAAAACCCGCCCGCATTGTCGAGCGCCTTGCGCGCCTCTTCGATGCCCATCCCGGTGATTGTCACCAGTATCGCCAGCTTGACGTCTTTGCCGGTCTGGTCGAGCGCCCGTCGTGCCTGCTGCGCTGTGCAGCCGGTGGTCTGCATGACGATCCCGACCGCCCTGGCGACAAGCTTCTTGTTGCTGGGATTGAGGTCGACCATCAGGTTCTGATAGCTCTTGCCGATCCGGATCATGCTGGCTGTCGTCAGCATGTTGAGAACCAGCTTTTGCGCGGTTCCCGACTTCAGCCGGGTCGAGCCGGCGAGAACCTCGGGACCGACAAGCGGAGAGATGGCAATGTCGGCAATTCCGGCAATGACTGACCTGGGGTTGCAGGAAAGCGCCACCGTCGTTGCTCCGACCTGCCTTGCATAGGTCAAGCCGCCGATGACGTAGGGTGTGCGGCCGCTGACCGCGATGCCGACCACCACATCGTCGGCGGTCAACTTGATGCCCTGCAGTGCCTTGATGCCTTGTTGCGGATCGTCCTCGGCGCCTTCCACAGCCCGCACCAGCGCTTTGGGGCCGCCGGCGATCAGGCCGAGCACCATGTCCTCGGGCACGCCGAATGTCGGTGGACACTCCGAGGCGTCGAGGACCCCCAGCCGGCCGCTCGTGCCGGCGCCCATATAGACAAGCCGCGCGCCTTTTTGAAACGCACTAACGATCCGGTCTACCGCGGCAGCAATTTCCGGAATGACCTTCTCGACGGCGGCCGGAACGCCGCTGTCCTCGTCATTGATCAGGCGCAGGATCTCAATGGTCGGCAGCAGGTCGATATCCATCGTCCTCGGGTTCCGATCCTCGGAAACCAACCGCTCCAGCTCCGACATCAACTCCTGTTCGTTCATCCGCCTGCTTTCAAACTTCTTGCCATCGGCAACAAGTAATGTGATGCGGCGCCGGGCGTTGACCAGTACCAGCGACTAGCATCGACAGGCTCGCCAGCCAAACAAATGTTGACAACATCATCTGTTGTTGTTCAAAGTTCAGCATGAATTGCGCGGACCGGGGTGAGGCGATGGACGACCTTGGAGCACAGGAACAGGCAGTGCTGGATCTCATTGCGGCGAACCCGTTCGCCGGCCAGCAGGATATAGCGACCGCGCTCGGCATTGCCCGCTCGACCGTCGCGGCCCACATCGTGCAGCTCGTCAACAAGGGCTACATTCTTGGCCGCGGCTATGTCTTGCCGGCGTCCAAGCGCATGATCTGCATCGGCGGCGCCGTCCTCGACCGCAAGTACCACGCCAGGAAGGATCTGATCTTCGGGACGTCGAACCCGGTCGCCGGCTACCGCAGCTTCGGCGGCGTCGCCCGCAACGTCGCCGAGAACCTCGTCCGCCTCGGCGTCGACATAAGCTTCGTTTCAATTGTCGGCGACGACGAGACCGGCCGCTCGCTGGTGCGGCATCTGCGCGACCTGGGCGCCGACGTCAGCCAGGTCATCACGTCAACGGAGCGGCCGACGGCGGAATATGCAGCGATCCTCGACCTCAATAACGATCTCGTGCTCGGCATCGCCGACATGGAGATCTTCGATCTGTTTTCGCCATCCTGTCTCGACCGTTTCTGGCCGCATCTGGCTTCGGCGACTTGGGTGTTCATCGACTGCAACCTGCCGGCCGCGACGATCGCGGCGCTGATGTCACGCAAGCAGGGCGCGCGCTTCAAGCTCGCCGTCGACACGGTGTCGTCGCCGAAATCGGCACGCCTGCCCAAGGACCTGTCCGGCATCGACCTTTTATTCACCAACCATGACGAGGCCAATACGATGCTTGGCATCACGGATGCCGACAAGCGGCTGAAGCCGAAAGAGGCCGCGGCGGCGCTGCGCGCGGCCGGCGCCAGCGAGGTGATCGTGACCATGGGCGCGCACGGATTTGCGGTCGCGACCGAAGGCGGCGTGGCAACGATGCGTTCTGTCCCGGCCCGCGCCGTCGACATCACCGGAGCCGGCGACGCAATGATTGCCGGCACCATGTACAAGGTGCTTTCGGGCGATCCCGTGCTCGACGCAGCGCGCACCGGCGCACTGCTCGCCACGCTGACCACCGAGAGCGAATCCAGCGTCCATCCCGATCTGTCGCCGCGCTTCCTCACCGCCGGCATGTACCGCATTCCCGCCTGAAAGCCAGACGACCCCTGAAAGCGAGATGACTATGAAACCTTCCCTTCTCCACCTGAACGACGAAGTCGCTGCAGCGCTTCGTGATGGCCGCGCGGTGGTGGGGCTGGAATCGACGATCATCACCCATGGCATGCCTTTTCCGGCCAATCTGGAGACTGCCCGCGGCGTTGAAACCGTGGTGCGCGAGAACGGTGCGGTGCCCGCCACGATCGCGGTGGTCGCCGGCAAGATCAAGGTCGGGCTCGATGACCGCGAGCTGGAGCAGCTGGCAGCGGCAAAGGACGTGGTCAAGGCGTCCGGGCGCGACCTCGCCGCCATTATGGTGGGCGGCGGCTCGGCCGGAACCACGGTTTCGGCGACGATGCGGATCGCTGCATTGGCCGGCATCGGTATTTTCGCGACCGGCGGCGTCGGCGGCGTGCATCGTGGCGCCGAGGCCAGTTTCGATATCTCGGCCGACCTGACCGAACTCGGCCAGACCGGCACGACCGTCGTCTGCGCCGGCGTGAAATCGATCCTCGATATTGCAAAAACGCTGGAATATCTGGAGACCCAGCGCGTGCCGGTGATTGCCTACCAGAGCGACGACTTTCCGGCTTTTTATACGCGCTCCAGCGGACTTAAAGCCGATCATCGCCTCGATACGCCGCAGGACATTGCGCAGGCCATGCTGCTGCACGAGCAGATCGGCTCGGGCACAGGCATCCTCGTCGCCAATCCAATTCCGCAACTGGATGCGCTCGATCCAGCCTTCATCGATGGCACGATCGCCGCGGCGGTGGCGGAAGCCGAAAAACGCGGCATCGGTCGCAAGGAACTGACGCCGTTCCTGCTCGCCCGCATCAACGAGCTTTCGCAGGGCCGCAGCCTGAAGGCCAACATCGCGCTGGTCCGCAACAACGCCGCGCTTGCCGCTCGCATCGCAGTGGCGCATGCGGGATTGAAGGACATGAAATAGCGGAACTGCCGGCCACAATCGCTGACCTGTCCAGCCGCTTTCCAGCCGCGACAGGGGTTCGGCAATCCTCTGGAACATGGGGCTCAGTCGTCCGCCCTGGCAGCCTCGGTCTCGGCGCGAACCAGCTTGATGTCGGCGCCCGCCGCCCAGGCACCGATATCTTCCCGGCGCAATGCTGCCGCCATCATGTCCGGGAACAAATCCGGCGTGCAGGCGAAGACCGGAATGCCAAGTGCTGCGACCGAACCTGCCATTGCCGGATCGTAGCCGGGCCGGCCTTGGTCGGTCAGTGCCAGAAGCACGACGACATTGACGCCGGATCGAACCAGCGCCGCCAGCCGCCGCAGCAATTCCTGGCCATTGCCGCCCTCGTAGAGGTCGGTGATCAGCACCAGATGCGACTTGGTTGGCCGCTCGATACGGTCGGCGCATTTCAGACTGGCACCGCCCTGCACGATGGCTGCTTCAGCAGGCCTTTTTTGCCCTCTCAAGGTGATTTGAACGCTGCGGCGCTTGACTCCTGCGACACCTTGTGAAAAATTTTGCATCACCTGATAAAAATATCTTAGGGCGGAAATGGTTGGTTTTGGAAACGGCCTCCTGCGCGACGATGAAACCAGTATGGCGACGCGCGCCGCCTGGCTCCATTATGCTGGCGGCCTGACCCAGTCGGAGGTCGCCAAGCGGCTTGGCCTGACCAGCCTCAAGGCGCATCGCCTTATCACCAAGGCCAATCAGGAAGGGCTGGTCAAAGTCTATATCGACGGCGAAGTGTCGGAATGCGTCGCGCTTGAGGACGATTTGTCCAGCCGCTACGGCCTCGATTATTGCGAGGTCGTTCCCGACTTCGATGGCGAGGACTTGCCGCTCAAGGCGCTCGGCATCGCCGGCGCGCAGTTCCTCAAACGTGAGATCGAGCGCGGCGAGGATACGCTGATCGGCGTCGGCCATGGCCGCACGCTCGCCGCCTGTGTCGAATATCTGCCGCGCATATCGGCCGAAAAGACCCGATTCGTCTCATTGCTCGGCGGCCTGACGCGCAAGTTCTCAGCCAATCCGCACGACGTCATTCACCGCCTGGCCGAACGGACCGGCGCCGAAGCCTATGTGATGCCGGTGCCGATGTTCGCCAACACGGTCGAGGATCGAACCGTGCTGCTCGGGCAGAAGGGCATCAGCGAGGTTTTCGATCTCGGCAAGTCCGCCGACCTGCTCATCGCCGGCATCGGCACTGCCGAGCGCGAGGCGTCGCTGGTCGCCACCGGCATGATCGAGAAGGGCGAAATGGAGGAGATCCGCCGCAACGGCGGTGTCGGCGAACTGCTCGGCCATTTCTTCGACGATGCTGGAAAGGCGGTCGAGACGACGCTTTCCAACCGCGCGCTGGCGCTGGCGCGCGAAGACATCAGCAATCGCAGGATTGTCGCCGTTGCCGGCGGCAAGGTGAAGGTTCGTGCCATCAAATCGGTGTTGGAGGGCCGCTATCTCAAGGGCCTGGTCACCGATGAGCGGACGGCGCGAAAACTCGTGGAGCAGACGCCGGTCGGGTAGCCGGCAGCCATTCGATTGAAACTACCCTGTGGAGGAGAAGACAAATGCATGAGAAAGAAAAAGACCTGATCGACGCGTTCCTGCGCGGACAAGTCGATCGTCGTGGGCTGATCAAGGGCCTTGGCGCGATGGGCCTTGCCGCCGGCACGGCCGGAACGCTGCTCAATCTGGGGCAGACCCGTGCGCTGGCGGCGGACTTCGACTGGCAGGCGCACAAGGGCAAGACCATCAAGCTCTTGCTCAACAAGCATCCTTACGCGGATGCGATGATCGCCAACCTTGAAAACTTCAAGAAGTTGACCGGCATGGAAGTCGTCTACGACGTCTTCCCGGAGGATGTCTATTTCGACAAGGTCACCGCTGCGCTGTCGGCCAGCTCGCCTGAATACGATGCCTTCATGACCGGCGCCTACATGACCTGGACCTACGGCCCGGCCGGCTGGATCACCGACCTCAACGAATGGATCAAGGATCCGACCAAGACCAATGTGAACTATGCCTGGGACGACTTCCTGCCCGGTGTCAGGAAGTCCTGCGCCTGGAACGGCCAGCCCGGCGGCGTGCTCGGTTCCGACGACGCCAAGCAGTGGTGCATTCCGTGGGGCTTCGAACAGAACAACATCACCTACAACAAGGGCATGTTCGACAAGGTCGGGGTCAGCGTTCCCGGCAATATGGACGAGATGGTCGCTACGGCGGCCAAGCTCACCAAGGATGTCGGCGGCGGCGTCTACGGAATCGGCGTGCGCGGCTCGCGCTCCTGGGCGACGATCCATCCCGGCTTCCTGTCGGCTTATGCCAACTTTGACCAGAAGGACCTGAATGTCTCGGCCGACGGCAAATTGTCGGCCGCGATGAACACCGCCGAATCCAAGGCCTTCCACAAGCAGTGGGTCCAGATGATTCAGGAGAGCGGCCCCAAGGACTGGTCGACCTACACCTGGTATCAGGTCGGCACCGATCTTGGCGCCGGCGCCTCGGCGATGATCTTCGACGCCGACATCCTCGGCTATTTTATGAATGGCGGCGACAACAAGATGGCCGGCAAGCTCGCCTTCTCCGCCTTCAAGGCCAATCCCGCCGCCAAGGCTCCGACGCCCAACATCTGGATCTGGTCGCTGTCGATGTCCAATTTCTCGAAGGACAAGGACGCCACCTGGTACTTCATGCAATGGGCATCCGGGCCCGAGCATGCACTGTTCGGTGCGACTGAGATGGACTTCGTCAATCCGGTGCGTCAGTCGGTCTGGAACGACCAGATGTTCCGCGAGAAGCTGAACAAGAGCTATCCGGGTTATGTCGAGATGTTCGACGTTTCGGCGCCCGGCGCCAGCATCAAGTTCACCCCGCAGCCGCTGTTCTTCGATCTGACCACCGAATGGGCGGCGACGCTGCAGAAGATGGTGGCCAAGGAAGTGCCGGTCGACGAAGGCCTCGACATGCTGGCCAGCAGCGTCGACGGCCAGCTCAAGGAAGCCGGGCTCGGCTGAGTCCTGGCGGCCGGCCGGCCCGCTGCTGCGGGCCAGCCGGCCATTCCACTGCGAAGCGGCGCCTGGAGCATCGGACCCAAATCGGTTTTGGGAAATTCCGATGTTCAAACAACGGCGGTGCCGCCACTCGCCCAACCGGCCGCCTAGCTCCCTGGGCGGCCGGCAGGGCGAAGCAACAGAGATGACGGGTGAGCCACGATGACTACGGCGACAATGCAAAGAAACAGGCCTTCCGGCTTCAGGATCAGCAAGAAAGTGCTGCCCTATGTGCTCAGCCTGCCGGCCTTGCTCGTCTGCATCGGCATCCTGATCCCGTTCTTCACGTCGGTCGTCTACTCGTTCCAGCGCTACCGGCTGAGCCAGCCCTGGGCGCGGCAGTTCAACTGGGGCGACAACTACATCTCGTTTTTCACCGACCCGAGGTTCTGGAACACGCTGGAGATATCGCTGCTCTATGCCGGCATCACCGTGCTGCTTGAACTGCTTCTCGGTCTCGGCATCGCCATGCTGCTGCAGAAGCGCTCGACGCTGAACAACTTCATCTCGATCATGCTGTTGATGCCGCTGATGACGGCGCCGGCGCTTGCCGCGCTGATGTGGAAGCTGATGACCAATCCCGGCTTTGGCGTCCTGAGCTACCTCGCCAGCCTGATCGGATTGCAGGATTTCCGCTGGGCTTCGTCGCCGTCGACCGCGCTTTTCACGGTGGTGCTTGTCGATATCTGGGTCTACACGCCCTTCATCATGATCCTGCTGCTTGCCGGCCTGCGCAGCCTGCCGACGCAGCCCTTCGAGGCGGCGGCACTTGACGGCGTGCCGCGGAGTTTTGTGTTCTTCCGCATCACCTTGCCGATGCTGACGCCCTACATCCTGACGGCGACGCTGTTTCGCCTGCTGGATTCCATCCAGCAGTTCGACATCATCTATGCCATGACCCAAGGCGGTCCGGGCGACACGCTGACCGTCTTCCAGGTCGAGGCCTACCTCAACTTCTTCCAGTCGACCAATGTCGGCCGCTCGGCGGCGCTGATGATCATCCTGTGGGCGATCACCTATTTCCTCTCGAACATCTTCATCAAGAACTGGCTGCGGCTGCGCGAACGCGCCCGCGGCCTGGCATAGGAGGCCGGGATGGAACACACCTCGCTTCTCGAACGCATCCTGCGTGGCATAGCGCTGACGCTGGTCGTGATCTTCTTCATGTTCCCGATCGTCTGGATCCTCATGATGTCGTTCCAGACCAACGAGACCATCCTGCGGATTCCGCCGCAGCTTGTCTTCAAGCCGACGCTGGCCAACTACACCGCGCTGATCACCGGCAAGCTGACCACGGCGGCCGGCACGCTCGACATCGCCTTCATGCGCAACCTGTGGAATTCGGTGTTCCTGTCGGTCACCTCGGTCGCCGTCGCGCTGCTGCTCGGCGTCCCCGCCGCTTACGCCTTTGCCCGGCACAAATTCCGCGGCTCGGAGGACATCGCCTTCACGCTGCTGTCGTTCCGGTTCGCGCCGGCGCTGCTGGTGCTGCTGCCGCTCACCCTCTATTTCCAGAAGCTTGGACTGGCCAACACCTATATCGGGCTGATCTGGGTCTATCAGCTGATCTGCCTGCCGCTGATCCTGTGGATCGTGCGCGGCTATTTCGAGGACATCCCGGCCGATATCGAATACGCCTATCGCATTGCCGGCCATTCCTGGTTCGCCACCTTCCGCAAGATCGCGCTGCCGCTCGCCGGCCCCGGCATCGCGGCTGCCGGCCTGCTCGCCTTCATCTTCGCCTGGAACAATTTCATCTTCGCGCTCGTGCTCGCTTCGGCCGACAAGCAGCCGGTGACGGTCGGCGCGCTCGCCTTCATCACCTCCTCCGGCATCCAGTACGGCCAGATCTCGGCAGCGATCGTGCTGTCGATCACCCCGACGCTGGCGCTCGCCCTTTACGCGCAGCGCTATCTCGTCGAAGGCCTGTCGCTCGGCGCGGTGAAAGGATAGCTCCCGATGGCCAGCCTCGAATTGCGAAATGTCGTCAAGCGCTACAAGAGCCAGACTGTGCTCGACAATCTGTCGTTGAGCGTCGCCGACGGCGAAACCCTGGTCCTGTTCGGACCGTCCGGCGCCGGCAAGACGGTGCTGCTGCGGCTCGTCGCCGGCGTCATCGACCCTGATGAGGGAAAAATCTTCATCGGCGGCGAGGACATGACCGAGCTTGACGCCGAGTTCCGCGGCGTCGGCATGGCATTCCAGAATTTCGCGCTGTTTCCGCACATGACCGCCTTCGACAACATCGCCACGCCGCTTCAGGCCAAGCGATCGTCGCAAAGCGCGATGAAGGCGGGTGTCGAGAGCGTCGCCAAGCTGCTGAAGATCGGCCACGTGCTCAGCCACAAGCCACGGGCGCTGTCCAACGGCCAGAAGCAGCGCACCGCGCTCGCCCGCGCTCTGGTCGGCTCGCCGCCGGTGCTGCTGCTCGACGATCCGCTGCGCAACGTTGATGCCAAACTGCGCTTCGAGATGCGGCTCGAACTGCCGAGGCTGCTGGCAGATCGCGGTGCGACCGTCGTCTACGTCACCCAGGACTACAAGGAGGCCATGGCGCTCGGCGATCGCATCGCGGTGATGTCGCAAGGCGTCATCAAGCAGCTCGGCACGCCCGAGCAGATCTATCGCGAGCCGGCCAACATCGAGATCGCGCGGCTGTTCGGCGATCCGACAATCAACCTGCTCGACGTCAAGCCGTCGCGGGATGCCAAGGGCATCTATGTCGGTCTGTCGAATGTCCAGGTCCATCTGACCGGCGCCTATGACGCCACGGTCGGCCGCGATTGCGTGATCGGCTTGCGGCCCGAAGCGCTGCGCTTCGTCGACGAAGGAACACCCGCGGCCATTCCGGTGACCGTCGAGGCGGAGACGCCGCTCAACGAAAAGATCGTCACGCTGGTGCGCACCGTGCGCGGTCGCGAAATCCTGGTCTCCCGGCCGGCCGGAACAGCGGGTCAAACCGAGGGCAGGGCCCATATCGCCGTCGACGGCAAAAGCGCCCTGCTGTTCGATCGTGCCAGTGGCGACCGCATCGGCTCGAAAAACGTCGTCAATTTGCGCAGCGGAGAAGCGGCATGAGCCAGAGCGCACTCACCATTTCCGGCGTCGACAAATTCTACGGCCCGATCGACCGAGGTGTGCACGCCGTTCAGAATCTGACGATGGAAATCGACAAGGGCGAGATCGTCGCACTGCTCGGCTCGTCCGGCTGCGGCAAGACTTCGACATTGCGCATGATCGCCGGCTTCGAAGAGGTCTCGCGCGGCAGCATTTCGGTTGCCGGCCGCAAGGTGCACACGCTGCCGCCGGTCAAGCGCAATGTGGCGATGGCGTTCGAGGGCTATTCGCTGTATCCGCCGCTGACCGTGCGCGAGAACATGGCGTTTGCGCTGAAGGCGGCCAGGCTGCCGAAAAGTCAGGTCGACGCGAAAGTTGCCAGCATCGCCAAGCTGCTCGAGATCGAGGACATTCTTGAGCGCTATCCGAGTTCCATCTCCGGCGGCCAGCAGCAGCGCGCCAGCCTCGGCCGGGCACTGATCCGCGAGGCCGACCTGCATCTGCTGGACGAACCGATGGGCCAACTCGAGCCGCAGCTTCGCGCGGTGCTGCGCGGCCGCATCAAGCACTTCATCAAGGAGCGCGGCTTGACGGCGATCCTGGTCACCCACGACCAGACCGAGGCCAACGCGTTGGCCGACCGGATCGCGGTAATGGAAGGCGGCGTGCTGCAGCAGTTCGATACGCCCGATATGCTCAAGCAGCGGCCGGCCAACCTGTTCACCGGCACGTTCGTCGGCGAGCCCCCGATGAATGTCTTCGAGGCCTATGTCGGCACGGCCGCCGACAAGATCAATCTGCGGCTGCCCGACGGACTTTCACTCGACTATGACAAGGACGCGTTCAGCGGCTCGGTTCGCGACGAATTGCTCAAACGGCAGCGGGTCGTCATCGGTGTCAGGCCCTATGCGGTTCGCCGCTCGAAGGACGGCGTGCCGGCGACGGTTTCGGCCAACCAATGGCTCGGCGACCAGACCCATATCGCGGCGGATTTCGCCGGCGGCTCGCTGGTCCTGGTCGAACATGACCGGACCCGGCTGGAGCTTGGCGCGCCGATCAACATAAGCATCGATCCGAAAAATCTGCACGTCTTCGATCAGTCCAGCGGCATGGCCATTTCGCACGGCATGGAGCTTGCCTGATGCGGGATGTGCTGATCGGCATCGACGCCGGCACGTCTGTCATCAAATCCGTCGCCTTCGACACGGCGGGCCGGCAGCTCGCGGCCGCGGCGGTACCGAACCGGTACGAGACCTTGCCGGGCGGCGGCGCCGAGCAGGATCTGGCACGCACCTGGACCGATACGGCGACCACATTGCGACAGCTTGCCGACAAGGTGCCGGACCTCGCCAGCCGCATCATTGCGATCGCCGTGACCGGGCAGGGCGACGGCACCTGGCTGATCGACAAGGACGGTGAGCCGGTCGCCAAGGGCTGGCTGTGGCTCGACGCGCGCGCTGCCGCCATCGTCGAGGAGATCCGCGCGCGCCCCGATGACCGGCTTCGTTTCGAAAAGACCGGCAGCGGGCTCGCCGCCTGCCAGCAGGGGCCGCAGCTTGCCTTCATGAAGCGCAACGCGCCTGACAGGCTTGCCGGCGCCGCGACAGCGTTCCATTGCAAGGACTGGCTCTATTTCAACCTGACCGGCGAACGCGCCACCGATCCTTCCGAGGGCACCTTCACCTTTGGCGACTTCCGCACCCGCGGCTATTGCGACGAGGTGCTTGAGGTGCTCGGCGTCGCCGACCTCAGGCATCTGCTGCCGCCGATCGTCGACGGCACCAGGCATAGCGCCGGCCTGTCGGCGGCGGCTGCTGAAGCGACCGGGCTGCTTTCCGGTACGCCGGTGGTGCTGGCGTATGTCGACGTGGCCTGCACCGCGCTCGGCGCCGGCCTGCTCGACCGCGAGCGCAAGCCTGGCTGCTCGATCATCGGCTCCACCGGCATGCATATGCGGCTTGCTCAGACGCCGGACGAGGTGCTGCTCAACGAGGCCCGGACCGGCTACACGATGACGATGCCGGCGCCCGGCGTCTTTGCGCAGATGCAGTCGAACATGGCAGCGACGCTCAACATCGATTGGATCCTTAGCCTCGCCTCCGGCATACTCGCCTCGCAAGGCATCACCCGCAGCAATGGCGAGATGATCGCGCTGGTCGACGAATGGATATCGTCATCGGAGCCGGCCTCGCTGCTCTATCAGCCCTATGTGTCGGAGGCCGGCGAGCGCGGGCCGTTCGTCGATGCCAGTGCCAGGGCCGGTTTCGTCGGCATTTCGTCGCGGCACGGTTATGCCGATATGGTTCGCGCTGTTTTTGAGGGGCTGGCATTCGCGTCGCGCGATTGCTACGCCGCCATGGGGCCGCTGCCGAGCGAAATCCGGCTGACCGGCGGCGCCGCCAGAAGCCCGGCTCTGCGCAAGATCCTCGGCGCTGTCGTCGGCGCCGACATTCGCACCAGCCAACGCGAGGAAGCCGGTGCCGCGGGCGCCGCAATGATCGCTGCGGTCTGCGTCGGCCAATACAGTTCGATGGACGAATGCGTCGGCGAATGGGTCACGCCGCTGCTGGGCGCGGCGGAACCGAGCGACCGAAAACTTGCCGCGATCTATGAGCGGGCGGTTCCGTCCTACACATTGGCGCATGAGGCGCTGCGGCCGGTCTGGCGGTCGATGGCCGCATCCAGGGCAAACTGAGAAGTCGAGCATGCGTAAGAAGATTGCAATCATTGGCGACCGCTTCATGCTTCCCGAGGTCTTTCGCGAGAAAATCGAGAAGGCCTGCGGCGCCGATCTCGACATTCGCACCCTTGAGGCGGCCTGGCCCGACGAGCCGATGGAATTCGGCAATGCAGCGCTCGGCCTCGACAAGGTGAAGGAGTATTTTGGCGATCCGGACGAGGTGGTCGATTTCATTGGCGACGCCGAGATCTTCGTCACCCAGCTTGCGCCGCTGTCCGAGACCATGATGCAGCGTCTGCCTGCGCTGAAGCTGGTTGCGGTCTCGCGCGGCGGCCCGATCAACATCGACATGGTTGCCGCCAGGGCCCACGGCATCACCGTCGTCAACGTGCCCGGCCGCAATGCAAGTGCTGTGGCCGAGTTCACCATCGGCGCGATCCTTGCCGAGACGCGGCTGATCCGGGTCGGGCACGAGGCCTTGCGCAAAGGGGAATGGCGCGGCGATCTCTACCGGGCCGACCGCACCGGCCGCGAGCTCAACGAAATGACCGTCGGCGTCATCGGCTACGGCAATATCGGCACCAAGGTTGTCCGCCTGCTGCGCGCCTTCGGTTGCCGCATCCTGGTCACCGATCCCTATGTGCAATTGAGCGCCGAAGACCGCAATGCCGGCGCCGAACTAGTCGCACTGGACGATCTCCTGTCCCGCTCCGACGTGGTCACGCTTCATCCCCGGGTGACCGAAGAGACCCGCGGCCTGATCAACAAGGACACCATCGCTCGGATGAAGCCGGGGGTGATTTTCGTCAACACCGCGCGCGGGCCGCTGGTCGACTACGACGCGCTCTACGATGCGCTGGTCCCTGGCCATATCGGCAGCGCCATGCTGGAGACGTTTGCGGTCGAGCCGGTGCCTGCCGACTGGCCGCTGCTGCAGCTTCCGAATGTCACCTTGACGCCGCATATCGCCGGCGCTTCCGTGCGCACGGTGACCTATGCGGCCGAGCAAGCGGCCGAAGAGGTGCGCCGCTTCATCGTCGGGCTCCCGCCGGTCAACCCGTGCTGAAGGTCGCGGCAGCCATGAAACGCAATCTAGGCATAGAGGATCCGGCGAGATGAGCGGCGCCACTGAAATCGTCGATCTGTTCGTCATCGGCGGTGGCGTCAATGGCGCCGGCATCGCGCGCGACGCAGTCGGCCGCGGGCTTTCCGTCATCCTGTGCGAAAAAGACGATCTCGCCGAAGGCACCAGTTCGCGATCGGGAAAGCTCGTCCATGGCGGCCTGCGCTATCTCGAATACTACGAATTCCGGCTGGTGCGCGAGGCGCTGATCGAACGCGAAGTGCTGCTTGAATCGGCGCCACATATCATCTGGCCGATGCGCTTCGTGCTGCCGCACAGCCGGGACGACCGGCCGGCCTGGCTGGTCAGGCTCGGTCTGTTCCTCTACGATCATCTTGGCGGCCGCAAGCGGCTGCCGGGCACCCGCACGCTCAACCTGCGCACCGCGCCCGAAGGCGCGCCGATCAAGGATGCGTTCAAGCGCGGTTTCGAATATTCCGATTGCTGGGTCGACGACGCCCGTCTCGTCATCATCAATGCGCTCGACGCTGCGGAACGGGGAGCCAGGATCTTCACCCGGACCGCCTGCACCGCCGCCCGCCGTGAAAACGGCCTGTGGTCGGTCGAGATGCGCGACAGCCGAACCGGCGTCAGGACCACGGTTCGGGCGCGTGCGCTGATCAACGCCGCCGGTCCCTGGGTCAACGACATCATCAACCGCGTGGCTGGCCAGAACTCCAAGCGGAATGTCCGGCTGGTCAAGGGCAGCCACATCGTCGTGCCGAAATTCTGGGAAGGGCGGCAGGCCTATCTGGTCCAGAACAGCGACAAGCGCGTGATCTTCATCAATCCCTACCAGAACGATCTGGCCCTGATCGGCACTACCGATATTCCCTATGAGGGGCGGCCGGAAGACGTGGCGGCGGATGCCAGCGAGGTCGACTACCTGATCAAGGTGGTCAACCGCTACTTCAAGCGCGAACTTGCCCGCGACGATGTCATCTACTCGTTCTCGGGTGTCAGGCCGCTCTATGACGACAACGCCGACAATCCGAGCGCGGTGACGCGCGACTATATTTTCGAACTCGACGCATCATCCGGGCAGGCGCCGCTGCTCTCCGTCTTCGGCGGCAAGATCACCACCTTCCGCAAGCTGGCCGAGCATGCGCTGGACCGGATCGCGCCGTTCTTTCCGAAAATGGGCAAGCCGTGGACGTCGAAAGGACATCTGCCGGGCGGCGATATCGCCAACGCCGACTTCGAGCAGTTTCTCGGCGACCTCGGCCGCGAATATCCCTGGATGCCGGCATCGCTGGTCAAGCAGTATGGCCGGCTCTACGGCACCAGGACGCGCGTTCTGGTCGGTGCGTCCAGGTCGCTCACCGAACTGGGCCGGTGCTTCGGCAAGGATTTTTTCGAACGCGAAGCCAGTTATTTGTTCGAGCATGAATGGGCGCTGACCGCTGCCGATATTCTCGAACGGCGCACCAAGCACGGCCTGCGTCTGTCCGCCGCGGAAAGAGCCGCCTTCGAGGACTGGTGCGTTGGCCGACTGGTGAGGGCAGGCTGATGACTTTTACGCTTTCCCTCAACACCAATCCGCTGGTCAACCGTTTTGCCGAACCGGACGATCTGATCGACGCGATCGCCTACGACATCGGCATCCGGGACGTGCAGCTCACGCATGAATTCGTCAATCCCGGCTGGCCGGCGGCGACGATCTCGAAATTCGTCCGCCTGTTCCGCACGGCGCTCGACCGCACCGGCGTGCGCGTGACGTCCGGGATGACCGGCCCTTACGGGCGGCTCAACCATTTCGGCCATCCCGACGCCGACGTGCGCCGCTACTACGTCGATTGGTTCAAGACCTTTGCCGACATTTCGGCCGAGCTCGGCGCCAGCGGCATGGGCACGCAGTTCGCGATCTTCACGCACCGGGATTTTGACGATCCCGAGCGTCGCGCGCGGCTTTTCGACATCGCGCTGGAATGCTGGCGCGACGTCGCCGAGCACGCCAGGGCGGCCGGTTTGACCTATCTGTTCTGGGAGCCGATGTCGGTCGGCCGCGAATTCGGCCATACGATCGAGTGCTGCCGGTCCCTGCACAACGAGATCGAAGCGGCCGGCATGGCCATCCCGTTGAAGATGATGGTCGATATCGACCATGGCGACGTCACCTCGAGCAACCCGGCCGACATCGATCCCTATGCCTGGGCCGAAGCCTTTCCCACGGTATCGCCGATCATCCACATCAAGCAGTCGTCGATGAACAAGGGCGGCCATTGGCCGTTCATCGCCGCCTACAACAAGGACGGCCGCATCACGCCGGAAAAATTGTTGGAGACGGTTCGCCGCGGCGGCGGCGTCGACAACGAGATCTGCCTCGAACTGTCGTTCCGCGAACGCGAGCCGGTCGACCACCAGGTCGTCGCCATGATCCGCGAGTCGGTCGACTACTGGGCGCCGTTTATCGAGACCGGCAGGGCGGCGATTTTGCCGCGAACAGGATAGAACCGGCGGCGAGTCCCCCTCACCCGGATTGCCAACCGAATTGCAAAGGGCAATTCGGGGCAATCCGAACTCTCCCCGAGGGGAGAGGAGATCGCCAGCGTTGGCGCTAAGCCTCTTCTCCCCAGGGGGAGAAGGTGGCCGCGAAGCGGCCGGATGAGGGGGAGCCTCACTCAGCCGAATTTCGGGTCGAGACTGCCCGACTTGTAGCGCTTGGCCATTTCCGAGACCGGCAGCGGCTTGATCCTGGGGGCGTTGCCGGCGGTGCCGAACTGCTCGAAGCGCTCCTTGCACAGCTTCCTCATCGCGGCCATTGCCGGCATCAGATATTTGCGCGGGTCGAACTCGCTCGGGTTCTCGGTCAGCACCTTGCGGATCGCGCCGGTCAGCGCCATGCGGTTGTCGGTGTCGATGTTGATCTTGCGCACACCGTGCTTGATGCCGCGCTGGATCTCCTCGACCGGCACGCCCCATGTCGGCTTCATCTGGCCGCCATATTTGTTGATGATCTCCTGCAGCTCTTCCGGCACCGAGGACGAGCCGTGCATGACCAGGTGCATGTTCGGCAGGCGGCGGTGGATCTCCTCGATCACGTTCATGGCGAGCACCGCGCCGTCCGGCTTGCGCGAGAACTTGTAGGCGCCGTGGCTGGTGCCCATTGCGACGGCCAGCGCATCGACATGCGTGTCCTTGACGAACTGCACCGCCTGCTCCGGATCGGTCAGCAGTTGGTCGTGGCTGACGGTGCCCTCGACGCCGTGGCCGTCTTCCTGTTCGCCGCCCCCCATCTCCAGGGATCCGAGAACGCCGATCTCGCCTTCCACCGACACGCCGCCCCAATGCGCCATGTCGACGACGCGTCGCGTGATGCCGGAATTATAGTCGTAATCGGCCGGCGACTTGCCGTCCTCCTTCAGCGATCCGTCCATCATCACCGAGGTGAAGCCGTACTGAATCGCGGTCACGCAGGTGGCTTCGTTGTTGCCATGGTCGAGATGCATGCAGACCGGGATATCGGGATGGATC
Organism: Mesorhizobium sp. WSM4820; assembly: GCF_055811075.1. Taxonomy (NCBI): domain Bacteria; kingdom Pseudomonadati; phylum Pseudomonadota; class Alphaproteobacteria; order Hyphomicrobiales; family Phyllobacteriaceae; genus Mesorhizobium; species Mesorhizobium sp. WSM4820. Next base: position 330,600 of record NZ_JBVVQN010000005.1, on the reverse strand, counting down.
TCGACCAGCGCGTCGATCAGCTTGGCCAGCACGACGTCGTTGGCATAGGCGCGGGCGCCGCGGCTCGCCTGCAGGATAACAGGCGATTTGGTCTCCTCGGCCGCCTCCATGATGGCAAGGCCCTGTTCCATATTGTTCATGTTGAAGGCAGGCACGCCATAGCCGTGTTCGGCGGCATGGTCGAGCAATTGTCTCAATGTGATGCGAGCCACCCAATGGTCTCCCGTATTTGGTTTCAAGCCTATGGTTTGCGAGCTGTCCGGTCGTCATTCAGCCCATTGATGCTTCTGGCCGGATTTCCGGAGAACCGCAACCTCTGGCCATGCCGGCGAGAGCAATTCTTGTTACAAGGCAGCGATCAGAAGCAACGAACATCCCAGGGAAACATAACACCATCACAAAAAATTTGGCATGCATGCGATTTTATCTGTTATAATAGCTTCTGTCAGCCGTTTCTGCCACGGCGGACGCGGCGACGCGAATTAAAGGAAACAGGCTGGACGATGAAGAGCGACGGCCGGCGGCAAGGCATCATGGATTTTCTGATGGACACCGGCACGGCCAGTGTCGATGACCTTGCCTCGCGCTTCGGCGTGTCGAAGATGACCGTCCATCGCGACCTCGACGAGCTCGAGGAAAGCGGCTTCCTGCGCAAGATACGCGGCGGCGCCTCGATTCAGCCGAGCGGCCTGTTCGAAAGTGATTTCCGCTACCGTCAGAAGCAGGCCGCCGAGGAGAAGCAGCGCCTGGCGGTTGCCGCCGTGGCTGTCATCGAACCGGGCCAGACGGTGATCATCGACGACGGCTCGACGGCGGGCGGCATTGCGCGCCACCTTGCGGATCTGCGCCCGCTGACCGTGATCTCCAACAATCTGGCCGTGATACAGGATCTGGCCGGCGTTGCCGGTATCACCCTGATCGCGCTCGGCGGCCAGTACAGCAAGAAATTCCACGGTTTCTTCGGCCTGCTTGCCGAGGACACGCTGAGATCGTTGCGCGCCGATGTCGCCTTCCTGTCGTCGTCCGCCATCCACGGCGTTTCCGCCTTCCACCAGGACCAGGAAGTGGTCCATACCAAGCGGTTGATGATGGCCGCGGCCGCCCGCAAATATCTGCTGGTCGATCACGGCAAGTTCGGCCGCACCGCCCTGCATTTCCTGACCGATCTCAAGGCGTTCGACGCCGTCTTCACCGGTCGAGAACTGGGACCGCTGATGCGCGAGGCGCTGGATGGCGCCGGCGTTTCGCTGACACTGGTCGAGAAGGACTAGACCATGATCCCGAAAAGTGGGAACCGGTTTTCGGAAAAGATCATGGTCAAAGAAGATAGAGCCCCATCCCGCCTCGCGGGATGGAACAGGCTCTAGAAGGAGGACGCGTGGCTTACTGGGTCGGCACAAGCTGGAAAATGAACAAGACGCTTGCAGAAGCGACTGACTTTGCCAGGGCGCTGGCGGGGTTCGTCCCCGGTTTCGACGACCGTATCCAGCCCTTCGTCATCCCGCCCTTCACGGCGGTCCGCGAGGTCAAGAAAGCGCTGGCATCGACGCGGATCAAGGTCGGTGCCCAGAACATGCACTGGGCCGACGCCGGCGCCTGGACCGGCGAGATCTCGCCGGTGATGCTGACGGACTGCGGGCTCGATCTCGTCGAGCTCGGCCATAGCGAACGGCGCGAGCATTTCGGCGAGACCGACAATACGGTTGGTCTCAAGACCGCAGCGGCGGTGAAGCACGGGTTGGTGCCGCTCATTTGCGTCGGCGAGACATTGGCGCAACGCAACAGCGGCCAGGCCGATGCGGTGCTGGCCTTGCAGGTGCACGGCGCGCTGCAATACCTCGAAGGCCAGGCCAAGGCGGCGACGATCCTGTTTGCTTACGAACCGGTCTGGGCGATCGGCGACAAGGGCATTCCGGCAAGTGCCGACTACGCCGACAGGCAGCAGGCGCTGATCAAGAAGATCGCCGGCGATCTTCTGCCGGCCATGCCGCCGGTGCTTTATGGCGGCAGCGTCAATCCGCAAAATGCCGCCGAGCTGATCGGCCAGCCGCATATCGACGGGCTGTTCATCGGTCGCTCCGCCTGGCAGGCGGAAGGCTATATCGACATCCTCGAACGCGCCTCGGCGGCGATCTAGAGCATGATCCCGAAAAGTGGAATCCGGTTTTCGGAAAAGATCATGCTCAAACAAAAGATAGCATGATCCCGAAAAGTGGAATCCGGTTTTCGGAAAAGATCATGCTCAAGCAAGAGATAGCATGATCCCGAAAAGTGGAATCCGGTTTTCGGAAAAGATCATGCCCAACAAAAGTTAGAGCCCCATCCCGATGCCATCGGGATGGAACAGGCTCCAGAGCAATCGAACAGGAAAGGACAGAAAAAATGAAAATAGCCATTGGGGCCGACAGCGCCGGCAAGCCGCTGCTCGACGTCATTGCCGCTCACCTGGCCACCAAACCCGGCCTCACCGTCAGCGACCTCAGCCAGGCCGGCTACTATGCCGACCTGTCGCAGCAACTCGCCCAGACCATCCTCGACGGCGAAAACGATCGCGGCATCTTGTTTTGCGGCACCGGCATCGGCGTTTCCATCTCGGCCAACAAGGTGCCCGGCATTCGCGCCGCACTCACCCATGACACCTATTCGGCGGAGCGCGCGGCGAAATCCAACAATGCCCAGATCATCACCATGGGCGCCCGCGTTATCGGCCCGGAACTGGCCAAGTCGATCGTCGATGCCTGGCTCGCATCGGAGTTCGACGAAAACGGGCCATCGGCCGGCAATGTCCAGGCGATCGACAGGCTCGACGCGGCGAAGCTGGGCTAATGCATGTCGCCCAAAAGCATGCCCTCGGGCGTGAACCGAGGGTGCGCAGCGGTTTTGGGATAACGACCATGTATAAAACAGGAGCTTAAGCACGTCGCATTCATGCGATGCGCTTAAGCCAGGCTTTTTCGCATCGCGCCGATAACGGTGACCGCCGACGCCGCGCCGGGGTCGATGTGTCCGAGCGACCGCTCGCCGAGCCGCGACGAGCGGCCCTTCGCGGCGATCATATCCTTGGTCGCCTCGGCGCCCCGTTCGGCTGCTTCGAGGGCGGCTGCCAGGCTTTCGGACAGGGTCTTGCCGGCGGCACGGGCAGCGGCCGCGGCTTGCGCCGCCGGCAGCCAGGCGTCGACCATCGTCTTCTCGCCGATCTCCGCCTTGCCGCGATCCTGGATGCCTTGCGCCATCGCCTGGAACAGGGCGACGACATCGGTGCCCGCCAAGGTCGCCTTGCCCTTGACGGCAGCCGCACCACGCATGAAGGCCGTCGCGTAGAGCGGGCCCGACGAGGCGCCGACGGCGTTGAGGAACGACTTCGCCGCAGTGTTGAGGAGAACAGTCGGCTCGGTTGCCGTGAGCTCCAGCGGCGCCAGCGCATCGCGCACCGCCCCAAAACCGAGCGTCATGGCGATGCCATGATCGGCGTCGCCGATGACCCCGTCGAGCTGACAGAGCCTGTCCTTGTCGGCTTCGATCGCCACCGCGATCGCATCGAACATTCTTTTCAGATCGGCTGCATCGATGGATGTCATGGATGCATCCTTTCAGCCGGCGCGGAACATGGCGCAGTCGCAAGGATGGTCGAGCATCGTCTGCAATTCGGCGTCGAGATGCATCAGCGTCACCGAGGCGCCGGCCATTTCGAGCGAGGTGCAATAATTGCCGACCCAGGTCGCGTGAACTGACACGCCGATGTCATCGAGCCGCTGCTTGACGCGCCGGTTCATGATGTAGAGCTCCATCAGCGGCGTCGAGCCGAGCGAATTGATGAGCACGGCGACCTTGTCGCCGCGTGCCGGCGCCATCTCGTCGACGATCTTGTCCAGCATCTCGTCGGTGATCTCGTCGGCGGTTTTCAATTTTCCGCGGGCGATGCCCGGCTCGCCATGGATGCCCATGCCGATCTCCATCTCATCCGGTCCGATCTCAAAATTCGGCCGGCGGGTCTGCGGCAGCGAACAGGGCGACAGCGCCACGCCCATGGTGAAGGTGTGATCATTGGCCTTCCTGGCGATACGCTCGCATTCGTCGAATGACAGCATCCGCTCGCAGGCGGCACCAGCGGCCTTGAAGATGAAGAAATTGCCGGCGACACCACGGCGCTTTTGCCTCTGGTCGCGCGGCGCCGATGCCACGTCGTCGGTGGTCAGCACGGTGCGCACTTCGATGTCATCCATCGCCGCCATCTCTGCAGCCATGTCGAAGTTCATCACGTCGCCGGCATAGTTGCCATACATGAACAGCACGCCGGCGCCGCCGCTGGCCGCCTTGGCGCATTCAAGGATCGGGTCCGGCGGCGGCGAGGCAAAGACATTGCCGATCGCCGCCGCGTCGGCCAGCCCCTTGCCGACGAAACCGAGGAAGGTCGGCTCGTGACCGGAGCCGCCGCCGATGACGAGGCCGACCTTGCCCTGGCGAGGTCCATCGCGGGCGATGATCGAGCGTGGGCTGCCCTCCATGCTTTTGAGATGGCGGGGATGCGCGGCCAGAATGCCTTCCAGCATCTCGTCGACAGTGCGGTTGCCGTCGTTGATGATCTTCTTGGTCTGCACCGGCAGCCTCCCGATTTCGGTAATTTCGCAGATAGTACAGCGTGTTACCGGAATTTCCACCCGGGGAGGGAGATTTCACGCGGCAATATGTTCCGGCGCGGCCAGTACCTGCACGCAGGGATTGGCCGCCGCTTGGTCCTTGAGCTTGAAATGCCCTAACAAGACTTGCCGCGTCAAATGGCGATCACCGGCAAGGCAGGCAGCAGCTTGTCCAGGGTGATGGGAAAGTCACGCACCCGCACGCCGGTCGCGTTATAGATGGCGTTGGCAACAGCTGCCCCCGCACCGCAGACGCCGAGTTCGCCGATCCCCTTCGCGCCGAATGGATTGGCCTTGTCGTCATGTTCCTCGAGGAAGACGACCTCCATCTCCGGGACGTCGCCGTTGATCGGGACGTGATACTCGGCAAGATCGTGATTGACGAAGTGGCCGTAGCGCCGGTCGAGCACCGTCTGCTCCATCAGCGCCGCACCGATTCCCCAAGTCATGCCGCCGATAATTTGCGAGCGCGCCGTCTTGGGGTTGAGGATACGGCCAGCGCCCATCACCGCCAGCATCCGGCGCATGCGGATCTCACCGGTATCGCAATCGACAGCGACCTCGGCGAAATGCGCGCCATAGGAATGCTGCGAGTAAGCCTTGTATGACGGGGTGGCTGCGCCGGCGGCTACGGAACCCTCGGCCTCGAACCCGTCGGGAGCGATCCGCCGGACGACGTCGGCCAGGCTTGCCGAACGCTGGCCAAGCCTGACCTCGCCGTCGGCAAAGCTCGCTTCGGTGGCGCCAGCGCCGCGCAACGGCGAGGCTTCGCTCGACCGCGCCGCCTGCAGTATCCGTTCCCTAAGGGCGTTGCAGGCGTTGTGCAGCGCCGACCCTGCACTTGCCGCGCCCCAGGACCCGCCGGAGCCGGCGGTACGCGGGAAGCGGCTGTCGCCAAGCTCCACTTTGACGGACGAGATCGGCACGCCGAGGCTGTCCGCGGCGATCTGGGTCAGGATCGTATAGGTGCCGGTCCCGATATCGGTCATGTCGAGCCGCGCCGTCACCCGACCGTCGCGGTCGATCGCAACCCGCGCCGTCGCCGCGCCGATGTAGTTCGGACGGATCGCCGCCGCCATGCCGTAGCCGATGAGCTTGCGGCCCTCTCGGGCGCGGCCCGGCGTCGGGTTTCTTCGCTGCCAACCGAAACGGCGGGCGCCTTCCTCCATGCAGGCGACGAGGTTGCGGGTGGAGAACGGCACGCCGCGCTCGGGATCCTGGGCCGGTTCATTGCGGATCCTGAGTTCGATCGGGTCCAGTCCGAGCCGCTCGGCGAGTTCATCCATGGCGCATTCGAAGGCCAGCATGCCGGGGGCTTCGCCGGGCGAGCGCATCCATTCGCCGCGGTTGATATCCAGCGGGACCAGGCGATGGCGGGTGACACGGTTCGGCGCCGCATAGAGCGAGCGGGCAAAAACTGCCGTTTGCTCGCAGTACTCCTCGAAGCTGGACGTTGCCGACCAGACGTCGTGCGCGATCCCGGTGAGCCGCCCGTCGGTGCCCGTGCTGAGACGTACCTGTTGGATCATCTCTGCGCGATGACCGGCATTGGCGAACATCTGTTGTCGCGTCAGCGCGATCTTGACGGGACGCTGCAGGACCTTTGCGGCAAGCGCGGCCAGGATCGTATCGGCATGGGCAATCAGCTTGGAGCCGAAGCCGCCGCCGATGAACGGGCTGATGATGCGCACACGCTCGGGCGGGATGCGGAGCGTGCTGGCGACCCCTGCCCGGAAATTCGCCAAGGTCTGCGCCGATGTATGGATCGTCAGCTCGTTGCCTGACCAGGCGGCGAGCGTCGCATGGGGCTCCATCGGATTGTGATGTTCGAAGGGCGTCCGGTAAGTGGCATCGACCTTGACCGGAGCTGCGGCAAAGGCGCTCTCGAAGTCGCCGATCACGCTGTCGGTCTCGAAGCCGGCATTGGTCCGCTTTGGTGCGTAGGCGTCGGCCACATGCGCCGGTAGATCGTAGAGGCCCGGCTCCTCGTCGTAGCGCACTTTGATGAGGCCGGCGGCAGCACGTGCCGCCTCGAACGTCTCCGCAACGACCAGCGCGACGGGCTCGTCGTAATAGCGCACCCGCTCGCTGTTGAGCGCGGGCCGGGCGCGCGTGAAGACCTCCGGCACCGTCGGCGTGACCGCCGGGCCGAAATCCGGCTGGGCCGGCGCATTCCGGTGCGTCATGACGAGCAGCACTGCCGGCGCCCGTTCGGCTTCGGCCGTGTCGATCTCGGCAATGCGCCCCTTGGCGACGGCAGCGCCGAGAATATAGCCAAAGGCTGTACCCTCCAGCGTATTCTCGTAGGCGTAGGTGGCATCGCCTCTCACCTTGAGCGGACCATCGATGCGATCGAATGGACGCCCGATGATGCCGCTGCGTGTTTCGCGAGGACGGTTTGAGGTCTTCGTCTCTGTCATCATGTCACCTCATGCACTCTCGGCGGCAGCAGCGAGCGTGTGCCGCATCGTCCGTTTCGCCAGCGGGATCTTGAAATCATTGCCGCCATATCCGACGGCTCCGGCGAGCGCGGCTTCGGCCGCGTCAGTAAAGGCGCCGTCGGACGCCGCCGCTCCAGCGAGGGTGCGCTCTGCCTCCGTCGCGCGCCAAGGCTTGGCGGCCACGCCGCCCATGGCGATCCGAGCGCTTTGGATACGATCGCCGCTTTTCTCAACGACTGCCGCCACCGATACCAGCGCGAAGGCGTAGGAGGCACGGTCGCGCACCTTGCGGTAAACCTGCCGGCCGGGCGGTGGCGGCGGCAGGGTGACGGCGGCGATCATCTCGCCGTGGTCGAGCACGGTTTCCACATGCGGCGTCGCCTCAGGCAATCGATGGAGATCGCCAATCGGGATCGTGCGGGTCCCGCCGCCGGGCGATATGGTCTCGATCCTGGCGTCGAGCCCGGCCATGGCGACCGCCATGTCGGAGGGATGGACCGCGATGCAGGCCTGGCTGGCGCCGAGCACGGCGTGCATGCGATTGAAGCCCTGCAGCGCCGCGCAGCCCGAACCTTGCTCGCGCTTGTTGCAAGGCATGTTGCGGTCGTAGAAATAGGGGCAGCGCGTGCGCTGTAGGAGATTGCCGCTGGTCGAGGCCTTGTTGCGTATCTGGCCGGACGCTCCCGCCAGCAGCGCTTGCGTGAGCATCGGATAGCGCGATCTCACCCGCGGATCGGCGGCAAGATCGCTGTTGCGGACCTGGGCGCCGACCCGAAGCCCGCCTGCCGCCGTCTCCTCGATCCGATCGAGCGGCAGCCGGCTGATGTCGACGAGATGCGCAGGGCGCTCGATCTCGAGCTTCATCAGGTCGAGCAGGTTGGTGCCGCCGCTGATGAACTTGGCGTCCGGCCGCTCCGCGACCGCGGCGGCTGCCTGCTCGGCACTTGCCGCACGTTCATAGGTGAAGGACTGCATTGCTCACGCCCCCTCTGCCGCGTCGCGGATTGCAGCGACGATGTTCGGATAAGCGGCACAACGGCAGATGTTGCCGCTCATCCGCTCGCGGATCTCGGCATCGGTGAGAGCGACGGGAACCGCTGCCACGTCGGCGCTCGCATGGCTCGGCCAGCCGGCCTTGGCCTCGCCAAGCATAGCGACCGCCGAGCAGATCTGGCCCGGCGTGCAGTAGCCGCACTGGAAGCCGTCGCGGGCAACGAAGGCGGCCTGCACCGGATGCAGCCGGTCGCCCTCGGCCAAGCCCTCGACCGTGGTGATCTCGTCGCCTTCATGCATTGCGGCAAGCGTCAGGCAGGAATTGATCCGGCGCCCATCGACCAGCACTGTGCATGCGCCGCACTGGCCGTGGTCGCAGCCTTTCTTCGAGCCGGTGAGGCCGAGATGGTTGCGCAGCGCGTCGAGCAGCGTCGTCCGCGGGTCGAGTTCGACGGCAAAATCCTTCGCGTTGATCCGCAGCGATATCGGCATCGTTGGCGCCGGCGTCGGCGACGCCGCCGCCGCAACAGCGCCGGCCGGCTCCGCGTATACGGGTATACCTGTAGCCAGAAGCACGCCGGTCGCCACGCCGCCCTCCAGCACCGTTCGACGAGTCAGCCCGCTCGTTGTGTCTGTTTTGACCATGCATGATCTCCCTGTCGCAGTTCTGTCACCCATCGACCTTGCAGGTGGGGAGGCGCGCGACGGCTTTCTTTCAAGAAACCGGCGGCAATATCAGGATTCCGGAGAAGAATTCACCCGATAGGCCCGAGGCGTCATGCCCCTGAGACGCCGGAATGTCGTGGTGAAGTGGCTCTGGCTTGAAAAGCCGAGCCGAAAGGCAATGCTGCCGATCGACAAACTCGTTTCGCTCAGCAGTATCTCGGCTCGCCGCACGCGTTCCTCGATCACATAGGCATAGGGTGCAAGCCCGGTCGTCGCCTTGAATCGGCGCGCAAAACTGTCGACGGCCATATCAGCGACGGCAGCCAACTCGCTTAGCGAAACGTCGGCATTCATATGGGCATCGATGTAAGCCCGAACGCGCCCAAGCGCGCGACGGCTGAGACAGCCGTGACGCACTGACGGGTGTTGCTCCCGGTTCAGGGTGGCCACGCGGAGGCTGACCAGGGCGACCAGATGCTCGATATAGGCAGTGTCCGGCTTGTGGCCGAGTGCCATCTCGTCGCGAAGCGAACTCAGCAGCGTGGCGATCACCACGTCTTTCCTGTTCACCAGGATCGGCAGCTCTCTCAGGCGTTCGCAGCCAGGAAGCCTGATATCGGGATCGATCCACAGGGCTGAGTAGGAGAGGTCTACATCGCGATAGAAGCCGTGCCGCTCGGCGCCTGCGGGGACGAAGGTGAGGGCTCCGGGACGGTCCATTCCGTCGTACAGCGATTTTGCCTCGTGCCGGATAGATGTATGGGAAGTTCCGCCTTCTTCGGTCAGCACGATCAGATGATGAGGGGCTGTCCAGCGCAGTTCCGCCTCGCGGCACGCCCACCGCCGGTTGTCGAAAACGATCGAAGAGCTGGCCCATGACGCGGTTTGCAGGGGCTCCGACTTCTCCTCCTGGCTCCGAACCCGTCCGTCACCAAGCAATGGTCTGAATGACATCGCGGCATCCCGCTGGTTCATTCGCGGAGCCGTGATCCAGCCCCGCTTGAGCGTTTACGCCGCCCCGCCGCTGCGCGTACGGCGCCTTATGTGGGGCAGCTATCGTGTGTTGGTAACCGCGCCGTGTTCAAGAAGTCGTGAGATCAGGCAAATCCAGCGCGCCTGCTGTCACCCGCCGAGCCCATCGCGGATGGCGCAGAAATAGCGATCGGTACCGACTTGCCCGCCCTTGAGCGCAATCTCCAGTCCGTCGATCGCCTTGACGCGCGAGTGGGCGACGCAAAGCGGCGAGCCCGGCGAGGCGGGCAGCGGCATCCTGACCGTCAGCGCATCGACGCCCATCTGGCCGAGCGCATGGCTCGACGTATCGCCGCCGGCAATGACCACGCGCTGCAATTTTTGTTCGATCGTCAGCTCGCGAAGAAGTTCGCCGAGGCCGCGGCCAAGCTTGTGGCGGGCGCCTTCCTGCCGATCGATCTCGGCGCCCCGATCGGCTGTGGGGCCGAGGGCGGTGTAGAGGACGACGCTGCGACCGGCTTCGAGGCTGGCACGCCCGCTTGCTGCCGCGCGCGCAATCGCATCGCTGGAGGCCTCGGAAACCAGTTCGACAGGGTCCACCTCGACCCCGTCGAAACCGTCCGTCAAAGCATGCCGGATCTGTCGTTCCGTCGTCGGCGAGCAGCTGCCCGAGACCACTGCGATCCGGTCGGCCGTACCCGGCGGCGAAAAGCTGGGCTCGGCACGGACGGTCCGGTTGGCGGCCCATTCGGCCAGCAGCGCATATTCGATGCCCGAAGAGCCGACGACGAATGTGCCGCCCGGCCGGCGAACGCGCCATATCTCCTTGCCGGCAAGCGCCTGACTTTCCAGGCTGTCGACATCCAACAGCACGATGCTGGTGCCATCGCCGAGCAAGCGATCGAACGCTTCCGATCGGGACGCCGACTGCAGCGTCGCCAGATCCACCAGTCCCGAGGTGAGGTCCGTCTGGCGCGACAGATGGATCAGCAGGTCGGATTCATCCATTGGCGTGGTCGGGTGTCGGCTCATCACCGGGTGGCGGTCGATACGGAAATATTTGTCGCGGTAAGCAGCAAACAGATTGCCGAAGGCGGTGTAGCGCTTGAGCTGCGGCGCGCCGACCACCAGCGGCACGCTGTCCTGGCTAAAAACCGAGCGGCCGATCTCGATAGCCCGGCCGATGCTGCCGATCGCCGGGCTGGAATCGAAGGTCGAGCAGACCTTGTAGTGGCAGATCTCGGCGTTCAGGGTGTTCAGCCAGGCGAAGGCGCGGTTGAGGTGCATGTCCATCCACTGCGGCGTCTCGCTTCGGCTGGTGCCGGCCAGGCCGATGGCACGGCAATGCCCGAACTGCGAAAGCATGGCCTCGTCCGGCTGACGCATGAACAGCACGGTCGGCACGCCGCCGAGCTCGAGCGCCTCCATGACGTCGGTCGAGCCGGTGAGATCATCGCCATAATAGCTCAGAAGCAGGCTTTGCATGGCGTCAGGCCGCTTTGCCGTCGCCGAATTTCTCGATCGACCGCGCCAGTTCCGGGTGGCTCAGGGCGAAGTCCGCCAACGGTATGCCATCGACGGCCGCCTGCCAGGCTTGCTGCACGGCGCGTACGCCGGCGCCCGGTCCGTCAGGATGGCTGACGATGCCGCCGCCGCAGAGATAGAGAAGATCGACCGTTCGGCCGGTTCGCCGGTAGGTTTCGGAGGCTTGTCCACCCCATTGGCCGGAGCCGGCGACCGGCAGCGCGCAATCCTCCGGCGAAAAGATCGGCGTGGTCACCGCCTCGAAGGAACTGATGAAGGACCAGTCCGGCTCCCAGTATTTCGAGGCGATGCCGTTGATCTGGAACTGGTCGACGCCGAGCAGCCGCCAGAACTGCTGCCAGACCTTGAAGTCCATGCCCAGACCGGGGTGGCGGGTGAGGATATCCCAGCCGTTGCGGTGGGCATGGAGCACCAGGCTGGAGCGCTTTCTCAGGTAAGCCATGCCGCCGAACCCGACGGAATTGATGTTGACCACGGCGCAATTGCCGCCGGCCTTCGCCACCAGATCATGGTTGCGCATCATCTCGTCCGGGTCGGCGTGCGAGATGCCAAAGGCATACATCACCTTTTTGCCGGTTTTCTGCTCATGGTCGAGGACGAGCGGCATGATCGCCTTCACCCGTTCCGACAGCGGCGAATAGGCCGGGCTCATCAACTTCTCGTCGTCCTTGATGAAATCGACGCCGGCGTCGATCAGCTCACCGACCATTTCGGCCGTCTCGTGCGGGCGCAGCCCAAGCGCCGGCTTGACAATCGTTCCGATGATAGGGCGATCCCTGACGCCGGTCAGCCTGCGACTGCCGGCGACACCGAATTGCGGACCCGGATGCGCACCCCGGTATTCCTCCGGCAGCTTCATATCGACGACGCGAATGCCGGACAGGCCCTTGATCGAAAAGGCGCCGCCAATGGCGATGGTCATCAATGCCGAAAGATCGGTGCCGATGGCATCAAGCGGAAATGCGATGTCGACATCCGCCCGCTTGAAGGGCCCGTCGCCGGCTTCGGGAAGGGACGGGCGATCGGCGTCCGGCAGAGGCCGTATCGCCAATACGCGCGCCGCCACCCGGGCCTTGAGCTCCTCGGTCTCGCCGGCCAGCGCGACGAAGGTTCCGGTCGACTGGTCGCTGGCGATCTTGGCCGCCAGCGCCTCGATGCTGCCTGGGGTTTCGATGCGATAGGTGAGGGTGATCATAGTCCGAAAAAAGTTCCCTGATCCTCGAAATCTGGTATAATGAGTACATAAGTATTGCAAGCGATATCCTGCTCGGCCGAGCATTCCGAGATTCGTGATGACGATGCTAAACAGAACCGGTCAAGGGAGTGATTCGCGACGATGAACCGTTCGGAGCCGATCGTCCGGCGCAAACTTTCCGACGAAGTGTTTTTGCGACTGAAGCGCTTGATCACCAGCGGCGAATTGCAGCCGGGCGACGACATGCCGTCGGAGCGCGAGCTGATGGAGCGCTTCGCGGTCGGCAGGCCGGCGATCCGCGAGGCGATGCAGGCGTTGAGCAATATGGGGCTTGTCGCGATCTCGCATGGCGAGCGGGCGAAAGTGCTGCAACTGACCGCCAAGTCGATCATCAAGCAGGTCGACGGCGCCGCCAAGATCATCCTGGCGTCATCGAAGGACACGCTGGAGCACCTCAAGAATGCGCGCATCTTCTTCGAGCGCGGCATGGTCCGGGAAGCCGCCGAAAAGGCCACCGCCGAGGACGTGCAGCGTTTGCGGGCAACAATTGCCGAACAGCGCAGCTTTCGCGGCGATTCCGAAGCCTTCATATCCGCCGACATGAAGTTTCATACCCAGATCGCGGCGATATCCGGCAACCCGATCTATGTCGCGGTCAGCGAAGCAATGCTTGGCTGGTTGAAGGAATATCACACCGAAATGCTGATCTGGACCGGCAAGGAAAATTTCACGCTGCTCGAGCACGAAGAAATCATCAGGCGCATCGAGCAGAAGGACGCGGACGGCGCCGAGAAGGCGATGATCAAGCACCTCGAGCGCTCGCGCGCGCTCTACGTGATGAATTCCGGCAGCTGATTCACCCGATCCGGGTGATCGCGTAAGGTGTCATCACCAGGCGGCGTCGTTCGAACCCGGAAATATCAACCGTCACTTCGCTCGCCGCCAGGTTCGCCAGCCACATGATGGTCTGGCCCGCGGCAGAACGGCCGGCCAGCGTGAGCACCCGCGTCTCATCGCTCGTCCTCGCCGCCACCTGCCTGAAGCCGGCCAGTTCGCAAAGCCCCTGCACGGCCTGGAAGATCGGCCGGGGTTCACCTTCGCCGACAGGTTCCCCGGATGCCGCCAGCACGCCGAACGGTCCGCTGAAGCTGGACAGCGTGAGCATCTCCAGCCCGGCCGGCGCGACCCGCGCGCCATAGCCGATCGTCCATGCTGCCGCGAACAGCCCGGCATGGCGGGGATCCCGGTCGGCCATGGCGATGCGCTGATTGTGCGGGTTGGCCTTGGTCGCGCCGCCATAGGGGTTCTGCCGCATGGCGATGGTCGATGGGCCGATCCGGTAGGGTTTTGCTCCGAAGATCGCCCGCGCCGATTGGGTGATGAAAGGCAGTGCCTCCAGCGATTGCATGACGCTGAGATCGTCGGCGGCGTGCACGATCGGGCAGGTGCAGTGGCTGACGAAATCGAGCAGATCGGCGGGAACGCGCTTGCGGTTGAGTTCGGTGAAATAGCTGAACATGCCGCCGCCGAGGCGGATGTCGGGAAAGGCGCGGCGCGCCGCGGCATAGACATCTTCAAGCGGCGGACATTCAGACCATGCGCTGCCCGGCGGCGTCGACTGCCGGTCGACCGAAGGCGAGACGGCAATAGCCGAGAGTTTCAGCCCGGCCTGACGCACCATGCCGGCGACGCCTGGGAACTCGGCATCGAGATCGCCAACGCAGGAAACGACGCATTCGAGCGTGGTCTCGACCGGGAAGGCTGCGGCGAGCCGGGCAAAGGACCGCAAGGCGTCGAGGCCATGGCCCCGCGTTGGATCGTAATGGAACATCAGCTGCTGCGGGCCGAGCGCGGACAGTGTCGGCAGGTTTGCCAGCGCCGTCTCGACCTCGTCCGGATAGATGATCACGCCGATATCCGGCAGCAGCGGTCCGGTTTCGCCGAGTTCGACTCGGACCGGCTCGGCTGCTGCTGCGGCAGCCGGCACCCTGCCGACGCCGGTCACACGCAGCCTGATCGTCTGGCGCACAGTCTGGCCAGCGGGCAGCATGTAGGGCCAAGGCAGCGCCAGCGGCCGGACATAGGTCTTGTAGGACGCGTCCGACCAATTGCGCTGGTCCTCCATCTCGAACGCATCGCCTTCCATCCGGCATTCCGCGGTGACGCCGGGCCGGACCTCATGCGTGATCGCCCGCAGATCCTTGAAAGGCTGCCAAGGGTCGATCAGCTCAGGAAGTTTCGTTGCGACGACGCTGCCGTCGGTGTGCTCGACAGTGACCGGGCTGCCAGCCAGGCCGGCGATCGGGTGCAGGATGCAGAAGCCGCAGCGATTGGTCTCGAAAGCGTTTTCGGGAAGCGCGCTCACGTCGAAAACCAGCTGGCCGTCGGCGGAACCTTTGATCGTCGCGCGAAAGTCGAGCCGGCTTCCTCCCGGCCCGACACAGCTTGCCGAATAGCTGACAGTGAAAGTGTCGGCGCCCTGGTCGATGACCAAATCCGTCAGCGCCGGCTCGTAGGTGCCCCAGTCGCGATCCCTGACGATGTAGGCGATGGCGCGCAGCACCTCGATGCCGCCATGGCGGATGGTGCGCAGATTGCCGTTGACGAAGTCGGCGCTGAGCGCGCCGGCGCGCAAGCTGACTGGCTCGGTCTCGACCGCGTGTGTGCCATAGAGGAGGAAGGCATCCGCGGTCATCTCAGCAAAGCGTCGAGCTGCACCGGTTCACCGCTTGCAGCACCGGCATAGGCGGCCTCGACCAGCGCCAAGGTCCTAAGATTGTCGGCGCCCGAGGTTGCCGGCTCGGTCCCATTCGCCAGGCAGGCGACCCAGTGCTTTTGGATGGCGACGACGCTTTCCTGGATGTTGTGCCACGGCCGCGATGCCCAGGGCAGCAGCGGCGGCGAGACGTCGCTCACCGCCGTTCCGTTCCTGCCGGTGACGGTGAGCCGGTAATCCTGCTCGAGCCGGATCGTGCCGTCGCTGCCGTCGATCTCGACCAGCGTCTGCGGAAACGGCTCGGTCGCGAGCTTGGTCGCATAGCTGCAGTCGACCACGGACGTTGCACCGCTCTTGTGGTCCATCAGCATGGTAGCGACGTCCTCGCCGGCAATGTTGGGGTTGATGCGAGCGGTTCGGGTCGTGATCGTCGAAACGTCGCCCAGCAGGAAGCGGGCTATGTCGAGACTGTGGATGCCGAGGTCTTCGATGATGAAGCGCTTTCCCGTCGCCAGATAGGGCTGCCCGGAAAACACGTCATAGGCCGAGCGGAACGAGATCCGGCCGAAGAAGGGCGTGCCGATGTCGCCGCTGTCGAGCACCGCGCGCACCGCCTGGATCGGCGACTGCCAGCGAAAATTCTCATGCACCATCAACGCCACGCCGGCATCGCTGCATGCCTTCACCATGGCCTTGGCGTCGGCAAGCGTCGGCGCAAACGGTTTTTGGCAGATCGCCGGAACGCGGTTTTGTGCCGCCATCTCGACAAGCGAACGATGGCTCGGCGCGGTGGTGGCGATATCGACGAAATCCAGGCTTTCGCCGGCAAACAGTGCCGCCGCGTCTGTGTAGCGTCGCTCAATGCCGAACTGGTCGCCGAGCACCTTGAGCCGTTCCGGGTCGCGGTCGCAGATGGCGACGATCGAGGCGCTGTCGATGTCGCGCCAGGCATGCATCTGGTTGACGGCAAAGAAGCCGCAGCCGATCAGCGCTCCTCGCAGTTCCGCCACGGGTCAGCCCGCCTTTGCCATCTGCATCAGCGTCACCCGGCTCTGCAGCCGGCGCTGCGCCTGGTCGACGACGACGGCGACGATGATGACCAGGCCCTTGATCACCATCTGCCAGAACGAGCTCACCCCCATCATCACCAGCCCGTCGGAAAGGATGCCGATGACGAAGGCGCCGACGATTGTGCCGCCGATCGTGCCGCGGCCACCCGACATCGAGGTGCCGCCGAGCACAGCCGCGGCGATGGCGTTGAGCTCGAAGCTTTCGCCGGTCGCCGGATGCGAGGCCATCAGTTCGGACGAGATGATCAGCCCGACGACCGCCGCGCAGAAGCCGGAGAACATGTAGACGAACATCTTCACCATATTGACCCTGACGCCCGAAATCCGCGCCGCCCGTTCGTTGCCGCCGACGGCGAAGATGTGGCGGCCGAGCGGGGTGTATTTGGCGAGATAGGCCGCCCCAACTGCTACGAGGACAAGAATCCATATCGAGACCGGCAGGCCGAGCAGCCGGCCGGCGCCGAGGAAGCCGAACCCGGTCGTGCCCAGATCGGGCTTGCCGACGAGGTTCGGAAAGGTGCGACCATCCGACGACAGCAGCGCCAGGCCGCGTGCGACATAGAGCACGCCGAGCGTGGCGATGAACGGCGCGACATTCAGCCTGGTGATCAGCAATCCGTTGACGGCGCCGATCAATATACCGACCGCCAGCGTGATCAGTGCGATCTCGAAGACGTTGAAATAGATCGTGTAGCCGACCTGCAGGTCGATGCCGTTGAGCACGAGATAGCCGGCGACCATGCCGCACAGGCCGACAATCGAGCCGACCGAGAGGTCGATGCCGCCGGTGATGATGACGAAGGTCATGCCCATGGCGAGGAAGGCGTTCAGCGCGACGTGCTTCGACATCAGGATCAGGTTGGCGGCCGAAAGGAAATTCGGCGCCGCGATCGAGAAGAAGATCAGGACGGCGATCAGCGCAATGAACGTCCTCGCCTTCATCAGCGTCAGCAGCACGGAGCCGCTCGAGGCGGAGGCAACCGAAGCCTTGGCCGGGATGTCAGTCATGGGCGTGGCTCTCCATGTGCGGGACCGGCCCGTGGCCAAGCGCCGATGCGGCGACAAGTGAAGCCTCCGTCGCCTCAGCGCGATCGAACATGCCGGTCAGTTTTCCATTGCTCATCACCGCGATGCGGTCGGACAGCGCCATCACCTCGTCGAGATCGGAGGTGGCGAACAGGATGCCCAGCCCGTCGCGGGACAGTTTGCGCATGGTGCGAAAGACGTCGGCCTTGGCGCCGACGTCTATGCCGCGGCTTGGCTCATCCATCAGCAGCACCTTCGGTCCGGTGAGCAGCGCCTTGCCGATCACCACCTTCTGCTGGTTGCCGCCCGACAGCGACGAGACCTCCTGTGCCGGATCGGCGACCTTGATCGCCAGTTCCCGCACCATCTGCGTCACCGCCTGGTTCTCCTTGGCGCCGCCGATATGGAACACGCGGACAAACCGCGACAGGCTGGCCAGCGTCAGATTGCTGGCGACCGAGAGGATCGACACCAGCCCTTCGCGCTGGCGGTCCTCGGGGATCAGCGCCAGCCCGCGCCGGATGCGCCGCGTGGTGTCGCGTTCCCTGACCTTCTTGCCGGCAATGAAGATCGCCCCGGTGGCATGGCCGTGGCGCCCCATGATGCAGTCGAACAGCTCGCTGCGTCCGGCGCCCATCAGGCCGTATATGCCGAGGATCTCGCCGGCACGCAGCGACAGCGAGACATGATCGACCGCAAGCCCGCCGGTCACGCGCGGCAGGCAGATATCCTCGGCGCGGAAGATCTCTTCGCCCGGAACATGGCCGTCGGGCTTGGCGAAGTCCTTGGCGTCGGAGCCGATCATCTGCCGCACGATCCATTGCGTGTCGACGTTTTTCATCCTCTCCTGGCCGGTGATGCGGCCGTCGCGCAGCACGGTGATGTAGTCGCCGATGCGGATCAGCTCCTCGAGCCGGTGCGAGATGTAGACGATCGCCACGCCGCGCGCCTTGAGGTCGGCGATCACCTTGAACAGGATCTCGACTTCCGCCGCACTCAGCGCCGAGGTCGGTTCGTCCATGATCAGGATGCGCGCATCGAGCGAAACCGCCTTGGCGATCTCGACCAGTTGCTGCTGGCCGATGCGCAAATCCTCGACCAGCATGTCCGGCCGGATGCCGGCCTGCAGGCGCTCGAGAAATTCCGCCGCGCGGCGCTCCTGTTCCCGGCTGTCGATCTTGCGGAACCGGTTGGTGATCTCGCGGGTGGCGAAAATATTCTCGGCCACCGTCAGGTTGCCGAACAGGTTCAACTCCTGGAACACCATGCCGATGCCGCGGTTCACCGCGTCGCCGGATGAGGAGAAGGAAACCTCTTCGCCCTCCAGGAGAATGCGGCCGAGCGTCGGCTGTTCGACGCCGGCGATGATCTTCATCAGCGTCGATTTGCCGGCGCCGTTTTCGCCGACCAGCACGTTGACCGCGCCCTTGCGCACTTCGAAATTCGCGCGCTTGACCGCGACTGTCCCCGAATAGACCTTGGAGACGTCTTCCAGCTTCAGGATGACATCACGATCGCCGGCGGCAGTCATGGCTTCGGCCCCACCTCTGCCTCCGCCGGGGTCACCAGCGGCAGGTCCTGGCCGCTGCCCATGACATAAGCGCCGACGACCCTGGCGCCGCGGCCCTCCAGCGCTTCGCGCGGCAGCTTGGAGAGCACCGTCTTGTCGGCATGGATGTTGAACGCCTTGCCGAACTGGGCGAAGTCGATCTGATTGGTGAAATCGTTGAACTGGATGAAGTCGAGGCTGTCGCGCAGCGCGGTGCCACGCATCGCGGGTCCGATCTGCACCCGTGCATCCGCCTTGCCGTCACCGTCGGCATCGACATCCATGGTTGCCGCGCGTGATTGTGTGTTCGCCGCAATAATCTTGCCTTCGAGGCGAACCGCGAAGGTCCACGGCGAATTCGCCTGCTTCTTCGGATTGCCATACTTGGCGCCGGCAGCCGCAGGATCGGCTTTCGCCAGGGCGTGAACCTCGGGAAACGATCCGGCCTTCTGCTGGAGATACGGCAGCATTTTGGCAGCCCAGATATCGCCGACCATCTTGTCCGCATTGAAGGCCGGTGCATTGCCGCCATTTTCCGCGGACGGTGTCGGCAGGATCTTGCAGGCAGTCAGGCTGATGCCAAATATCACGGCAACGGTCCCCCAAGCGAGGGTCGACCAGGCAACGGTCGGCCAAGTCAGCTTTTTCAACATGTCGGCTTGTTCGGCATGGCGGTCAGGGCACCCGGGAAATGGAAGCAAGGGACGAGCCGGAAGCTCGTCCCTTGCGATTGATGTCACACCGGCTCAGTTGGTCAGCGCGAAGGTTTCCAGCTTGGCGGCATTGTCGCCATTGATCAGGACGCAGTCCATCAGCTGCTTTTCCTCGGCCGGAGACTTCTTGTTCTTGATGAAGTCGTTGGCCTGCTCGACCGCCATCTGCGCCTGCGCATAGGCCGGTTGCAGGACCGTGGCCTTGATGCCGCCAGAGGCGATCGAGTCGCGCACGTCATTCGATCCGTCGAAGCCGACGACGATGACGTCCTTGCGGCCGGCGGCGGCAAGGGCGGCATGGGCGCCCATCGCCATCGTATCGTTGCCGGAGATCACGCCCTTGATGTCCGGGTTGGCCTGGAGGATCGATTCCATCTTGGCATAGGCCTCGGTCTGGCTCCAGTTGGCCGATTGCTGCGCCACCATCTTCAGGTCCGGATAGTCGTCGATGACGTCGTGATAGCCCTTGGAGCGGATGCCGGCATTGGTGTCGGATTCCTTGCCGACCAGCTCGACGTAATTGCCTTTCTCGCCCATCAGCTTGACGAACTCCTGCGCGCCAAGCTGGGCGCCCTGGTAGTTGTTGGAGACGATCTGCGCGACGGCGACGCCGGTGGCGTTGATCTCGCGATCGATCAGGAACGACGGAACGCCCGCGTCCTTGGCCTTCTGCACGGCGGCGACCGAGGCGTCGGCGCCGGCATTGTCGAGGATGATCGCCTTGGCGCCGCGGCCGATCGCCGTGTCGATCAGCTCGGACTGCTTGTTGGCGTCGTCGTCATGGACCAGAACCAGCGTTTCATAGCCGAGTTCCTTGGCCTTGGCTTCCGCGCCGACGGCTTCGGCCTTGAAGAATGGGTTGTCGTGCGAGGGCGTGATGATGGCAATGAGATCCGCCGCATAGGCGGGTGCCGCGGTGCCCAGCGCCAGCATGCCGGCAAAAGCCGCAAATGTCATTCTGCGAGTGAGTTTCATGAATTTCCTCCCATTTGAAAAAGCCTGTGCTTCCGCGGCCCCGGCTGAAATGCATTCCAGTTTGTCAGGCGGATCGCGTCCGGTGTCGCGGATCGGGTCATTTGCCGGCTCACCCGGGGCGGATCATCCGGCTCGGTCCCGTCTTCAGCTTGCCCCTCCACCTGCCGCCTGCCCAATTTTCAGCCCGGCCCCGGCTGGCCAAAGCCAATCCAACAGCTAAGCCAACTGGTATAATGAGTCAACCACAAATTCAGATGATATGTATCTGATGAGCAGCAAGCGCCACCGGAGAGTCATCCCACCAAGAGCGATACTTCGTTCCCTACGATGCGCCTGCAGCTGGCCAGGTCAGAGAACCACCACCTTAAGCGGTACGATACGCGGGCGAGGGCGCAATAAGTAAGTAAGGAGGAGACATTCCTAAGCCTTATTCGGTGCTCAGCGCTACGCGCAGGCTTTGCTAGTATCGCCTACTGGTTGTGGAATTTCTCCGCGGCCCCAGCCTGCGCGCGGTTTTTCTAAAAAATCCGTTCGCGGCAAGGGTCGCGTTG
Source organism: Mesorhizobium sp. WSM4820 (assembly GCF_055811075.1). Classification (NCBI taxonomy): domain Bacteria; kingdom Pseudomonadati; phylum Pseudomonadota; class Alphaproteobacteria; order Hyphomicrobiales; family Phyllobacteriaceae; genus Mesorhizobium; species Mesorhizobium sp. WSM4820. Next base: position 309,551 of record NZ_JBVVQN010000005.1, on the reverse strand, counting down.
CCGGTGAGGTTCAGCTATGACTTTTGTGCAGAGTTTCAGGCCGCCATCCTGCAGCCCCGCGCCAAGCTTTGCTGACCGACGGCATTCGGCTTCATTGCGTGGCATGTGCGGCAGGAGCTGCAGCGCCGTGCTGTGCCTCATTTCGTTGTGTATCATCCTGCTGCTGGGATCTGCGGCACACGGTCGGCCGCAGGCTGACGACAGACTTGCTCCGCGAGACACGATCGAACTGCACGTTTGGCAATGGACTGCCTTGCGTGATGGCGTTCTGGAGGCGCTGCAGCTCAACCATAGTTTCACCATCGACTCGACTGGCACGCTTGACCTTCCATTGATCGGGAGCATTGCCGCGGCAGGTCTGCGTGAGGAGGAATTGGCAAAGCTGATTTCCGATCGCTTGCAAGCCAGGAGCGGCCGTCAGGAACGGGCTGACATAACCGTCAAACTGATACAAAGTTCGCCCTCGGACCTCACAGCTTCGGTGGAGGTCAAACAAGAAGCGCCCGAACCGCCGGCGAACGCAGCCAGCGACGGCTCTTCGGCCGTGGCTTCGGAACGCGCCAGTGTCGAGAACGGCCAGGCCGAGGCGCAGCCGGGCGTGCGCGGCCCCCACACATCTCGGCAGCCTGCTGCGGAGCAGCAGCAAACTCTGCAAGGGGCATTGCTGAATGAGCTAGCCGCAGCTCGCATGGAAATTGCGGCAGCGCGCGCGGAAGCACTTGCGGCTCGCCGGACTGCTCGCAACGATGCCGCGCGACACAATCAGGACCTTGCGACGGCGCGTCAACGGGCTGACGCCTTGGTGCGGGAACTCGATGCGATGCGGACTGGCCGCGGTACGCTGGAACAAAAGCTCTTTGCGGCGCTAAGGGAAGTCGACGCGCTCAGGAAGAGCGTGCAGCCGGCTCGCGGTGACCCGGCTCGCGCTGACCATGACGGCCGCGATTTGGCGGCGGCGCGAGCCGAACTGGCCGTGATGCAGCGCGGCGCCCGCGATGCCAGTGCGCAGGCGCGTGCGGTAGCCGACATGATGGCTGAACAAGCACGGGCGCTAAAACAGCAGCGGCGAAAAGCCGGAGAGCTCGCGCTCGATCTGGAAGTGGCGCAAAGCCAAGTGAAAGGCTTGAAGGCCAAAGCCACTCTCGCCGATCACGAGAAGGCCGCCATGCTTGAAGCGCGTCACTCCCTGGCGGCCTCTGCGGCAGAGGCGCAGCGAGCGCTGGATGAGGAGCGGCACAAGGCTGAGCGCTTCGGACGCGAACTCGCCGCGGCGCGCCAGACCATCGACGCGCTTAAGACAAGCGCGGATCTGGCTGCGGCTGCGCGGACCGACGCCATCAGGGAACGACAGGTGGCCGAGGCGGCTTTGAAGCGAGCTGGCGACGCACTCGAACTGGAGCGCGAACGGGCAGATTCAGCTGCTCGTGATCGCGACAGCGCCCGCCGGGAACGCGACGCGGCAAGGCAGGAAGCGAGCCGCGTCTCGATGGAGCTGAGCGTGGCGTTGGAGCAAGAGCGCAACAAGGCCGTCGGCCTGGCCCGCGAGCTCAGCGCCGCTCGAAAGGCGAGTGACGTTGAAAAGGCCCGGGATGAGCGTCGCAGCGAGCGTATCAACCGCGTTCCGAAAGCGCGTGCCGTCGCAGCTTCGCGTGCAGATGTGTCCGTGCGCTCGCGACCAGCCCGTAAATCGGGGTTGCGGGAAAACCACAAAGTGAAGGCCAAAAAACCATCGCGACCTGTTCTGGTGGCGACCATCGCGCTTCCCGACGCGTTGCTCCCGACGCGACCGCCGAAGCTCGGCGCTCCCTAGCGAGGGGTGATCGTGAAGGGCATTTCGGTGGGCCGAATCCATGCCGCAGGAGGAATATGGTGATGAACAAATACGTCGCAGCCGCATTGACCGTCGCGATCGCAATTTGCCCTGCCTCGGCTCTTGAGGCGGGGCTTGGCGGCAAACTTGGCGGTGTCGGGGTCGGTGCTGGCCTTAGCGCCGGCCCGAAAGGCGCCTCGGTGGCGGGCGGCTCGAGCGTCGATGGAGTAGGGGGAGCAAGCCTTGGCGGATCGCTCGGCGCGGGCAAGGGATCGCTCGGTGCCGGACTTGGCGTCAGCGGCAACCTCGGCGGCGCAAGCGGCGGCCTGTCGACAGGTGTCGGGGTGGGCGACCGTTCGTCCGCATCGGGCACCGCTCCAGGAGGTAAGCCAGGCAACCCGGCGCTGGGCGCCGGGCAAGCCGCGAGCAGCAATGCCGGCATCACGCCAGCCACCACCAAGGCCAAGGCCGCGAGTCAATTCGCCATCCTGCCCCGCAAGCTCAGGCCTTCCGCAACTGGTCGCAACGCGTCGGCGCGGATCACCTATGGCTATCCGTTTATGGCGCCACTGAAAGCCAAACCCGGTATCCCACCAGCTGTGGTGCGCGCCTGCCGCACGGCGATCGCGTCGGCCGCGACGCCGCTTGGCGCCGTGCTTGTTCACGCGGTAAGCGCGGGCCCGTTGCAGCAATTTCGGGGCGCGCTCACGGCGCCGATCGAGGTGCGCATACACTATGCAAGACAAGGCGGCGTCGAGGTTCGGCAGGCGCGAGTCGGCTGTCGCCTCGATGCGGCGGGTAGAGTCACTGCGGTGACATAGGACGCGCCTGTACCTTCTCCTACGAGAGGAGAAGGAAAGGAGGCTTCCGCCTTCAGGTGATGCGCTGGATGCTCGCTGCGATCTCTTCCGGCTCGAAGACCCGCTTCCAGTCCTCGCGCATCAGCACCGGCTTGCCGAACTCGATGGCCTTGTTGCAGGCGTCGGAGAACACCCCCTTGGTCTCGCCGAAGATGACGGCGCCGAGCACATTCATGTGGCCAAGCAGGAAGTCGAGCGCGGCCTGCTGGTCGACTCCGCGCGCGACGACCTCGTCGACCGCTTCCTTCATGACGACCAGCAGCGAAGCGCAGACGGTCTCCGAAAGGCCCGGCTCGAGCAGCGCCATCTGGTCGACGGTGACGCGATGCGACCGCATCACCGGGGCCCAGATGATCTTGGCGATCGCTTCGCCCTTGGCGAAATCCTCCTCCGGTCCCTGCATCAGCGCGCTGACCATATGCTGCTTGGCCTTGACGCCGCCGAAATAGTCCTTCTTGGCCGCCATGTCGGTCTCGTCGTTGAAGATCGGCGGATGGCAGGGATGGGTGACGAAATAGGTCAGGTCCGGCCGCTTCGGCAAATGACCGGCGAAAGGCGCTGCGGCGTCGAGCACGACCACCATTGTGCCGGACGCAAGCTTGCCCTCGATGCTGGCCGCGACCTTGCCGATATGGGTGTCGGGAACCGCCAGGATTACCACCTCGGCGCCGTTCAGGGCTTCATCGGCGCTGACCGCGTCGAGGCCCAGCCCGGTCTTCAGCCGCTCGCGGCCGGCGTCGCTGACCTCGACATGGCGTATGCTGTAGGGAGAGCCACGAAAATTGGTCGACAGGCGGTAACCCATTTTGCCGCCGGCACCAAACAGCGCAATCGTAGTCATCTGGCCCTACTCCTGATCTTCAACGATGACCCTGCCGATCGTCACCTTAGTAACTGGTATAATCACACTACCATGGATTGGCAACCCGTTTGGGACGAACGCGTTCACGAGAGCCAATTCCGCAGCCCCGCGCCGTCGGCTGCGCCAGCTGGTGGCGGCCTTGTCGGATCATGTGGTGGATCGACATCGCATTTGGCATTGCCGGCGAGGCCGGGTCTTTTCAGGGTTCCGGCGAGCCGTCAGTCTTGATAGTTAGGGTCCGCTGCCAACCGTCTCAGCAGTATCCGTGGGAGCAGGATCCATCAGCGTCCGGGAAACATCGCCTTCAAGCCGTCGCGCGACGCCCTGGCGACGCCGCGCTCGGTGATCAATCCGGTGACCAGCCGCGCCGGCGTCACGTCGAAGGCCGGGTTTGCCGCGGGCGTCGTCTCCGGCGAGATGCGGACCTGCGCAATCTCGCCACTCGCGGTCTTACCCCAGACCAGTGAGACCTCGTCGCTGGAACGCTGTTCGATCGGGATTTCGGCCAGCCCGTCACCCACCGTCCAGTCGATGGTTGGCGACGGCAGCGCGACATAGAACGGCACGTCGTTGTCGGCGGCGGCCAGCGCCTTCAGATAGGTGCCGATCTTGTTGCAGACATCGCCGTCGGCGGTGGTGCGGTCGGTGCCGACGATGACCATGTCGATCTGGCCGCGCTGCATCAGATGGCCGCCGGCATTGTCGACGATCAGTGTATGCGGCACACCGTGGCCGGCCATCTCCCATGCGGTCAACTGGGCGCCCTGGTTGCGCGGGCGGGTTTCGTCGACATAGACATGAACGGGAATGCCGGCTTCCGTTGCCAGATAGATCGGCGCCGTGGCGGTGCCGTAGTCGACGGTGGCCAGCCAGCCGGCATTGCAATGGGTCAGGATGTTGACCGGCTCGCCCGGTTGCTTGCGTGCTGCGATTTCCCTGATGATTTCAAGCCCGTTGACGCCGATGGCGCGGTTGAGGCCGACATCCTCGTCGGCGATTTCGCCGGCGCGCCGGTAAGCCGCCTCGGCGCGCTGTCCTGATGGAAGCGGCCGCAGCAAATTGCGCATCTCATCGAGCGCCCAGCGCAGATTGATCGCGGTCGGGCGGGTTTCGTGCAAGACCTCCCAGACGCCGTCGAGTGCCGCATCCGAAGGGTCGTCGGCCATCTGCATGGCGACGCCATAGGCGGCGGTGACGCCGATCAGCGGCGCGCCGCGCACCCACATGTCGCGGATCGCCGTGGCGATGCCGGCAACGGTGTCGACTTTTTCGACGCGGAAATCATGCGGCAGCCAGCGCTGATCGATGATCTCCACCGAACGGCCGTCGTCGCTCAGCCAGATGGTGCGGTAGTGGCGGTCGCCGACATTCAAATCCTGTTCTCCCGTTCGATCAGTGCGGCCAATTTGTTGACCTCGTCGATGCTGTGGATCTGGCGCCGGTTGACGGCGATGTGACGGCCGAATTTCAGCGCCTTTGCCTCACATGTGGCGCGCAGATCGGCGTCGGCAATGGTCTCGAAATCGGCATTGTGCGCGAGGCCCAGAATGCGCCTGTGCACCTCGACGCCGGCAAAGCCCAGCATGTCGGTCCACACCTGGTGCAGCATGTGGTCGAGCGCCTGTTCGGCGCCAAGCCTGTCGCCCTGATCCTCGAACAGGCTCTTCTGGTAGAGCATGCCGGTGCGCTCGGTTCGCCACAGATGCGAGAACTCGCTGCGGAACACCGACCATGTGTCGACCGTGACGTCGAGCAGATAGGCGCGCATGGTGTCGCGCTTCCCGTTCTGCTCGTGGCCACGCTGCGAGAAGAACGCCATCCAGAAATTGGCGAGCAGCATGCCGACGTCGAAGGCGATCGGGCCGTAGAAGGCGAATTCGGGATCGATCATCCGCGTTTCTGTCTCGGTGACCATGATCGAGCCGGAATGCAGGTCGCCGTGCAGCAGCGTCTCTGCATTGGCCGCAAAAATGTGCTTCAGCCGCTGCGCCTCGACCTTGAGGTCACGGTCGGCGCGCAATTCTGCAACGATGCTGTCGAGCTGCGGGCTCGTATGCCGGTTCATCTTGGCATCGAAATACGGGTCCGAGAACACCAGGTTCTCGGTGATGTCGCAAAGCTCGACATTGTCGGCGAACAGCGCCAGATCGGCCTTGCGATCCCTGGTCGCCATATGCAGGTCGGAGCCGCGAAACAGGGTGCGGGCCATGAACAGGCCGATGTCCCTGGCGATGTTGGGCAGTTGCCGGCCCTCGATCAGCGCCCGCCGCAGGATGATGTGCGGCGACAGGTACTCCATGATGATCAGCGCCTGGCCTTCGTCGAAGTGATGGATCGCCGGCACCGAACCGGGCGCTCTCGCCTGCTGCCGGGTCAGCGCGTGATATTCAAAGAAGGAGCGTTTTAGCGGCAGCGGCCAGCTGTCGCCGACCAGGCGGACATAGGGCAGGGCCTGCTTGACGACGGCCGCACCCTGCGCACCCTCGACGATGAACACCAGGTTCAGATTGCCGTCGCCGACCTCGCGAACCTTCCAGCGGCTCGTGTCCTTGCCGATATGCGAGCACAGCGCCGCGTTGGCGCCGAGGCGGGCCGCCAGTGTTTCGACCGACAGTGCTTCGAACGGCAATTTCCCAGTCATCCTCACCTCCCGTTTACGTGCTCTCATCTTAGTGGAGCCATCACGGTTGGTCCAAGCTAGGAAGCCCTCTGGCAATTGTCAATCGTGTTGACAATTGCCGGAACAGCCCATAGCGTCGTCGCCAGGGAGGAACGAATGGGCAATGATGCCGTGTTCCGCGTCGACGGCCTGAGGAAATCCTTCGGCCCTATCGAGGTGCTTGGCGGCGTCTCGCTCGATTTGCATGCCGGTGAATTGACCGTGCTGATGGGCGCCAACGGCGCCGGCAAATCCACCCTGGTCAAGATCATCAGCGGCGTTTACGAGCGCGGCGGCGGCACGATGAGCCTTGCCGGCCAAAACTTCGCGCCGCACGACTTCGCGCCGAAAACGCCGGCGGCGGCGATCCGCGCCGGCGTCGTCACCGTTCATCAGAACATCAATGACGGTGTCGTCGCCGATCTCGACGTCGCCACCAATTTGACGCTCGACAGGCTGAGCGGCAGCGGCGCGCCGACCCTGTTCAATCCGGGCCGGGTGCGCCGCGAGGCAAAGGCGGTTGCCGACCGCATGGGGCTGATGATCGACCTGAAGGCCCGGATCAGCGATCTCTCGCTGGCCGATCGCCAGATGGTGGCGATTGCCCGCGCCATGGCGCATCAGCCGAAGGTGCTGATCCTCGACGAGCCGACCTCGTCCTTGTCCAGCGCCGAGGCCGACCGGCTTTTCGCGCTGCTCGACAGGCTGCGCGAGCAGGGCGTCGCCATCCTCTACATCTCGCACCGCATGTCCGACATCAGGCGGCTTGCCGACCGGATCGTCTCGATGCGCGACGGCGTCGTCTCAGGCGTCTTCGACAGCAAGCCGCTCGATTATGAAGGCGCGGTCAACGCCATGCTCGGCCGCAAGATCCACCTCGAGCGGATCGTCGCCAGGAATTCGGCCAGGCCTGTCCTGACGATCGACAGGTTGCGCATTGCCGAAGGTTCCAGGCCGATCTCGCTGACGCTCGGCGACGGCGAAGTCGTTGCCATCACCGGCCTCGTCGGCGTCGGCAAGACAGCGCTCGCCGAGACGCTGTTTGGCGTCCGCAAGCCGCTGTCCGGCACCATGGTGCTGAACGGCAAAGCCTATGCACCGGGGTCGACAGGCGAGGCGATCGCCGCCGGCGTGTTTCTCGTCGCCAAGGACCGGAGCGAAAACGGGATCGTCGGCGACTTCAACATCCAGAAAAATATCAGCCTGCCGTTTCACAGGCGGATGTCGCGTCTGGGCGTTCTCAAGCGCCGCATCGAGCGCGCCACCGCCCGCCGGCAGATCAAGGAATTGGGCATCGTCTGCCGCTCGGAGAAGGACGAAATGTCAGCGCTTTCCGGCGGCAACCAGCAGAAGGTGATGGTCGCCCGCTGGATGTCGCAGGCGGCAAGACTGTTCATACTGGACGAGCCGTTTCAGGGCGTCGACATTTCAGCCAGGCGCGATATCGCGGCCAAGCTGCGGGCGAGCGCCAACGGCCGTGCGACGCTGCTGTTCGTCACCGAGCTCGACGAGGCGCTGGAGACCGCCGACCGCATCCTGGTGATGTCGGAGCAGACAATCGTCGGTGAGCATCGCAACGCCGACATCGACCTCGATCGCCTGCTGGCCGAAGTGGCGGGCGGGCCGCTGCACAGCGCAGCGTGAGGCGGGCAGATAATGGGACGTGGAATGGAGAGGGCATGAGTTCGGGTTGGGTAAGGATGGCAGCCGCGCGCGGCCATGCCATCCGCTATGGCTTCATCGTTCTGCTGTTCGGGTTGATCGCCTATTTCGCCATCGCCGCCGATGGCTTCGTCTCGCCGCAGAGCGCCGTCTTCATCTTCCAGTCCGTCGCCATCACCGGCGTGCTGGCGCTCGGCGTCACCGCCACCCTGGTCGTCGGCGGCTTCGACCTGTCGATCGGCTCCGTCGCCACCAGCGCCATGATGGCGGCCGCCTATGTCATGGTGGTGCTGGAGCAGAACGCTGTCGTCGCGGTTGTCGCCTGTCTCGCGATCGGCGTCATCGTCGGCCTCATCAATGGCTGGCTGATCGTCTATATGCGTGTACCGGACCTTCTGGCGACGCTCGGCATGATGTTCCTGCTCGTCGGCTTGCAGCGAATCCCGACCGAGGGCCGCTCGATCGCCACCGGCATGACGATGCCTGACGGCTCGGTCGCCAACGGCACGTTCGGCGCCGGCTTCCTGGCGCTCGGCCGCCACCGCTTCGATTTCTTCATCCCCAACCTCATCCCGGTTTCGGTCGTCGTCCTGCTCGTGCTTGCGGTGCTGATCTGGTTCTTTCTCGAATACACCCGTTTCGGCCGCATGATGTATGCGGTCGGCAGCAACCAACGGGCTGCCGAACTCGCCGGCGCGCCTGTCAAGGCATACAAAATCTGGGCATACGTTATTTCAGGGGTTTTTGCCTCGATCGGCGGCATTTTGCTCGCTGCCCGGCTTGGACGCGGCGACATCGCCTCGGGTAATAATCTCCTGCTGGACGCAGTGGCTGCGGCACTCATCGGCTACGCGGTTCTTGGCGCCGCCAAGCCGAACGCCTTCGGCACGGCTGTCGGCGCGGTGTTTGTCGGCGTGCTGCTGCAGGGCCTGACGATGATGAACGCGCCCTATTACACGCAGGATTTCATCAAGGGCGTGGTTCTCGTGGTTGCCTTGGTCTTCACCTTCGCCCTTTCCGACAGGGGCAACAGGTAGGATTTCGACGGACAGGATTTTCGACCGGCTGAAATTTGAATTCAACAAGTGGAGGAGACAACATGAAGATCACAAGAAGAGTTTTGGGGAAGGCAGCAATCGGGCTTGCCGGTGCTGCGCTGCTGATGCAGGTCCCGGCGATGGCGCAGGACAGGCCGGCGCCGTTCGACAAGCCCGGCGCCGTCAAGATCGCGCTGGTCCGCTATCTCTCGACCGGCGACTTCTTCCAGGCCTATCTGTCCGGTGTAGAAGCGCAGGCCAAGGCGCTTGGCGTCGATCTGCGCGTCCTCGACAGCCGTCAGGATGCCGCCCTTCAGGCGGACATGGTCGACCAGGCCATCGCGCTCGGCGTTCAGGGCATCATCATCCAGCACGGCTTGACGGAATCGATGAAGGAAGCCGCCCAGCGCGCGGTCGACGCCGGCATCAAGGTCGTCGCCTTTGACGTCAACCTCGAGAACCCCAAAATACCGCAGATCGAGCAGTCCGACCGCGACCTTGCACGCCTCGCTCTCGAGCAGGCAATCAAGGACAATGGCGAGGGCTGGAAGGCCGGCTACGTCTATGTCGCCGGCATCGCGCCGCTCGACCGCCGCAACGAGACCTGGGTCGAGTTCAAGAAGAAATATCCCGGCATCAAAGAGGCGGCGATGTTCGGCGCGCTCGACAACCCGATCGCCAATTCCGTCGCCAACCAGGCCCGTTCGGTGCTGTCGGCCAACCCCGACATCAAGGTGATGTTCGCGCCCTTTGACGAATTCGCCAAGGGGGTGAAGATCGCCGTCGACGAGGCCGGCCTGTCACAGGACATCAAGATCTATTCGGCCGACATCTCGACCTCCGACATCGCCGCGATGCGCGAGCCCGACAGCGCCTGGGCGGCGACGGCTGCCACCAACCCGGCCGTCGTCGGCCAGGTTTCGGTGCGCGCGCTGGCGCAGCTTTTGGCCGGCGAAGACCCCGGTCAAAACGTCATCGTGCCGCCGACGCTGATCAGCCAGAAGGACCTGATCGACAAGGACATCAAGAACATGGAAGACCTCTCGGCCAAGCTGCCGCAGTTCGCCCATGCCGATGTCGCGATGCCGGCCTGGATGCCGAACCCGAACGCCAAATAAGCGTACCATCGCAGGCCCAAGGGAAGAGCGGCTCGCGGGCGGGCCGCTCTTTTCCAGGTCTGAATGCCTGCTCCGTCAGGCTCGTGGTTTACAGCCAGTGCTCCGGATCGCGCATCCCGTGGACGATCGCCACGACCAGGATGCCTTCCAGCTGCGGTTCGTAGATGACGATGTAGCGGCCCTCGATGAGCACGCGGGCCGTCACACTCAACTCTGGCCTGGCTGTGCCCATCTTGGGGTGCTCCGCCGCCAGCTCCAGTTTGTCAAAAATGCGCATAAGCAGCTTGTCGGCTGCCTTTTCATTCTCGATTGCGATAGTGTGCCAAATATCCCGCAAATCTTGCGAGGCGCGCGGCGTGAGCCGATATCTAGCCACGGGCGCGGCGTTCTGCCTTCAAACCGCGTATGAACTCGGCGGGTTCGACTTCCACCGGCTTGCCGCTGGCCATGCCGTCGGCATAGGCCCGCTTCAAGTGTTCCAACTCCAAGGCGCGCAATTCCTCGCGCTGTTCCCACAGGCGCAGAGCGTCGCGGACAATCTCGCTGTTAGAGGCATATCCCCCGCCTTCGACAGCGCTTTGCAGGCGGGCCGCCTGTTGCGGGGTGAGGGATATGGTAAGGGTGCGCATGGGATGGGTTTTCATGCTTGGCCATGTATCATATCTCACAAGGTCTAACAATCTTTGTTAGGATTCTCCGGTGATCTCTCACCGCGAGAATGGCAAAGTTCCAAGCTACCGCAGCGCCGCCGCGATATTGCCGCCATCCACCGTCGTCACATTGGCGGTGGTGCGCTCTGCCAGCGCCTGATGCAGGAAGGCCTGGGCGACGTCTTCGGCCGTCACTTCCTGCCCGAGCAGATTGCCCGCCATATATTCCTTTTCCGAGACCCCGCGGGCGCTCGAACGGCTGGCGATCATCGCGTCGGTCAACAGCCCGGAACGGATGCGGTCGGCGTTGACCGCATTGGAGCGGATGCCGTGGGCGCCGTAGTCGACAGCATATTGCCTGGACAGGAAAAGCGTCGCCGCCTTTGGCATGCCATAGGCGCCGAACTTCGGACCCGGATTGATCGCCTGCTTGGAGGTGTTGAACAAAAGCACGCCGCCGGTGCCCTGCTCGAGCATGATGCGCACTGCGTTCTGCGCCGCCGACTGGTGGGCGAAGAAATTGAGTTCGAAGCTCTTGCGCAAAGTGGCGTCGTCGAGTTCGCCGATCCTGCCTTCCCAAGCCGCACCGGCATTCGAGACGAGGATGTCGAGGCCACCGTAGACGGCAACCGCCTTGTCGAAGGCAGCGCGCATCTGCGCCGGGTCGGTGATGTCGGCGCCGACGCCGATCGAACCGTTGCCGGCCTTTTTTGCCGCCTCCGTCGCCCTCGCCGCGTCGAGATCGACGACGACCGCATGAGCGCCATTGTCGGCGAACAGCTTTGCCGTGGCGGCGCCGATCGCGCCGGCGCCGCCGGTGACCAGCACAATTTGGCCGGTCAGCGGCTTCGGCTTGTTGGCGGCGAGCTTGGCCTGTTCCAGCGACCAGTATTCGAGCGGAAAAAGGTCGGCCTTGGACAGTGGATGGAAATCGCCGATTGCTTCGGCGCCGCGCACCGCCTCGATCCACATTTCACCGACGTCGGAGGCAATCTTCGCATCCTTCAGCGTGCGGCCATGGCCGAACATGCCGAGCCCCGGCACCAGCGTCAGGCGTGGCATCTGGTCGAGCATAGTGCGCTTCACGTCGTCGAGCGCGTCGTTGGTCTCGAAGTAGGCGCGATAGTCCCTAGCGAAGTTTTCGACATGCTGGCGAATGACGGATTTGTAGTCGCCGATCTTGTCCGCGTCGGGCGCCGGCAGCGCCATCGGTCCGGTCTTGATGCGGATCGACAGGTCGGGCGTCGACACGCCGCGCCCGGCATAGTCGGCAATGTCAGCCGAATTGATGAAATCGACGATCGCGTCCGAGGTGCGGAAATCGCTGATCATACGGTCGAAGCGGCCTTCGCCGCGCGCTACCGCCACCTCACCGCGCAGCATCGGCGCAATCTCCGCAGGCCTCGCCAGCCTGGCCGGCAAGGCAGCTTTTTCGCTGCGCGGCTTGCCGTGGCTGGCGATGAAATCCTCGGCGATATCAACATAATGGATCATCCGGTCGTAAGCCTGCTTGGCGTCGTCGCCGAACGTGAAAATGCCATGCTTGTCGAGGATCAGGCCTTCGACCGTCGGGTCGGCGTCGAAGACATCGGCAGCCGCCTTCGCCAGGTCGAATCCCGGCATGATGTAGGGCACGAACCCCATCTTATTGCCAAAAACCTTCTTGCTCAGCGCCTCGCTGTCGTCTTGGTCGACAATGGCCAGGATCGCGGTCGAGTGCGTATGGTCGACGAATTTATGCGGCAGGAAGGCGTGCAGCAGTGTCTCGACTGAAGGGTTGGGCGAAGACGGATCGATCAGGTTCACCCGCTGCAGCGCCACCATGTCTTCGTCGGAGAGTTTTTTGAGCGACCGCGCCTTGAGCAGCGCGCCGAGCTTGACCGCCGGCAGGCCCTGCGGCTCGATGATGCCCATGTCCCAGCCGCTGCCCTTGACGCAGAGCACGTCCCATTCGTCGCCGACGAGATCGATGGCCTTTGTCTTGCACGATGTGTTGCCGCCGCCATGCAGGACAAGCCGCGGTTCGCCGCCCAGAAGCCTGGTCGTGTAGACGCGCAGCGCCAGGTCGCGGGCCACACCCTTTGTTGCATAGTCGGCAACCAGCTTCTCCGCGTCGCCGTCATTCCACAGGTTCTTCATGTTCGCTTCGTCCGGTTGTTTTGTTGTGAAACAGGAATGCCGCGACGCCTTGATGACAATGCGTCCGCGGCTTGTGTTCTCTAGGCGACCTTTTCTGCTGCCGGTCCGGCATCGTCGAGCAGCCGTCGCGCCATCCGGGCGCCGACCACCAGATGCGTGCATAGCCGACCCGCGATCGCCGCCACCAGCGGTCCGAACTTGCTGTCCTCCTGCACCACCACGAGGCGCTTTTCAATCTTGCGCAGCGATGACAGCTCCGCCGAAATGATCCGCCTGTTGTAGCTGCAGTCGAGCGCCTTGCCTTGCGCGTCGATGATCTGACCGGCGATGACGCCGGCAGCCCCGGCACGACGCAGCACCTCCATTTCGCTGGCAGTCAGCGCGCCGCATTTGACGACATGGCTGTCGGCGTCGACGGTGCCGACTGAGTAAAGCGCCAGATTGCACGCACTGATGCCCGACAACTGCTCGCGGATCACCGGCTCGTCGCGCAGGCCGCGCGCCAGTTCCTCTGTCGTCAGCACCAGCGGCGCATAGAAATTGAGTCCCTTGGCATTGAGCCGGCGGGCGATTTCCATGGTGCATTGGTCGGGGCGGTAGGAATAGGGGGCTCCCAGATTGCCGCAGAGCTGCACCACCGTGACATCCTGCAGATCGGCATAGGACATGATGTCGGCGATCGTATAGATGGTCCTTCCCCAGGCGACGCCGATGCGATCGCCCTTCTTGATCAATTCGAGAAAGACGCTGGCCGCCAGCACCGCGATGTCGGTCGACGGATCGGCGACATGGCCGTTTTCCGGCGCTATCCAGACGGCATCGAGCTTCAATGCGTCTTCGAGTTTGCGCGCCATGACGTCGTCGGTGAAAAGCTGGGTCGAGGTCGAGATGTTGACGATGCCGGTCTCGCGCGCTTTGCGCAGATACATGGCGACCGAGGCGCGGGAAATCTTGAGCTGGCTGGCGACCTGGTCCTGGCGCAAGCCGTGGGCATAGTAGAGCCAGGCGGCCTTATGGATAAGCTGTTCTGCCGGTCGGATCGCCATGCCATCTCCTCGCTGACATTATTCACGGCTGTCGACAAAAGTCAAATTGTGGAATCTTGGTGAACTGCGGGCATTGTCGATGCCAGTGATTGCGCCATTTTTGTTATCGGGATAAAAACTGAACAGGAGGCCTGACAATGAACGTATCATTGGGTGAGCGCTGGGAAACTTTCGTGTCCAACATTGTCAAGCGGGGCCGCTACGGTTCTGCCAGCGAAGTCGTGCGCGAAGGCTTGCGCCTGGTCGAAGAACGCGAGGAAAAGCTAAAGGCGCTACGCGCCATGCTGGATAAGTCGTTTGCTGACGACGGCGAAGCGACCGAGCAGGACATTGACGCGGCTGTGGAAGCCAAGGCTGAGCAACTCGCAAAGGAAGGCTTCTAGGAGTGCCACGGCTGCGTATGTTGCCGTCGGTACAGACAGATTTGGTCAATATCTTTGAATACGTCGCTCGCGAAAGCGGCAGCCTGGTGCTTGGCCGCCGTTTTGTGGATGCTCTGCGCCAGAAATGCCGTGATCTGGCGAGCTTGCAGGCGACGCTCGGTCGTGCTCGCCCCGATCTCCGGCCGGACATCCGGAGTTTCGCTTTCCGGGGATACGTCATTTTCTTCCGCTATAATGGAGATTGCTTTGAGGTGGCGAACATCATCGAAGGGCATCGCGACATCAACGCGTTATGGTCAGAAGGCGAAGGCGGGCAGGGGCGCCAGGAGTAGCTGAGGCGGCCTCGCTCGCCAGCGTGCCGAAGCGTTCGATAAACATGGGGAGGACGGGATGGGCAATCCCTACGAACAGGATCTCGGCAGGAATCCAGCCAACCACCAGCCGCTGACGCCGCTCAGCTATCTGGAGCGGGCGGCAAGGACCTTTCCCGCCCATGTCGCGATCATCCATGGTCGCCAGCGCACGACCTATCGCGATTTCTGGCGGCGGTCGCTGAAGCTTGCTTCGGCGCTCTCCAGGCGCGGCATCGGCAAGGGTGACACCGTCACCGTCATGCTGTCCAACACCCCGCCGATGCTGGAAGCGCATTTCGGCGTGCCGATGACCAAGGCGGTGCTGCATTCGCTCAACACCCGCCTCGATGCCGCCGTCATCGCCTTTCAGCTCGACCATGCCGAAACCAAGGTGCTGGTCATCGATCGCGAGTTTGCAAATGTCGTCAGCGAGGCGCTGGCGCTGGCCAGGGTAAAACCGCTGGTCATCGACTATGACGATCCCGAATACGCCACTGACGCCCCTTATCCCAAGGGCGAGCGGATCGGCTCGCTCGATTACGAGACCTTCGTCGCGGGCGGCGACGAGGATTTCGCCTGGTCGATGCCGGACGACGAATGGGACGCGATCTCGCTCAACTACACCTCCGGCACGACAGGCAATCCGAAGGGCGTCGTCTATCACCATCGCGGTGCGGCACTGATGGCCTATGCCAACACCATCCATGCCGGCATGGGCAAGCATGCGGTCTATCTGTGGACGCTGCCGATGTTCCACTGCAATGGCTGGTGCTTTCCGTGGACGCTGGCCGTGCAGGCCGGCACCCATGTCTGCCTGCGCTGGGTGCGGCCGAAGCCGATCTACGACACCATCGCCGACCACGGCGTCACCCATCTGTGCGGCGCGCCGGTGGTGATGTCGGTGCTGATCAACGCCAGCGACGAGGACAAGCGGCAATTTCCGCAGACGGTCACCTTCAACACCGCCGCGGCACCGCCGCCGGAAGCGGTGTTGTCGGGCATGGCCGACGCGGGTTTTGCCGTCACCCACCTCTATGGCCTGACCGAGACTTATGGCCCGGCTGTCGTCAACGAATGGCATGGCGAGTGGGATGGGCTGGAGAAGGGACAGCAGGCGGCGAGGAAGGCCAGGCAAGGCGTGCGCTATGCCGCGCTCGAGGATCTGACGGTGATGGACCCCGAGACGATGGAGGCGACGCCGGCCGACGGCGAGACGATCGGCGAGGTCATGTTCCGCGGCAACATCGTCATGAAGGGCTATCTGAAGAACCGCAAGGCGAGCGACGAGGCCTTCGCCGGCGGCTGGTTCCACTCGGGCGACCTCGGCGTCATGCATCCCGACGGCTACATCCAGCTCAAGGACCGCTCCAAGGACATCATCATTTCCGGCGGCGAGAACATCTCCTCGATCGAGGTCGAGGAGGCGCTCTACAAGCACGGCGCCGTCGCCTCCTGCGGCGTCGTTGCCAGGCCCGACGACAAATGGGGCGAGGTGCCGGTCGCCTATGTCGAGCTGAAGCCGGGCAGGACGGCGACCGAGGCCGAGATCATCGACCACTGTCGCGCGCTGCTCGCCCGCTTCAAACTGCCGAAAGCGGTGATCTTCGCCGAAATCCCGAAGACCTCAACCGGCAAGATCCAGAAGTTCAGGCTGAGGGCGATGGTTAAGGGGTAGGTGGATCAGGACCGTCGGCGTCACGACGGTGCAGAGCGTTTGATGGCAGCAGGACAGAGGGGGGCGCGAAGGATCACGACAGATCAGAATTTAGCCTGAGCCGCCGCTCATGCCGGGAACCGGCAATGGGGGCCCGTTCAGTATTGTGAACAATTTTTTTGCCGAAGATGCGAGAGCACGTTGAGCAGCTTGCCGGTTGGGTCGGCAATGAAGAAGCGTCTTACGGTCAAATCATAGACCACTCTGCAACCGATCTCGTTCGCGCGCAGATAAACCGCGTCGACATTGTCGACCTCGATCGACAGATCAGCCACCGGGGTGCCTGAGCCGCACTCAACAACGTGCCTTGCAGCAGCTGGATCGGCTGAACGGAGCAAAAAGATCACTCCGTGTCGGATCGAGTGCCTCCCGATCGTCCTCGATACAGAACCGACTCGACGAAAGAAGATCTAGCAGGAGGAGCATTCTGATGGAGAACGCGGAGCGGGGCCCCAGGGCTACACGGCGCGAATGGATGGGGCTCGCGGTTATCGCGCTGCCTTGCCTGCTCTATTCCATGGACCTGACGGTCTTGAATTTGGCTGTGCCGCGATTGAGCGCAGACTTGAGGCCTTCGAGTTCGCAACTTCTGTGGATCGTGGACATTTATGGCTTTCTGCTTGCCGGATGCCTGATCACGATGGGCACGCTGGGCGACCGCATCGGCCGCCGCAGATTGCTTTTGATCGGCGCGGTGACATTTGCAATTGCTTCGGTCTTCGCGGCGTTCTCCACAAGCGCCGAAATGTTGATCGTCTCGCGTGCGCTGCTCGGGATTGCCGCGGCCACGCTTGCGCCGTCCACCCTCTCGTTGATCCGCAACATGTTCCTCGATCCGAGGGAGCGCACGGTTGCGATCGGCGTCTGGATCGCCAGCTTCTCCGCGGGCGCTGCCATCGGCCCGCTGGTCGGGGGCATCCTGCTGAGCTATTTCTGGTGGGGTTCCGTGTTCCTCGTGGCCGTACCGGTCATGGTCGCGCTGCTGGTGTTCGGTCCGATGGTCCTGCCCGAGTATCGCGATCCAGAAGCGGGTCGGCTCGATATCTTGAGCGCCGCGCTGTCACTTGCCGCGGTGCTTTCGGTGATCTACGGCATCAAGGAAATCGCCGAACATGGATTCGGCCTGGCGGCGGCCTTCGCCATTGTCTTCGGCGCGGCTGTCGGCGCCGTTTTCGTCTTGCGTCAACCACGGCTGAAAAATCCCCTGGTCGATCTGCGGCTCTTTCGCTCGCGCGCCTTCAGCGCTTCATTGGCGGTCAACGTTCTCGGCTTCTTCGTCGCGTTCGGCTCGTTTCTCTTCATCGCGCAATATCTGCAGCTGGTGCTCGGGATGGGACCCTTTGTAGCGGGCCTTTGGACGGTGCCTTCCGCCATCGCTTTCATCGCCGGTTCGATGCTGACGCCGATCGCGGTCGGTAAGGCTCGCCCGGGCTATGTGATGGCTGCCGGCCTTGCGCTCGCGGCAGTGGGATTCCTTATTCTCACCCGCAGTGGCGGCCGAGCCGATCTCGCGGTCATCGTCACAGGCTACAGCGTCTTCTCCCTGGGCCTTGCACCGGTGTTCACTTTGGCCACCGACCTCATCGTGGGCACCGTTGAACCCGGGCAAGCCGGTGCGGCCTCGGGCCTCGCGGAAACCAGCAGTGAGTTGGGCGGCGCGCTCGGCATCGCGATCCTTGGCAGCATCGTCACCGCCATCTATCGCAGCGGCGTGACCGGGATGGTCGCGGATGGGGTGTCCGCACAAGAAATCAGCGTTGCCAAGGACACGCTTGGAGGCGCCGTCGCAGTTGCAATCGCCTTACCGGAGACGCTCGGTTCCGATCTACTCGGCAAAGCGCGGGAGGCGTTCACTCAGGCGTTCCAGATGACGGCCGGTATCTGCGCGTTGGTGGCGCTGGCTGCGGCCATCCTTGCGGGGGTCCTGTTGCAAAAAGTACGGGGGCAGGTCTGAGGCTGGGCAGCAGCCAGCAAAAGCTGCGACACCAACCGACCCCTGAGGCCTAAGCACGACACGGAACAGAGGAGGAAACCCATGCCGATTTTCGGACTATCGCCTGGAGGTCAAGACGAGACCCTTTCTCGGCCATGGGCGCAAAGGCCGCCGCGGTCAGCGACTAGATCGAAAACGCCCCGCTCGCCACCACGATGCCACGTCCACACACGCTCACCGAGCCGGCATCGACATCGACCTCGATGATGCTGGTACGTCCGAGCGCCGTGCCTTGTTTGACCTTGATGACGCCGGGCTGCGCAACACCGTGTGCAACCAGATGTGCGGCGAGCGGACCAGCCGCCGTACCGGTTGCCGGATCCTCGGCAATGCCGACAGTCGGGTTGAAAAACCGTGCATACGCCGTGGTTTCGGGCTGCCGTGGATCGAGTGAGAAGACGTAGCAGCCTTCCCCGCCGATCTGGTTGAGCAGGTCGAAAAGCTGTTTGGCATCAGGCGAAATCCGGTCAACGGCTTGGCGATCGCGGATTGGCACAAGGAGATGGGCAGCACCGGTCGAGACCACCTGGCAAGGCACGACGTCCGTTATTTCTTCAGTATTTAGGCCAAGTGCCGCGGCAAGGGCACCAAGGTTTGAGATCTGCCGGCCGGCCACTGGGGCTTCTTGCCGCATAATGATCTTTTCGAGTTTTCCCTGGCTTTGCCAGATGGCCAATGGATATACCAAGTCGCCGATCTGTTGGTGAAACCATGTCGGGCCATCGCCCAGCTCGAGCCGCCCCGCCGCAGCGAGCCACCACCAGGCCCCTAGCGTGTTGTGGCCGCCTGCGCCGAAAACCTCCACGCCTTTCGGCGTGAAAGAGCGCAATTTCCAATCGGCGTCCGCCCGGGTCGCCGGCAGGACAAAAGTGGTCTCGGACTGGTTGAACTCACGGGCAATGTTCTGCATCAGCTCGAGCGCCAACTCGTCACCGCCATCGACCACCGCAAGGGAATTGCCGGTCAGCGGCTCTACCGCGAAGACATCGACGAAATGAAATGGAATTGTTCTGCTCATGGTTTTTCCTCCGAGAACCGCAATTGGGCCCGTTCAGTTTGCAGAACAATCTCTACCGAAAGAACAATCTCTACCGAAGATGCGAGAGCACGTTGAGCAGCTTGCCGGTCGGGTCGGCAATGAAGAAGCGTCTTACGCCCCACGGTTCGTCGGTCAAATCATAGACCACTCTGCAACCGATCTCGTTTGCGCGAAGATAAACCGCGTCGACATTGTCGACCTCGATCGACAGATCAGGCACCGGGGTGCCTGAGCCGCCCTGGCTGGCGATGTGATCTGGGGGACGGTGGTTTCGCTGGACGCCAGCGTGACGAGCCAGCCGTGATCCATGACGGCATCGAGCCCGAACAAGTCGGTATAGAACTTCCGAACATCCGGAATGCTGTCTGTTGCGATGTTCGAGACGATGCGCAGCACGGTCATTCCATGTCTCCTTCACAGCTTGGCGTATCTCCACAGCTTCGATGATAACGCATTGCTGCGCTGCGGGGACCCGCAGCAGGCTTCGTTAACGCTGTTCACGCCCAGGTTGTATCAACAGGTGTCGCCGGTCGCCCAGAAAGGTTAACATCACCTGTTGACAGGCGGGCGATTTCGAATTACGAGTGACGAAATTCAAAATTCGTCACTCGTAATGAGCTACTGATACATGATGCATGACACCCTCGACACGACGGCTGACCTGGTCCGGCAGGAGAATGTCGCGCGCATCCTCGATTGCGCAGAGCGACTGTTCCGCCACTACGGCTACGGCAAGACCAATGTCGCCGACATAGCCCGTGAACTCGGCATGTCGACGGCCAACATCTACCGTTTCTTCGCCTCCAAGGTCGAAATCCACCAGGCGGTGTGCGGCCGTATGCTCGCTACCTGCTACCAACTGACCTACGACGCCTGCCATAGTCCCGGAACGGCCAGCGACAGGCTGCGCCGCTACGTGCAAACGCACTATCAGTGGACCCGCGACACCATGCTCGACCAGGAGAAGGTGCACGAAATGGTCGTCGTCGCCATCGAGCGCGATTGGCATGTCATCGAGAAGCATATCGACAGGATCCGCGGCTTGGTCGAGGAGGTGATCCGCGAGGGAATCGCGGCCGGCGAGTTTGCCGACCAGGACCCGGAAGTCGCTTCGCGGTGTTTCGGCGCCGCTATCATCACCCTGTGTCACCCGCAGATGGTCGCCCAGTGCCTTGCCAAGAACAACCGGGCGATGCCGGACGAGCTTATCGAGTTTGCCATCAGGGCCTTGAAGAAATGACCGGCGGCGTCCGCCGGGCGTCGACAATCCATCTCCAGTTCGGGAGTACGCAAGTGTCTTTGTCCAAATCCATCATGAACAGGCTGCCGGCCATTGGTCCGGCTCTGGTCGTCGTCGCGGCGCTTGGGCTCGCCGGTTGCTCGCAAGAAAAAGTGGAAGTCAAGGACATCGTCCGGCCGGTCAAGGTCGTCGAGATCGCCAAGGCGAACGATACCCGTGAGCTCTCCTACTCCGGATCGGTGCGTGCCCGCACCGAGATGAATCTCGGCTTCCGCATCAACGGCAAGATCACCGAGCGCCTGGTCGACATCGGCCAGCGCGTCAAGCCGGGCGACGTTCTGGCCCGCATCGATCCCGCCGACTACGACCTTTCGGTCAACAGCGCCGAGGCCAGCCTCGAGGCCGCCGAGCGGCAGGTCGAGACAACGGGCCTTGCCCGCCGTCGTGCCGAACAGCTGTTTGCCAAGAAGTTCTCCTCGAAATCGCAGCTCGAACAGGCGACGCTCAGCTATGATCAGGCGGTCGCCACCCGCAATTCCGCCCGTTCAGCGCTTGACCAGGCGAAGAACCAGGTTCTCTACACCGACCTCAAGGCGGACAGGAATGGCATCGTCACGTCAGTCACCGCCGATGTCGGTCAGGTGGTCGGCTCCGGCACGCCGGTTGTGACCGTTGCCGTCGATGGCGAAAAGGAAGTGCTGATCGCCGTGCCGGAAACGGATATCGCCCAGTTCAAGCCGGGCAAGGACGTCAAGGCAAGCTTCTGGTCCGACGAAGCGCTGACGCTCGACGGCAAGGTCCGTGAAGTCGCCGGCAGCGCCGATCAGCAGTCGCGTACCTTTGCCGTTCGCGTCAGCCTGCCCAGCGATCCGCGCGTGCTTCTCGGCATGACCGCGAATATCGAGGCTTCGGCCGCCAACAACAGCCTGCAAAGCGTATCGATCCCGTTGAGCGCGCTGGCGCAAAAGGACGGCCAGCAGATCGTCTGGACCGTGGACCGCAACGGCGAGACCGTCCATGCGCGTCCGATCAAGGTCGCCGAGTTCACCGCCGACGGCGTGCATGTTGCCGAAGGATTGAAACCCGGCGATGTCGTCGTTGCGGCGGGCACGCAATTCATGACCGAAAATCTGAAAGTCAAGCTGGCCGGCGATGCGGTGCAACAGTCCGCATCGGCGGACGATGATGGCGACGCCGTCAAGCGCGTGCGCTGACGGCCAGGCAGAAAACGGCTTTTCCTCGCATCGGCGCAAGCCGCGAGGTCAAGCGGTTCACGGTTTCCGGGCGGCAGGCGCCCGATTGTCGAGACGTCAGGTCGATGTACCCCCCGACATCGATCCTGGCGCCCCACCGCGATGAGTGTCTCTCCGCTCGGAAAGCCTCGCCGCCCGGAAGCCAGCACTAGAAGCTCCGTGGGCATGCCATGTGCGTGCGCTGACGATCAGACAGATGGACTGGCGCTATGACCACCGACACCACCGACACCAATAAAAAACGGCCCTTCAATCTTTCGCGCTGGGCGATCGGGCACCCGAGCATTGCGCGGTTCCTGTTCGGCCTGATCATCGTTGCCGGTGCGCTCGGCCTGATGCGCATGGGCCAGAAGGAAGATCCGGATTTCACCTTCCGCGTCATGGTCGTCCAGGCGGTCTGGCCCGGTGCCTCGATCCAGGAGATGGAGGACCAGGTCGTCAACAAGATAGAGCGCAAGCTGCAGGAAACGCCGCATCTCGATTTCGTCCGTTCCTATACGCGCGCCGGCAGCGCCATCATCACCTTGCAGGTGGAAGGCGACACCAATCCGACCCAGGTCGCGGATGCCTTTTACCAGGTCCGCAAGAAGGTGGGCGATATCGCCAATGAGCTGCCCCAGGGGCTGCTTGGGCCTTACTTCAACGACGAATTCGGCGACACTTTCATCACCCTGCATTCGATCAGCGGCGATGGCTACAGCTATCCCGAGCTGAAGAAATTGGCCATCCAGGCGCGTGACATGCTGCTGACCACGCCCGGCGTCGAGAAGGCCGTGATCATCGGCGACCAGCCGGAAAAACTCTATATCGACGTTTCGTCCAAGGTGCTTGCCGAGCGCGGCCTGACACTCACCGATCTGCAGAACGCGATCAAGGGCCAGAACAATGTCGATCCGGCAGGCTCGGTCGACACCGGCCAGCGCTCTGTGCGCATCTCGGTCGAAGGCAGCGTGACGGAGGCGGCCGACATCCGCGAACTTCGCCTGCGCGCCGGCAATCAGGTGACGCGCCTCGGCGACATCGCAACCGTGACCACAGGTCTCGAGGATCCCTATCAGCGCAAATACCGCTTCAACGGCCAGGACAGCGTCCAGGTCGGCGTCGTCATGGCCAAGGGCTTCAACGTCACCGATGTCGGCAAGGAGGTCGAGGCGACCTATCACCGCTTCGAAGAGGCCTTGCCTTACGGCGTTTCAGTCGATCAGATCGCCGACCAGCCGGAAGTCGTGCGGGACGCGGTAAGCGAGTTCATGACGGCGCTCGGCGAGGCGCTGCTGATCGTGCTTGTCGTTTCGTTCCTGACGATCGGCTGGCGTTCGGGTCTGGTGATCGCAATCACCATTCCGCTCGTTCTGGCCGCCACCTTCGCCATCATGTACGAGATCGGCATCGATCTGCAGCGCATTTCGCTTGGCGCGCTGATTATCGCGCTCGGCCTGCTTGTCGACGACGCGATGATCGTCGTCGAAATGATGGAACGCAAGCTCGAGGAAGGAATGGTCAAGATCGAGGCGGCGAGCTTCGCTTACACCTCGACGGCCTTCCCGATGCTGACCGGCACGCTGATCACCACCGCCGGCTTCATCCCGGTCGGCTTCGCGGCTTCGACGGCCGGCGAATATGTGCGCACGCTGTTCTACGTCGTCGGCATCGCGCTGGTCGTCTCCTGGTTCGTGGCGGTCTATTTCACGCCGTGGCTTGGTCATATGATCCTCAAGCAGCGAAAACACGCCGGCAGCCATCATGATGTCTTCGGCACGCGCTTTTATCGCCGGCTTCGCGCCACCGTCAGCTGGTCCGTGCGCCACCGCATCATCGTGCTGGTCATGACGCTGGTGACCTTCGTCACCAGCCTGTGGGCGTTCCAGTTCATCCCGCAGAATTTCTTCCCGCAGTCGTCGCGTCCGGAAATCCTTGTCGACCTCTGGCTGCCGGAAGGCACCAGCATCAAGGAAGTCGAGACGCAGGCCAAGGCGCTCGAAACCAGGATGATGGACGACAAGGACAAGCGCTTCATCGCCACCTATATCGGCGAGGGCGCTCCGCGTTTCTTCCTGCCGCTCGACCAGCAGCTCCGCAATCCGAATTTTGCCCAGCTTCTGGTGATGGCCAATGACGAACCGGCCCGCGAACGGCTGATCGTCAAGCTGCGCACCATTCTGGCCGAGGATTTCCCGTCGGTCCGTGCCAAGGTCGACCGCCTGTTCCTCGGGCCGCCCACCGGCTGGCCGGTGCAGATGCGCGTCATGGGCCCGGATCGCCAGGAGGTGCGCCGCATCGCCGACGAGGTGAAGGCGAAGTTCCAGGCAAATCCGCTGCTCGGCGCCGTCCACGACGACTGGCTCGAGCCGGTGCCGGAGATGAAGCTGGTGATCGACCAGGATCGCGCCCGTGCGCTCGGCGTCACCTCGCAGCGCATCCGCCAGATGCTGCAGGCGACCATGTCGGGAGCGCCGCTCGATGATTTCCGTGATGGCGAGGAGACGGTTTCGATCGTCGCTCGCGAGCCGAAGGCAAGCCGCCACCTGCTGTCGGCGGTCGACTCGATCTCTGTCCCGACGGATTTCGGTGGCTTCGTGCCGCTGTCGCAGGTCGCCAAGGTCGTCCCGGTGCTGGAGCAAGGTGTCGAATGGCGCCGCGACCGTCTGCCGACCATCAGCGTGCGCGCCACGCTGCCGGACGGCGTGCAGTCGAACGATGTCGTCATGAAGATGTACAGCGAGATGCAGGGCCTGCGGGACGGTCTGGCGCCTGGCTACAACATCGAGATCCAGGGCGGCGCCGAGGATTCGGCCGAAAGCCAGGCCTCGATTGCTGCGAAAGCTCCAATCATGCTGGCCGTCATCGTCGTGCTGCTGATGATCCAGCTGCAGCATTTCGGCAAGGCGATGCTGGTGCTGGCGACTGGTCCGCTCGGCATCATCGGTGCTGCGGCGGCACTTTTGATCAGTGGCGCGCCGTTCGGCTTCGTCGCCATTCTCGGCGTCATCGCGCTGCTTGGCATCATCATGCGCAACTCGATCATCCTGGTCGACCAGATCGACCAGGACATCGCAGCCGGCATGGAACGCTCGGAGGCCATCATCGGCTCGGCAGTCCGCCGTTTCCGGCCGATCATGCTGACGGCGCTGACGGCGGTCTTGGCGCTGATCCCGATCTCGCGCGGCGTCTTCTGGGGGCCGCTCGCCTATGCCATGATGGGCGGCATCCTCGTTGCCACGGTGCTGACCATCCTCGTCCTTCCGGCAGGCTATGCCTTGTTCTTCGGCCGGGAGCGCAAGAAGGTCGAGGACGCGGCGCCGGCCGCCGAGCCGAAACTGGCGGAAAACGATGACCAGCCGCAACTGCCCCTGGCGGCCGAATAGCGGTCGAGGCAATCGCGCAGGTTGGCGCCGCCCCTCATCTGGCTGCCGCCATCTTCTCCCCGTATAGTGACGGGGAGAAGGACGCCTGCGCAAAGGATTTCGCCAATCTCCAGCGCTGCAAAAAAGCGCCGAGCGTGCGGCCAGCCCCTTCTCCCCGTCACTATACGGGGAGAAGGGCCCGGCAGGGCGATGAGGGGCGGCGCCGAGATCGATAATTAATCTCAAGTGAGGCTACCGCGCGCCGGAGGAGGACGTCATGACCATAGCTCAGGCACCGGTGGCGCTGCGCCGGCCGATCGACGGACGCCACCGCAAAATGTTCGTCGATGGCGCCTGGGTCGACGCCCGCTCTGGCAGGATCATGGAGACCCGCAATCCGGCCACCGGCGCGGTCATTGCCACGGTGCCGCGCGGCGACCGCCAGGATGTTGAGCTGGCGGTGGCCGCAGCGCGCAGGGCCTTCGACGGGCCGTGGAGCCGGTACAAACCCTATGAGCGGCAGGTGCTGCTGCTCAGGATCGCCGATCTCTTCGAAAAGCACTGGGAGGAGATCAGCCGCTCGGACACCACCGACATGGGCATGCCGATCGTGCGCACCCTGGCCAACCGCAATCGTGTTATCGGCATGCTGCGCTATTATGCCGGCATGGCGACCTCCCTGCACGGCGAGACGATCGAGAACTCGCTGCCGGGCGAAATCGTCTCCTTTACGGGCAAGGAGCCGGTCGGCGTCGTCGGCGCCATCATCCCGTGGAACGCCCCGACGGCCGCTTCGATCTGGAAGATCGGACCGGCGCTGGCGACCGGCTGCACCGTGGTGCTGAAACCGTCGGAAGAGGCGCCGCTGACGCCGCTTCTGATCGCCGACATCATGAACGAGGCCGGCGTTCCGCCAGGCGTCGTCAACATCGTGACCGGCACCGGCGCCGAGGCAGGCGCCGCCCTTGCCGAGCATATGGGCGTCGACAAGATCGTCTTCACCGGCTCGACGGCAACCGGCCAGTCGATCGTCCGCGCCTCGGCCGGCAACCTCAAGCGCGTCTCGCTGGAGCTTGGCGGCAAGTCGCCGGTCATCGTCTGCGCCGACGCCGATCTCGACAAGGCGGTGCCGGTGGCGGCGATGTCGGTGTTCGCCAATTCCGGCCAGATCTGCATCGCCGGCTCGCGCCTGTTCGTCGAATGCTCCATCCATGATGAATTCGTCGAGCGGCTGGCGACCTATGCCAAGGGTCTCAGGATCGGCGACGGCATCGATCCGGCGACCGAGATCGGCCCACTCGTCTCCGAAAAGCAGCTGCAACGGGTCGCCTCGTATCTCGAGGCCGGCGCGGCGGAGGGCGCGACCCTCGTCACCGGCGGTCAACGCCTCATGGAAGGTGCGCTGGCCGCCGGCAATTTCGTCGCGCCGACCGTCTTTGCCGATGTCTCGGACGACATGAGGATCGCGCGCGAGGAGATCTTCGGGCCGGTGATTTCGGCGCTGCCGTTCGATACGCTCGATGAGGCGGTCGAGCGTGCCAACAACACGCCCTACGGTCTTGCCGCCGGGGTCTTCACCCGCAATGTCGCCACCGCCCACCAGCTGTCGCGAAAAATCCGCGCCGGCTCAGTCTGGGTGAACACCTATCACGCCATCGATCCGGCCGTGCCCTTCGGCGGCTACAAGATGAGCGGCTACGGCCGCGAGGGCGGTGCCGAGCACCTCGACGAGTATCTCAACACCAAGGGCGTGTTCATCAAGATCGATTGAAAACGCGGCTCTCCCTTCTCCCCTTGTGGGAGAAGGTGGCCTCGCGAAGCGAGGTCGGATGAGGGGTGTTCCAGCTTGGCACGGACGGCACTCCGGCCAACACCCCTCTTCCGTCTTGGCGCTACGCGCCGATCCACCTTCTCCCACAAGGGGAGAAGGCAAGATCAGGACCGCGGCCTGGTCTTCTGCGGGTCGTAATGGGCAAAAGTCACGACGCGTGCCGGCAGCCGCTTGCTGTGGCCGTCGAGCTTGCCGATCTCGACCGCGGTGCCGATCGCAGCATGGGTGACGTCAAGCCTGGCCAGCGCGATGGTCTTGTTGAGCAGCGGCGAGCGCATGGCGGACGTGACCTCGCCGATCTGGGCGCGGCCGACATGGACGCAATCGCCATGCCCGACCGCGACATTGGCGTCGATGTCGAGGCCGACCAGTTTCCTCTGCGGGTTTTCCTTGCGCCGGATCAACGCCTCGCGGCCAATGAAATCGTCGGTCTTGCTCTTCAGCGGCACGGTGAAGCCGATGCCGGCCTCGAACGGATCGGTCTGGTCGGAAAATTCGTGAGCAGCAAAGATCAGCCCGGCCTCGATGCGTACCATGTCGAGCGCCTGCAGCCCCATCGGCTTCAAGCCATGCGGCTGGCCGGCCGCCCAGATGGCGTCGAACACCTTTTCGGCGTCGCGCGGGTGGCACCAGATCTCGTAGCCGAGTTCGCCGGTGTAGCCGGTGCGCGAGACGACGATTGGAATGCCGTTGCCGCCGCCGATGCGGGCGACGGCGAATCGGAACCATTCGAGCTCCTCGATCGACGGCTGCAGCGGCGAGGTCCAGATGATCTCCTTCAGGATGTCGCGGCTCTTCGGTCCCTGTACGGCGACATTGTGCATTTGGTCGGTCGACGAGCGCACCAGCACGTTGAGGCCGAGGCGCGTCGCGGTGTCGCGCAGCCATTCGCCGGAAAGATCGTCGCCGCCGACCCAGCGGAAATTGTCCTTGCCGAGCCTGAGCAGCGTGCCGTCGTCGATCATGCCGCCATGCTCGTAGCACATGGCGGAATAGACGACCTGGCCGACGCCGAGTTTTTTCACGTCACGGGTCAGCGTGTATTGCAGTAGCGCTTCCGAATCCGGGCCGGTGACCTCGAACTTGCGCAGCGGCGAAAGGTCCATGATGACGGCGGCCTGCCGGCACGCCCAGTATTCGTCGATAGGGCCCTCTTTTGCGAAGGAATTGGCCAGCCAATAACCCCTGTACTCGACGAAGTTGCGGGTGTGCTTGGCAAAGCTCGAATGAAATGATGTCTCGCGGGTCATTTTCGGTTCCGAATCGGGCGTCATGCGTCTGGCGATCGCTCGCGAGAATTTATGCTTACCGGAATAGGTCCGCACATGGATGTCGGTCAGGTTCCAGCCATTGGCCGGCGTCGTGTCGTCGGGACAGGCGGACGACACGCAAACGATGTCGGTAAGTGCCCGCAGCAGCACATAGTCGCCCGGCCGCGACCATGGCTCGTCCGACACCATGACGCCATGCGCGTCGATCGCCGTGTTGAAGAAGAAATTGATCGCCATCCAGCCCGCGCGAGGAGTTACACCCTTGTCGGCGAGCGCGTGGTTGAAGTTCTCCGAGCAGTTGGGGTGACCGGGATAGCCGATGTCGTCGTAATATTTGGCGGCGCAAGCGAGCGCGAACGCATCGTGCCGGCCGCAGGTGTCCTGCACCAGCTCGACCAGCGGCTCCATGTCCTGGTCGTAATATTTCGAATGCAGGCCTGGCATCGGATAGCTCGAACCCATCAGCGTGCGGGTCGTCGTCACGTCGAGCGGATGGTCGCGCCCCTTGTCGAGCTTGCGCGCCGAAAAGCACTGGAAGTCGGTGCATTGGCGCCCGTCGACATCGATGATCTGCAGATAGTCACCCGCCTTGACGAAGTAGGCTTCCGCGGTCGCCGAATGGACGCGCAAATCGAGCACCGGGTCGGCCAGCGGGTCGCCAAGCCTGGACTTCGCCGCCGGACGGATCGTGGCGCGGCGAACGATGACGTTGAGCGGCGTCGCCGTGTCGTGGCCGTCGACCGGCATCGGCCCGCCCGGGGCGGCGATCAGCATCGAGCCGTCGCGAGCGACGGCAAAACCCTGTTCGGTGCCGGCAGGGGTGGCGCCGCCGAAGATGCGAACCGCCTTTGCCTGATCGAACTGCACCTGGCGTCGCTCGAGCCCCCGGCGCAACGAAGCGAGGCTGTCGTCGCCATCGGCCAGCAGCGCCTTGATGCCGGCGGCATTGCTGTTCGATTTCTCGCCGAAAATGCCGGCATCAGGCACGCCGCTGCTGTCCCATGCCAGCAGCTCGCAGGCCTGCCCGCCTTCTACGTTGCGTACGCTGACGGTATCGCCGGCCTCGACATCGATGAGCACCGCCCCATTGCCTTGAACGGAATAGCGTTCCATGCCGGCCGGCAGCGCCATCTGGCCGGGCCGCAGGATCAGGCTCGGTCGTGGCGGTCCGGCGGCGACGGCGGGGTAGGGCGACTGGCTCATCTCGACCCGGGTCTCAAGAAACAAGTTTGCCTGTACGTAAAATTATTTTATCAGCAAGAATAGCAGTGCTTGTCGGTTTGGCAAGGCGAAGGTGGTGGGACTCCCCCTTCTCCCCTTGTGGGAGAAGGTGGATCGGCGCGTAGCGCCGAGACGGAAGAGGGGTGTTGGACGGAATGCTGTCGGTGTCAAGCTGGAACACCCCTCATCCGACCTCGCTTCGCGAGGCCACCTTCTTCCACAAGGGGAGAAGGGAAGAGGCAACCGCTACCCCAACTCCCCTGAATACCCGATGTCGACGCCATACTCGGCGGCTGCGTCGAGCATCGTGTGCCACAGGCTTTCGGCGAAACTTGCAAACACCAGAAGATTGAACACCGCCTGCCCGTCCGGCCGGTCATTGCCACGCCAGAGATTGACGCCGGTGTGGTCGATCGATGTGGCGGCAGCGGCGTCGATCGGAAACGCCGCCGGGTGCAGGTCGATCGACGACAGCTTCGCAAGCATCGCGCGCGCCTTTTCCCCGGATAGGCTGATCAGCGCCCGCGCATGCGATTGGTCGGACAGCGAGGCCGAGCCGGCGAAAGCGGAGCCAAGCGCCTCGGCCGAATGCTTGCCGGCTTTGGACAGGACGAAGAACTGGTCCGGTCCCGACCAGATCAGCGTCGCATCCGCCGTGCCGACCGCCTTCGGCAGATCCGGAGCCGCCATGCCGAAACGGGCCTTGGCGGCGTTTGCCAGTTCCGCCCCTTTGCCGCGCCGCGCCATCACCTGGATCAGGTCGAAATTGCGAATCTCGGTGAACGAAATGCCCGGCGCGACGTCGCGCGCGCCATGGGCGCCCACGACAAGGACATGCTCCAGCGGACTGCGAGAAAGCCACGAAAACTCAGCCACGCTGGCGCCCTCCATCCGGATCGTAGAAGACGGGGTTGCACAACTCGACGTCATAGTCCTCACTACGCAGGGGGTCATGCGCACGGACGATCTCGCCGATGCGCTCGCGGCCGCGTTCGACAAGCGCGAGCCCGATCCACTGGTCAAGCGTCGGCGAGAAACAGACCGAGGTGACATAGCCCTGATCGTTGTCGGGACCCGGTATCTCGGCCTTCGGGATGACATGCGCGCCGGAGCGCAGGCGGCGCGCTCTGTCCGTCGGCTTGATGCCGACCACGACCTGCCGATCCGGTGCGACCAGCGCCTCGCGTCCGGCCATGACGCGGCCGACAAAATCCTTCTTGGTCGACATCATCTTGCCCAAGCCGAGATCGACCGCCGTCGTCGTGCCGTTCAGCTCGGGCCCGGCGACATGGCCCTTTTCGATGCGCATGACGCCGAGCGCCTCGGTGCCGTAGGGCGTTACGCCGTATTGTTTGCCGGCTATCATCAGGTTGCGCACCAGCGCGTCGCCGTAGCGGGCCGGAACGGAGATCTCGAACGCCATCTCGCCGGAGAACGAAATGCGGAACAGCCGCGCCCTGATGCCGCCGCGAAGCGCGACTTGCCGCGCGCCCATGAACGGAAAGCCCTCGTTCGACAAATCCTCGGCCGGATCGACGATTTCGCGAAGCAGGTCCCGGGTCTTCGGCCCGGCGATCGAGAATTGCGCCCACTGGTCGGAGACTGACGTCAGTTGCACGTCGAATTGAGGAAACAGCACCTGCCGGCAGAATTCGAGATGCTGCATCACCGGCCCGGCCTTGGCGGTCGTGGTGGTCAGGAGATAGTGATCCTCGGCCAGCCGCGACGTGGTGCCGTCATCATAGACCAGGCCGTCCTCGCGCAGCATCAGCCCATAGCGGGCTTTTCCCACGGCAAGATTGGAGAAGGTGTTGATGTAGACGCGGTCGAGGAAGGCGCCGGCATCCGGTCCGTGCACATCGATCTTGCCGAGCGTCGAGACGTCGCAAAAACCGACGCCGCCGCGTACCGCGTTGACCTCGCGGGTGACCGTTTCCAGCCAGTCCTTCTCGCCGGCGCGCGGATACCATTGCGCCCGCTTCCACAGGCCGGTGTCGATGAACACCGCGCCCTGTTCAACTGCCCAGTGATGCGACGGCGTCAGCCTTGTAGCATGGAAGTTTTCGTCGCGATGATGGCCGGCAAAGGCGCCGATGGCGACCGGCACATAGGGCGGACGGTAGATCGTCGTGCCGGTCTCGGGAATGGATTTGCCTGATAGCGCCGCCATGATGGCGAGGCCGGCGACGTTCGAGGTCTTGCCCTGGTCGGTGGCCATGCCGAGCGTCGTATAGCGTTTCAGGTGCTCGACCGATTCAAAGCCTTCGCGCTGCGCCAGCTCGATGTCGGCAGCGGTGACGTCATGCTGGTAATCGACAAAGGCTTTGCCTTTGCCGGCAACATGCCAGAGCGGGGTCAGCGAAAACGCTTCGTCTTCGGCGACTGGCGGCGTGCCGGCACTGCCGCTGTGCCCGGCGTTCTTAGCCGCTGCCGCACCGGCGGCAAACCCCTGGCGCAGGCAGGCGCCGAGCCCAAAAGCGCCGTTGGCGGCACCGGCGGCCACCATGCCGGGAGGCGCGCCGTCCGGCACGAAGGCCGATATATCGTCCTGCCATTTCGGCCGGCCGCGATGGCATGAGGTCAGCCCGACCGCCGGGTTCCAGCCGCCGGAAACGGCAAGCCCGTCGGCTTCGACCTCGGCGCGTGCGCCGCCTGCCAGAGATATCGAGATTTTCCTGACACCGTCCTTGCCGCCGTCCACCCCGCTGACGAAACCGTTCAAAATGGCAAAGCCGGTTTTGGCGGCAAGCGCGCGATGCGCGGCCGATACGTCTGGACGCGCATCGACGACGGCAGCGATCTGCAATCCGGCGCCGAGTGCCGCCTCGACCGTGCGCCAGCCATCGTCATTGTTGGTGAACAGCGCAATCCGCTTCGCCGGGGTTGCCGCATAGCGCGCGATATAGCTCCGCATTGCCGAAGCCATCATCACGCCGGGCGTGTCGTTGCCGGCAAAGACGATCGGCCGTTCGATGGCGCCGGCGGCAACAATCGAGCGCTTTGCCACGATCCGCCACAGGCGCTGGCGCACCTGATGCTCCGGCGGCGAGGGCAGATGATCGTTGACCCGTTCGATGGCGCCATAAGTCCCGCCGTCATAGACGCCGAACAGTGTCGTGCGGTTCATGATGCGGACATCGGGCAGCGAGGCGAGCTCGGCCAGCGTGCGCGAAATCCATTCGGCTGCGGGCACCCCGTCGATCGTGCCGCCGTCGGCAAGCAGGCGGCCGCCAAGCGCAAAATCTTCCTCGCACAGGATGACGCGGGCACGAGATCGGCCGGCGGCAAGTGCTGCCGCCAGCCCGGCTGGGCCGGAACCGGCGATCAGCACGTCGCAATGCGCCCACATCTTGTCGTAATGATCAGGATCGGCAACGCCCGCGGCGCGGCCGAGACCAGCGGCGCGGCGGATCGCCGGCTCATAGACTGCTTCCCAGAATTTTGCCGGCCACATGAAGGTCTTGTAGTAGAAGCCGGCGACGAACATCGGTGAGAACAGCTGGTTGACCGCCATCAGATCGTGGCGCAGCGACGGCCAGCGGTTCTGGCTGGCGGCTTCCAGACCGTCATAAAGTTCGGCGGTGGTCGCCTTGGTGTTGGGCTCACGCCGGGCTCCGTTGCGCAGCTCGACCAGTGCGTTGGGTTCTTCCGAGCCCGCGGTCAGGATGCCGCGCGGCCGGTGGTACTTGAACGAGCGGCCGACCAGCTTGACGCCATTGGCGATCAGCGCCGAGGCCAGCGTGTCGCCCTGGAAGCCGGCAAAGGTTTTGCCGTCGAAGCGAAAGTTCAGCGGCAACGAGCGGTCGATGAGACCGCCGGATGGCAGACGATTGGGTTGGCTGGAAATCACGATGCCCGGCCCCCATGCACGAGCGTCGCGCTGCCCCTCATCGCCCTGCCGGGCACTTCTCCCCGTATAGTGACGGGGAGAAGGACGCCTTCACTGAGGGTTTCGCCAATCTCCAGCGTAGCAGGAAGGGCGCCGAGGTTGCGGCCATCTCCCTTCTCCCCGTCACCATACGGGGAGAAGGTGCCGGCAGGCGGATGAGGGGCGGCGCTGAGTTGGCTAAGAATACTCATTTTGCCTGCCTCGCCCCGACGCCCGCCGCCGGCTCGACCGAGGAGATCTTGTGCGTCAGCGTGTTGCGGGTGATCTTCAGCCAGGCCCGGCAGCCGCCGCCATGGTACCAATGTTCGCTCGTCTCGCCGGCAATGTTGTCGCGCAGATAGACATAGTCGAACACTTCGTCTTCCGAGCCACCGGCTGCCGGCCGCAGCGGCTTGGCGTCGCCGAGACAGGTGAACTCGCCGAGTTCGCGTTCGCCGCAGAAGGGACAGACAATACGCATGCTTTTCGGGCCGTCCTCAGTGCAGGTTCGGTTGGGCGCCGACGCCCTTTTCATCGATGACAGCGCCCCGCCGGAACCGGTCGAGGCGGAAGCGCGCCGCCTCCTTGTGCAGTTCGTCGCGGGCCAGAAGATGGGCAAAGACAAGGCCGGAGCCGGGCGTCGCCTTGAAGCCGCCATAGCACCAGCCGGCATTGAGATAGAGCCCGTCCACCGGCGTCTTGTCGATGATCGGCGAGCCGTCCATCGACATGTCCATGATGCCGCCCCATTGGCGCAACAGGCGCACGCGACCGATCATCGGCATCAGCGCCATGCCGCCCTCGCAGACGTCTTCCATCACAGGCATGTTGCCGCGCTGGGCATAGGAATTGTAGCCGTCTATATCGCCGCCGAAGACCAGCCCGCCCTTGTCCGACTGGCTGACATAGAAGTGGCCGGCGCCGAAGGTCATGACATTGGGGATCAGCGGCTTGATCGCCTCGGAAACGAAGGCCTGCAGCACATGGCTCTCGATCGGCAGCCGCAGGCCAGCCATCGCCGCGACGCGCGACGAACTGCCGGCGACGGCCATGCCGACCTTGCCGGCGCTGATTGTGCCGCGCGATGTCTCGACGCCGGTCACCTTGCCGTTGGCGTCGCGCCCAAAGCCGGTCACCTCGCAGTTCTGGATGATGTCGACGCCGAGCGCGCTCGCCGCATGGGCGTAGCCCCAGACCACGGCGTCGTGGCGTGCTGTGCCGCCGCGCCGCTGCAGCAGGCCGCCTTGCACGGGAAAGCGGGCATTGTCGAAGTTCAGGAACGGCATCATCTTCTTGACCGCGGCAAGATCGAGCAGTTCGGCATCGATGCCGTTGATGCGCATCGTGTTGCCGCGCCGCGCATAGGCGTCGCGCTGCGCATCGGAATGGTAAAGGTTGATGACGCCGCGCTGGCTGACCATCGTGTTGTAGTTGAGGTCCTGCTCCATCCGCTCCCATAGCTTCATCGACAGCTCGTAGAAGCCGGTATTGCCGGGCAGCCCGTAATTGGAGCGGATGATGGTGGTGTTGCGGCCGGCATTGCCGGAGCCGATCCAGCCCTTTTCGAGCACGGCGACATTCCTGATGCCGTATTCGCTGGCGAGGAACCATGCCGTCGCCAGGCCGTGGCCGCCGCCGCCGATGATCACCACGTCGTAGCGGTCCTTCGGGCTGGCGTCGCGCCAGGTGCGCTGCCAATTCTTGTGACCGGAAAATGCCGCACGGGCGAGGGAGAAGATCGAGTATTTCATGGTTCTATTCCGAGGTCGCTCGCGCCGCGCAGGACCATTCTTGACGCATCGGAATCGTCCGAAAACCGCTTCACACTTTTCGGTCCGATGCTCTAGATATCCAGCGTGTGGTCGCGCTCCCACTGGGTGAAGTGGGAAGCATAGGAATTCCATTCCTGATGCTTCAGCTTTAGATAAGCCGACGAGAATTCCTCACCCAGCGCCGCCTTGAGCGATTTGTCGTTGTCGAACTCGCGCAATGCATCGAGCAGGTTGAGCGGCAGCTTCGGCGCGCCCTCCACCGTATGCCCGAACTGGTACATGTCGATGTCGTAGCGCTTGCCGGGATCGGCCTTCGAGCGGATGCCGTCGAGGCCGGCGGCGATGATGACCGCCTGCAGCAGATAAGGGTTTGCCGCGCCGTCGGGCAGGCGCAGCTCGAAGCGTCCGGGGCCGGGCACGCGCACCATATGGGTGCGGTTGTTGCCGGTCCAGGTCACCGAGTTCGGCGCCCAGGTGGCGCCCGAAATGGTGCGCGGCGCATTGATGCGCTTGTAGGAATTGACGGTCGGGTTGGTGATCGCGGCAAGTGCCGAGGCATGCTTCATGATGCCGCCGAGAAAATTCCTGCCCTTCGCCGACAGGCCGAGCTCCATGGCGTTGTCGGCAAAGACATTGGTCTTGCCGTCCTTGTCCCACACCGAGATATGGGCGTGGCAGCCATTGCCGGTCAGGCCGGGGAATGGTTTTGGCATGAAGGTGGCGCGCAGGCCGTGCTTTTCTGCAATGGACCTCACCATGAACTTGAAGAAGGAATGCTTGTCGGCGGTCGCCAGCGCATCGTCGAAGGCCCAGTTCATCTCGAACTGGCCGTTGGCGTCCTCATGGTCGTTCTGGTAGGCGCCCCAGCCGAGCGCCAGCATGTGGTCGCAGATCTCGGCGATGACATCATAGCGCCGCATCACCGCCTGCTGGTCGTAGCAGGGCTTTGACGCCGTGTCGTATTCGTCGGAAATCGTCTTGCCGTCCGGCGAGATCAGGAAGAATTCGGCCTCGACGCCGGTCTTGACATGCATGCCGTCGCCCGCCGCCTCGTCAATCAGCCGCTTCAGCGTGTTGCGCGGCGCCTGGGCGACCGTTTTTTCGTCCATCATGCAATTGGCGGCAATCCAGGCGACTTCCGGCTTCCACGGCAGCTGGATGACCGAATCCGGATCCGGCACCGCCAGCATGTCTGGATGCGCCGGCGTCAGGTCGAGCCAGGTGGCAAAGCCGGCAAAGCCGGCGCCGTCCTTCTGCATGTCGGCGATGGCCTGCGTCGGCACCAGCTTGGCGCGCTGTCCACCGAACAGGTCGGTGTAGGAAATCATGAAATATTTGACGCCATTCCCTTTGGCGAAGGCGGCGAGATCGTTCCCCATTATAGTTCCTCGCTTATTGGTTTTTTTTGGTAGTTTGGTATCAGAAGCCGTTCTTCCCCGGTATCCAGTTGGTGCCGGCCAGCGGCACACCGGCCATGGCGGCGGCTTCGATCGTCAGCGCGACGAGATCCTCGGGCTCGAGATTGTGCAGGCTGTTCTTGCCGCAGGCGCGGGCGATCGTCTGCGCCTCCAGCGTCATCACCTTGAGATAATTGGCCAGCCGTCGCCCGGCCGCTATCGGATCGAGCCGTTTCATCAGCTCGGGGTCCTGCGTGGTGATGCCGGCCGGATCGCGGCCCTCGTGCCAGTCGTCATAGGCGCCGGCGGTGGTGCCGAGCTCGTTGTACTCCGCTTCCCAGCGCGGATCGTTGTCGCCAAGCGCGACAAGTGCGGCGGTGCCGATCGACACGGCGTCGACGCCGAGCGCCAGCGCCTTGGCGACATCGGCGCCGTTGCGGATGCCGCCGGAGATGATCAGCTGCACCTTGCGATGCATGCCGAGATCCTGCAGTGCCTGCACCGCCGGCCGGATGCAGGCAAGCGTCGGCTGGCCGACATTCTCGATGAACACTTCCTGGGTTGCGGCGGTGCCGCCCTGCATGCCGTCGATCACGACGACATCGGCGCCTGATTTCACCGCAAGGGCTGTATCGTAATAGGGCCGCGCGCCGCCGACCTTGACGTAGATCGGCTTTTCCCAGTCGGTGATTTCACGCAGTTCCAGGATCTTGATTTCGAGATCGTCGGGCCCGGTCCAGTCGGGATGGCGTGAGGCTGAGCGCTGGTCGATACCCTTGGGCAGCGTGCGCATTTCGGCGACACGGTCGGAGATCTTCTGGCCAAGCAGCATGCCGCCGCCACCGGGCTTGGCACCCTGGCCGACGACGATCTCGATCGCATCCGCCCGGCGCAAGTCGCGCGGGTTCATGCCGTAGCGCGACGGCAGGTACTGGTAGACCAGCGTCTTGGAATGGCCGCGCTCTTCCTCGGTCATGCCGCCGTCGCCGGTCGTCGTCGAGGTGCCGGACAGCGTCGCGCCGCGGCCGAGCGCTTCCTTGGCCGGGCCGGACAGCGAGCCAAAACTCATGCCGGCAATGGTGATCGGGATTTTCAGCTCGATCGGCTTTTTCGCATGGCGCGAGCCCAGCACGACACTGGTGTCGCAGCGCTCGCGATAGCCTTCGAGCGGATAGCGCGAGATCGAGGCGCCGAGGACAAGCAGGTCGTCGAAATGCGGCAGCCTGCGCTTGGCGCCGGCGCCGCGGATATCATAGATGCCGGTCGCAGCGGCGCGACGGATCTCGGAAAGCGTGTAGTCGTCGAAGGTCGCGGATTTGCGCGGCGTCGTCGGCGGGTTGCGATAGGTCATTGAGCCTCAATACGCGTCGGCGTTGTCGATGTTGAAATTGTAGAGGGTGCGCGCCGAGCCGTAACGCGTGAACTCCGCCGCCTTGACGCCGGTCACCCCGGCGCGGTCGAGCAGGTCCTGCAGCAATGCCAGATGCTCGGGCCGCATCTCCTTGGCGATGCAGTCGGCGCCGAGGCTGCCGACCTTGCCGCGCACGAACAGCCGCGCCTCGTAGATGGAATCGCCGAGCGCATCGCCGGCATCGCCCAGCACCACCAGATTGCCGGACTGCGCCATGAAGGCCGACATATGGCCGATATTGCCGTGGACGACTATGTCGATGCCCTTCATCGAGATGCCGCAGCGCGATGACGCGTTGCCCTCGATGACCAGCAGCCCGCCCCTGCCGGTGGCACCGGCATATTGGCTGGCATCGCCTTTGACCGTTATCGAGCCCGACATCATGTTTTCGCCGACGCCGGGTCCGGCCGAGCCATGCACCGTGATGGCGCTGCCGTCGTTCATGCCGCCGCAATAATAGCCGACGCTGCCGCGGACATCGACGGTGACCGGCTGGTCGACGCCGACGGCGACCGAATGGCTGCCTTTCGGATTGAGCACTTCCCAGGCGGTCTGGTTCGAACCGGGAGTCAAATCGTGAAGCGCCTGGTTAAGCTCGCGCAACGGCATCTCGGCAAGGTCGAACACCCCTGATGCATGGCTCTGGTCGAGTGCCTTGGAGACGTTGATTGCCGGCATGAACTCAATGCTCCCAGAAATAGACGGTTGCAGGCTCGGGTTCCCAGACCCTCGCATTGTCGATGCCGGGCAGTTTGGTGAGCGCACGATACTCCGAGCCGAAGGCGACATATTGCTCGGTCTCGGCCATGACGGCAGGCTTGCAGGCGATCGGATCGCGCACCACGCCGAAGCCGTTCTTGGTGCCGACG
This sequence comes from Mesorhizobium sp. WSM4820, assembly GCF_055811075.1. Classification (NCBI taxonomy): domain Bacteria; kingdom Pseudomonadati; phylum Pseudomonadota; class Alphaproteobacteria; order Hyphomicrobiales; family Phyllobacteriaceae; genus Mesorhizobium; species Mesorhizobium sp. WSM4820. The sequence continues at coordinate 270,749 of NZ_JBVVQN010000005.1, read as the reverse complement.
ACGAAGGTGAAGAAGCCGTCGAGGTCGCTCAGGGTGCCCTCCAGCGCCTCGCCGAGATTCTTGCCATGCGCCATCTGCGAGGAGAGATAGGCGGCCGCGACTTCAGTGTCGTTCTCGGTCTCGAATTTCATGCCTTCGCGGATCAGCTCGCGGCGGACATTGTTGTGATTGGACAGCGAGCCATTATGCACCAGGCATTGGTCGGCGCCGGTCGAGAACGGATGCGCGCCCATCGTCGTCACTGCCGATTCCGTCGCCATGCGGGTATGGCCGATGCCGTGCGTGCCGGTCATGCTGCGCACGTCGAAGCGATCGACCACCGTTTCGGGCAAGCCGACTTCCTTGTAGATTTCGACCACGTCGCCAGCGCCCATGATGCGGATGTCGGGGCGCAGCGCCTGGATCGCCTCGCGCACTTCGTCGATCTTGGCAGGCGCGGTCCTGACCACCGCATGCGTCGATTTCACTGCGATGCTTACTGGCGCTCCGATCGCCTTGGCGAGTTCGGCGTCAAGGTTGCTGAAATCCTGCTCCGGCTTTGCCGACTGGATGGTGATCTTGGCCTCGTTGCCTGATGGCGCGCCATAGATGGCGATGCCGGCACTGTCGGGACCGCGATCGCTGAGCGAGATCAGCATCTGCGAAAGCATCGAGCCGAGCTGGGGCTCGAGCGCCTTGTCCTTCAAAAACAATCCGACGATTCCGCACATGTCAGGCTCCCGCGGTGAGGTATGATTTCGGTGCTACCAGCTTCATATCAAGAATTCAACTGGTATGAAAGTTTTTTTCATCTTGGACAAGTCGTCCGGCGCAATTTGAGGCGCCAGACGACCTTATTCCGGTCTAATGGCGATCGATCGCCTTTCTGGTCTCCTCGCCGCTGCGATCCGCCGCCAAATCGGCCTCGATCTCAGCGTTCTCCTGGCGCGTCTGGAGGACGTGCCACCCGATCCAGAAGACGAGGCCGACGATCACCATCACCACTTCAGAACCCTGGAAAGGGTAGATCGCGCCGATGTCCTTGAGGTCCACGGCCCAGCTTTCCATTCCATTGGTCGACATTGCGGTTCTCCCTGTCGGTTGACTAGTTGTCGGTTGACTATTTGATCATGGCCTTTTCGGCGGTTCCCAGTTCGCGGACCGACGCCTCGAACGCATGGTTGAGGGCAAAGTCGACGCCCTCGAGTTCGACCTTTTTCGGTACGCGCAGCAGGTTCATGCTGTTGAGGATCTTGCAGACGACGAAGGTCGGGACGAAGCCGAGCGCGAACATCAGCACCGCACCAGCGAAATTGCCGAGCGGGTTGATGTGCGCGAAGCCCTCATAGGGCGAGGACGGCTGTCCCCACAGCATGAAGCCCGCCACCACGACGCCGAGGAAGCCGCCATAACCGTGCACCGCAACGGCGCCGACCGCATCGTCGATCTTGAAGCGACGCTCGACGAAATAGTGCAGCTTGTAGCAGATGCTCGGGACGATCGCGCCGATCAGCATCGCCTGGATCGGGTGATAAAGGTCGTTGCCGGCCGAGGCGGAGATAATGCCGCAAAGCCCCATCGAGAACGTCCAGAACGGGTCGCCTTTCGAGACGATGTAGCCGGCCAGCATGCCGCCCGACAGCGACATCAGGAAGTTGAAGGTGATCGCCGAGAGCGTCGTCGGCGCGAGATAGATATTGGTCGCCGTCCAGGTCTCGCCGGTGATCTGGCCAGCAATCGTGGCCGGGCTGATCAGCGGAATGTTGCACGCGGCATAGAAGCCCCAGAAGCCGGTGAAGATCAGGAACAGGCCGATCGTGACCAGCCAGACATTGTGGGGCGGGATGTCGCGCGCCGTGCCGTCGGGCCTGAACTTGCCGATGCGCGGGCCGAGCACGATGAGAAAAGCGAGCGCCGCTCCGCCGGCGATCGCGTGCACGACCCCCGATGCATACGCATCATGGTAGCCCCAGAGTTTCACCATCCAGCCTTGCGGATGCCAGCCCCAGGACGCGTCGAGGATCCACAGGACCGAGCCGATCAGGACCGCGACGATCCAGAACGCGCCTGAGCGCGCGCGCTCTATGATCGAGCCCGAGATGATCGACGCCGTCGTGATGGAAAACAGCAGAAAGGCGCCCCAGAACACGCCGTTGAGGCGATGCCACAGCGCGGCGTCGGTAGGGGTGACCCCCGTCTCGCCCGGATTGACACCGGAGAGGTGGGTGCCCATCAGCGGATTCCATGGTTCGGCAAATGGTGCGGTGACAAGTCCGCCGGCGATGCCCGGCCCGTTGGGGAAGCCGAAATAGATCCACCAGCCGAAAAAATAGAAGGTGATCGTGACGAGCGGAATCGCCATCGCGTTTTTCATCAGCGTTTTCAGATGATTGCGCCTACGCGACACGCCGACCTCGTACATGCAGAACCCGACATGGATCAGGAACATCATGACGATGGTCACCCAGTAATAGAACTCCGTGAAAATGGTCGTTAGAGCGTTGAGATTCCCTTCCATTGCATGTCCCCTCCGTTCAGTTGCGTTCCTTGCCTCTCAGTAAAACTTTTTGCATCTTAGTATTGCGCGCTTTTGGAGTTTTGAGTCAATATGGCGCGGACCGTCGCATGGCCTCAGTGCCCTTGAGCGGCGAACGCCGGCAATCTTGTGAGGAGAAGCAAGTCCATGACCGCATCCTGGAGATTTTCGACCTTGGCGGATCGCCATCGTGCGCTCGGTTCGAAGCTCGAAGACTGGAGCGGGATGGGCACCGCCTGGACCTACGACAAGGACGCCGACGAGGAGTACATCGCCATCCGCACCAAGGCCGGGCTGATGGACGTGTCGGGCCTGAAAAAGGTCCACATCACCGGGCCGCATGCCTCGCACCTGATCGACCTCGCCACGACGCGCGACGTCGAGAAAATATATCCCGGCAAGTCGGCTTATGCCTGCATGCTCAACGAGGCCGGCAAGTTCACCGACGATTGCATCCTCTACCGGACCGGTCCGAATGCCTGGATAGTTGTGCATGGTTCGGGCACCGGCCATGAGGAGTTGCAGCGCGCCGCCATGGGCCGCGATGTCTCGCTGCGCTTCGACGACAATCTGCACGACCTTTCGCTGCAGGGACCGATATCAGTCGACTACCTGGCCAAGCATGTGCCTGGCATACGCGACCTCGCCTATTTCCATCACATGCAGACCCGGCTGTTCGGTTTTCCGGTGATGATCTCGCGCACCGGCTACACCGGCGAACGCGGCTACGAGATCTTCTGCCGTGGCCAGGATGCCGGCACGATCTGGGACACCATCCTCGACGAGGGCAAGAGCGCCGGCATCATCCCGTGCCGGTTCACCACGCTCGACATGCTGCGCGTCGAGAGCTACCTCCTGTTCTACCCCTACGACAATTCGCAGAAATATCCGTTCGAGAACGAAGGCCCCGGCGACACGCTGTGGGAACTCGGCCTCGATTTTACCGTCAGCCCCGGCAAGACAGGGTTTCGCGGCGCCGAGGAGCACTACCGCCTCAAGGGCAAGGAACGCTTCAAGATCTTCGGCGTGCTGCTCGAAGGCAAGGAGCCGGCCGACGAGGGCGCACCGGTCTATCGCGACGGCAAAAGGGTCGGCGTGGTGACCTGCGCCATGTATTCGCCGCTGGTCCAGAAATCGATGGGCATTGCCCGGCTCGACGTCGACTGCGCCGTCAAGGGCACCCGGCTCGAGATCCGCAACCAGAGCGGCGCCATCAGCGCAACGGCCGAGCCGCTTCCATTCGACGATCCGAAGAAGACCAAGCGCACGGCAAAAGGCTGAGGCATACTGAGAGGATGGCAGCGAAAAGCATCATCAGCCGGCCGGTCTACGGAACCCTGTCGCCGCAGCCCGGCAAGCACCATCTTTTCGTGGCCGATGCAGACGGCGCGCTAGCGATAACGGACTTGGCCCGCAAGGCGCCCGACGGTTTTTTTGCCGATGCCCATATTATTTTCATCCCCGGCAATGAGGGCCAGCATGTCGCCGCGCTCGAAGCGCTGAAGCCGGCCCAGCTCTATCAGGGGCCTTCCTTCGCCAGCGCCCTGCCGCGGCTGAAGCAGACGCTGGCCAACGCGCATATGGGCCTGCGCCTCTATCTCGCCGGCACCGAGGGGCTGATCGGTCAGGCGATGCAGGCGGCGCTCGAAGCCGGCATCGACCACACGTCGATCCAGACCGAGCATCGCGGCTCGCTGGCGCGCCGCGTCCAATGCGTCCATTGCAAGGGCATCACCGAAAACGTGACGACGCAGCCGGCGACCTGCTCGCATTGTGGCCTGCTTCTTCTGGTACGCGATCACTATTCCAGGCGCCTCGCCGCATTCCAGGGCGTCTGCATCAACGCGGAAGACCGCAGCGAAATTCCTCCGGCGGAGGAGATCTTTCGATGAGCACCGGCACCACCAAGCTTGACATCGTGGTGAGCGATGTCGTCCCGGTCAACGAACTGGTGACGCGCTTCCATTTCCGCCGGCGCGACGGGCAGCTTTTGCCGACATTCTCCGGCGGCGCCCATGTTGTGGTGGAGATGCGCGACGGCGAGCGGACCAGGCTCAATCCCTATTCGCTGATGGGCTCGCCGCTCGACACGCGCGAGTACACCATCTCGGTGCGCCGCGACGACGCCGGCCGCGGCGGCTCGCTGTTCATGCACAGCACTGTCAAGCCCGGCCATGAGATGGTGATCAGCTATCCGGTCAATCTGTTCTCGCTCGACCTGCGCGCGAGGAAACATTTGATGCTGGCCGGCGGCATCGGCATCACGCCGTTCATGGCGCAGACCGCGCAGCTGGCGGCGGATGGCGGCAATTTCGAGCTGCATTACACCTGCCGCACCGCCTCGCTCGGCACCTATGCCGATGTGCTCAGGGAGCGCTACGACCGCCGGGTCAGGCTCTATCACGACGATCGCGACGAGCGCATCGAGCTCGACCGGCTGCTGTCGTCGCAGCCGCTCGGCACGCATCTCTACGTCTGCGGCCCGTCGGGCATGATCGGCTGGGTGCGCGATCGCGCCGCTGCGCTGGGCTGGCCGGCGGAAACCGTGCATTTCGAGCATTTTGCCGCCCCGCAGCCCGGTGCCCCGTTCGAGGTGACGCTGGCGGTCAGCGGCAAGACCATCCGCGTCGGCGAGCAGCAGAGCCTGCTCGAGGCGATCGAGGCGGCAGGCGTCGATCCGCCCTATCTCTGCCGCGGCGGCGTCTGCGGTCAGTGCGAGACCAATGTCATCGCGCATGACGGCAACTTCATCCACAACGACCACTGGCTGAGCGAGGAAGAGCACCGTTGCGGCAAGAAGATCATGCCTTGCGTCTCGCGCTTCGAGGGCAGGTCGCTGGTTCTGGAAAGATAGGAGGCGAGCCTGGGCATCACCTTTCGTAACGAAACGTTCCGTAACGACTTCACCTTCAGGAACAGCCCGGAGCACATCAGGCGGTTCCCGTTCCCGTTCCACGAGGACAGCTACATGTATGCGGTCAACATCGAGCCGCACGTCGTCGGACCGAAGGGCAGCGCGCTCGAAAACCTGATCGACGTCGACGAGCACTATGTCTCCGAGATGCAGGACCGCGCGCTGGTGCTGGCGGAAGACCCGCTGCGCTGCCAGTCGCTGCCGCACATGACGCTGGCCGGCTGGGACCTGCTCGAACTTCTGATGGAACAGCAGGCGCTGGGCTATCCCGAGCATTTCACGCTGACGCGCGACGGCGACAAATGGCGCTGGATCAACCGGCCGCTCGGCATCGACGACAGCTTCACCTTCGGCGATGTCTCGACGCTGCCCTACGGACCGATGGAATACATCACGCGGCAAAGCCAGGGCGATTTCTGCATCCTCGACCAGCGTGACGGCAATCTGTGGATGGATGCCGGCATGGTCACCACCCAGGCCGACTGGTCGCTGGATTTCGACATCGGCATGAACTTCTTCGAATGGCACGCGCCGGTGCCGCTGGCGCATGAGAAGGGGATTTTCACCCGGGCGCTAAAATTCCTCACCAACATCCAGCAGGGCAAGCCGGCGCGGCGGCTGAACTGGACGATGACCATCAATCCGCGCCTCGACACCAGTCCGGAAAATTATCATAAATGGGGTCCGGACCGGACGACGGTGACGTCCGAAAACGTCGGCGACAAGGTCCACCTGCGCGTTGAGCTGCAAAGCTTCTGGCGGCTGCCGCGCTCGAACGGCATCGTGTTCCCGATCCGCTGCTACCTGATCAAGATGGACGAGCTGGTGACGCAGCCGATATGGGCGCGGCGCCTGCATCGCGTCATTCGCGACCTGCCCGAAGAACTCGCCAATTACAAAGGCTTGACGCGCTATCGCGCGACGCTGGTCGAGTGGCTGTCGAAGCTCGACGACGGCAGCCCGACATCGCCGGGCTTCGGGCCGGATTAAGCAAGTCCCCTTCATCCGGCCGCTTCGCGGCCACCTTCTCCCCGCTGGGGAGAAGAGGTAGGCACCGGCGCGGCCAAACTCCTCTCCCCTTGGGGAGAGGTCGGATTGCCCCGAATTGCCCTTCGCAATTCGGTTGGCAATCCGGGTGAGGGGGGCTGCTTGCGTCCCGCTCAACCGGCGCTGGCCTGCGGATAGCAGATGATCGAGAGATAGCGCATCGGCAGGACGGTCAGCACCTCCGGCCCGTGCGGCGCGTCGGCGTCGAAGAACAGGCTGTCGCCGGGTTTCATCGGATAGAGATTGCTGCCGTGCCGGTAAACCACCTCGCCTTCGAGCATGTAGAGGAACTCCATGCCCTCGTGCTGAAAAGTCGGAAACACATCAGAATCCTCGGTCAGCGTGATCAGATAGGGTTCGACGACGACGCCGCTGGTGTTGGAGCCGATATGGCCGAGCAGATTGTACTGGTGGCCGGCGCGCGTGCCGCGGCGCTCGACGTCGAGGCCTTCGCCGGCCCTGACGAAGACGGCGCTGCGCTCTTCCTCGAAACGGCGGAAGAAGGCGGTGACCGGAACGCCGAGCGCCCGCGACAGCGCCTGCAAGGTGGTCAGCGACGGCGAGGTGATGCCGTTTTCGATCTTCGACAGCATGCCAAGCGAAATGTCGGTGGCTGCGGCAAGATCGGCAACGGTGATGCCGAGTTTCTTGCGAAACGCGCGCACCTCGCGGCCGATCGCGACCTCGAGGACCTTTTCGCGGGTGTCGCGAACGGCGTGCGGGTCCTGGGTCAGCGGCGTCCGGATCGTTGCCACGCTTTTCGGCGATGGCTTGGCCTTGGCGGCGGCTGCCCCATTCCTGAAACTGGAAGCCTTCTTCGCCATGTCGCCACCCCGTCTGCAAAATTTATTTCACTCGGGGTGAACGTATTCGCTGCGGATACAGAGCGCAACAGTGACAGCAAGCCACTTTAACTCGAATGGCACGCTCTCTCGGAGTTTCCGCCATCAGCGCTTTTGCCGAAAATCCAATCGGGTGAACCGTCGTTTCGGCAGAAGGCCTGTTGACAGCATCGAAGGGGCAATTACTGTCCTGTCAGTGAAATTTGTTTCGTTAGGGAAATGAGACCGGGAGGCTCGCAATGAAAAGTCGTGTTGCCGTCATCGGAGCCGGACCGTCCGGCATGGCCCAGCTTCGAGCCTTCAAGTCGGCAGCCGACAACGGCGCGGATATTCCGGAAATCGTCTGCTTCGAAAAGCAGTCCGACTGGGGCGGCCTGTGGAACTACACCTGGCGCACCGGCCTCGACGAGCATGGCGACCCGGTGCACGGCTCGATGTACCGCTACCTCTGGTCGAACGGGCCGAAGGAATGCCTCGAATTCGCCGACTACACGTTCGAGGAGCACTTTGGCCGGCCGATCGGCTCCTACCCACCGCGCGCCGTGCTGTGGGACTACATCAAGGGCCGCGTCGAAAAATCCGAGGTGCGCCAATGGGTGCGCTTCAACAGCCCGGTGCGCATGGTGACGTTCTCCGACGCGACGAAAAAGTTCACCGTCACCGCGCATGACCGCAGCAACGACGTCACCTATTCGGAGGAGTTCGACAACGTCGTCGTCGCCTCGGGGCATTTTTCCGTGCCCAACGTTCCCTATTTCGAGGGTTTTTCGACCTTCAACGGCCGCATCCTGCACAGCCATGATTTCCGCGACGCCATGGAATTCAAGGATAAAGACATCCTGATCATCGGCCGCTCCTATTCGGCCGAGGACATCGGCTCGCAATGCTACAAATACGGCGCCAGATCGATCACCTCCAGCTACCGCTCGAAGCCGATGGGTTTCAAATGGCCTGACAACTGGCAGGAAGTGCCGCTGCTGCAGAAGGTCGTCGGCAAGACCGCGCATTTCAAGGACGGCAGTACCAGGGACGTCGACGCCATCATCCTGTGTACCGGCTACCTCCACTCCTTCCCGTTCCTGACCGAAGATCTGAAGCTCAAGACCGCCAACCGGATGTGGCCGGACGGGCTTTTTGAGGGCGTCGTCTGGGAGAAGAACCCGCAGCTGTCCTATATCGGCATGCAGGACCAGTTCTACACCTTCAACATGTTCGACGCGCAGGCCTGGTTCGCCCGTGACGTCATCATAGGTCGGATAAAACTGCCCTCGGCCGAGGCGATGGCCGAACATGGCGCGAAATGGCGGGCGCGTGAGGAAACGCTGGAAGACGCCGAGCAGATGATCTGGTTCCAGGGCGACTACACCAGGGAGCTGATGGAGCAGACCGATTACCCGGGCTTCGACGTCGAGGCTGTCAATCAGACCTTCATGGAATGGGAGCACCACAAGGTGGAGAACATCATGGGTTTCCGCGACCACGCCTACCGCTCGCTGATGACCGGCACGATGGCGCCGCTGCACCATACGCCCTGGCTGCAGGCGATGGACGATTCGATGGAATCCTATCTCGAGGTGAAAGGCGTCGCGGCGGAGTAGCGGATTCCTCGCCACTCACTTTTGCGCGCATGCACTAGCTGCGCGCCTCGCGCACCTCTTTCGTCGCCTCGATGATCCGGCCGAGCAGGGCATGGAGATCGTCGCGGTGGCCGCTGCGGCCGGCGGGGCCGTTTTCATCTGAAGTCATGACCACGGTCAACGCGCGCCCGGGCACGACATAGACCATCTGCCCGCCATAGCCCCAGCCGTAGAAGACCGTTTCGCCCGCGATCTGACGGATGAACCAACCATAGCCATAACCGTCACCGGTGAAACGCGAGGCGGTGCGTGGCTGCCAGGAGAGCTTGATCCAATCGGCCGGCACGAGCTGCCGTCCGCTGCGGCTCTTCCCGCCGCTGCGGTAGAGCTCGCCAAAGGCCAGCAGCGAGCGCGGGCTCATCGCCATCTGGTTGCCGCCGAGATAGATGCCCTGTGGGTCGCGGTCCCAGGCGGCGATGGAAAAGCCCTGCTGCGGCCCCAGCCATTCGCGCGCCAGTTCCAGCGTCGAGCGGCCGGTCCGCCGCGTCAGGATCGCCGAAAGCAGATGCGTCGAGCCGGTGGAATAGAGCATGGTACCGCCCGGTTCGTCGTCGAAAGGCATGGCGAGCGCTGCCCGCACCCAGTTGTCGCTTGCCACCCAGCGCCCGTAGTTTGGGCCTGAGGTCCGACCGAGCCCCGCCTGCATGGAAAGCAGATGACCGATCGTAACCTGCTGGAGACGCGGATCCGCGTCGGCTGGCAGGTTGGCCTGAAGAAGCGGAGCGATCTTCTGGTCAGTGCCTTGCAGCACGCCCTTGTCGATGGCGATGCCGACGAGCGCCGAGATGATCGACTTGGAGGCGGATTTTATGTTGGCCGGACGTGCCGGGGAGTGGCCGCGAAAACCGCGCTCAGCCACCACCGCACCCTGATGCGCGATGGCAACCGTGCGCAGCGGCGCCAGGTGCTCGGCCTCGTCAAGCAGCTTTCCAAGCCGCTGCTCCAGGCCGTCGGCAGCGTGAGCAGCGACGGAAAGGATGAGGAGAAAGGCGAGAATCACGGTGGGGCGCTTCAGCATGAAGCCAGCTTGGGACGCATTTTGGGCAAGACGAAGGTAGGACGCGCGATCCACTATTTCACGGCTATCCCAGCCTTGCCCGTGCCTTGGCCGTCCAGGCGTTGAACAGCCGGTCGGCGACGATGCCGATGAAGGCGATGGCGAGGCCCGCGACGATGCCGCGGCCTGAATCGGCCTTGGACAGCGCGATGAACACCTCCTGGCCGAGATCGCGGGTGCCGACCATGGCGCAGATGATGATCATCGCCAGCGCCATCAGGATGGTCTGGTTGACGCCGAGCATGATCTCAGGCAACGCCAGCGGCAGTTGCACCCGCAGGAACGTCTGGCGCTTGGTGCAGCCCGACACCTTTGCCGCCTCGATCAGCGCCGTCGGCACCTGCCTGAGGCCGTGATTGGTGTAGCGGATGGCCGGCACTACGGCAAAGGCGACGGTCGCGATCATCGCCGTCACGTCGCCCACTCTGAACAGCATCACCACCGGGATGATGAAGCAGAACGACGGCAGCACCTGCAGCGTGTCGATAACAGGGGTGACGATCTTCTCGACACGGTCGCTGCGCGATGCCATCAACCCGATCGGAATGCCGATCAGGCAGGCGATGAAGGCCGAGATGCCGCAGAGGTAGACCGTCGCCATGGTCTTTTCCCAGAGGCCGGTCACCGCGCAGAAGACGGTCAGCGCCGCGACCAGGGCAGCGAGGCGCAGGCCGCCGAGCTGGTAGCCGGCAAGGCCGAGCAGGAACACCGCGCCCAGCCACGGAAAACCCTCGCAGAAGGCGCGCACCGGGTTCAGCATATTGAGGATCAGCGCCACGCGGAAGGCTTCGATCGTGTCGAAGAAGTTGATCGTGATCCAGCTCACCGCTGTCTTCCACATCGGCGCGGTGGTGAAGGTGATCGCCTTTGGCACCGCGGCGAAGGCCGGCACGAACAGACCAAGCAGTGTCGTGACGGCAAGGATGGCGACGGCCAGCGTCAGATTGGGGTAGCGCCGCCAGAAGCTCGGGCTGACCTCCTGATAGACATGGCCCTTCGCGTGATTGCGCGCGATCGCCTGGCTCAGCCGGTCGAGCGCGATTGCCAGCGCCACTATGGCAAGGCCGGCTTCCATCGCCTCGCCGACTTTTAGCGCCCTGAGCGCCAACAGCACGTCGTAGCCGAGGCCGCCGGCGCCGATCATCGAAGCGATGATCACCATATTGAGCGCCAGCATGATGACCTGGTTGACGCCGACCATCAATGTCGGACGCGCCGAAGGCAGCAGCACGCGCCACAGTTTCTGGCGCGCCGTGCAGCCGGCCATCTCGCTGAAATCGTCGATCTCGGACGGCACCCGCGACAGCCCCAGCATCGTCGCGCGCACCATCGGCGGCGTCGCGAAAATGGCCGTCGCGATCATCGCCGAAACCGAACTGTTGCCGAACAGAAGAAGCATCGGAATCAGATAGGCGAAGGTCGGGATGGTCTGCATCAGATCGAGGGCAGGGGAGATCAGCAGCCTCTCCGCCCATGGCTGGCGCCACGCCCAGATGCCGACGAACAAACCGGTGACGATGCAGAACGGCACGGCGATGGAGATCAGCCCGAGCGTCAGCATGGCGCTGGTCCACTGGCCGAACAGCGCGATGTAGAGGAAACAGCCGCCGACCAGCGCGCCGAGCTTCCAGCCACCGGCGGCACGTCCGGCCAGGAATGCGGCGATGCAGACACCGACCCAGGACAGGCGCGGCAGGACGAGCATGTCGGCGCCATGGCCGATCTTGAAATTCTTGGCGAGCAGACCGAGCGCAAAATCGAGCGGCACGCCGAGCGCCGCGGTGATCGAGCGCGTCAGCCAGGAGAAGTTCGACTTCACCCAACTCATCAGCGCGCTGACCCAGTCGGCGACCGGAATGATTGCGCCGGCCGGATAGTTGACCGCCCAGGGCAGCCTGTCCTGCAGCAGGAACACGGCAAGCACGGCGGCAAGGGCGCAGGCCCAGACCACCAGCCAGAGCTGAACCGGCCGCGATCTCGCCTCGCTGGCGCTTGCCGTCACCGTCATGCATTGGCCTCGGAACGCTCGATGCCGGCCAGAAGATCGATCACGGCTTGCGGCGTGACTTCGCCGATCGGCTTGCCGGTGCCATTGACGACGGCGAACGGCTTGCCGGCCGAGACGATATCAGCCGAAAAACTCGATATCTTGGCATCCGGCGCGACCACGCCGCCATGCTCGGCGCCGGCGCAGGCGCGCATCAGGCTTCGCGCCGAGATCACCTTGGCGCGGTCGACGTCGCGGGTGAACTCGGCGACATAGTCGGTCGCCGGGTTGACCACCAGCTGTTCCGGGGTGCCGATCTGGATGACCTCGCCGTCCTTCATGATGGCGATGCGGTCGGCCAGCCGGATGGCCTCGTCGAAATCATGGGTGATGAAGACGATGGTCTTGTGCAGCATGGTCTGCAGCCGCATCAATTCGTCTTGCATCTCGCGGCGGATCAGCGGATCGAGCGCCGAGAACGGCTCGTCGAGAAACCAGATTTCCGGCTTGGTGGCGAGGCTGCGGGCGATGCCGACACGCTGCTGCTGGCCGCCGGAAAGCTCACGCGGATAGAAATGCTCGCGGCCGCGCAGGCCGACAAGCTCGATCACTTCGCGCGCGCGCTTCTCGCGCGTCGGCCGGTCCTGCCCTTGGATGCCCAGTGGAAAGGCGATGTTCTCCAGCACATTCAGATGCGGCAGCAGGGCGAAATTCTGGAACACCATGCCCATGCGGTGGCGCCGCAGCTCGATCAGCGCGGCATCGGAGATTTTCAGGAGATCCTTGCCCTCGAACTCGACCTTGCCATGCGTCGGCTCGACCAGCCGCGACATGCAGCGCACCAGCGTCGACTTGCCCGACCCCGAAAGCCCCATGATGATGAAGATCTCGCCCTGGCGGATTTCGAGGTCGACGGCGCGCACCGCGCCGACCAGCCCGGCCGCGGCGACCTCCGCCATGCTGGCCTTGCCGTCGCGCTGGCGGATGAAATTGGCCGCGTTCGCGCCGAACAGCTTCCAGACGTTGCGGCAGGCAAGTTTTATCGGTCGGGCATCCTTCGGCGTGCCTGCCGTTTGCGGCACCTGTTCAGTCGTATCGGCCATGCAGTCGTCCTTCTGGAATCCAAGGAAATCGCTTCGGCAAAGACCCCTCATCCGGCCGCTTCGCGGCCACCTTCTCCCCGCTGGGGAGAAGAGGCAAATGCCGGCTCTAGCGACCTCTTCTCCCGTGGGGAGAAGGTGGCCCGAAGGGCCGGATGAGGGGGCCTCATATGCGCGAACCTTCTCCTGGAACGGAGTAGATACCCGGCTGATCAACAGCCGGGTCTCGCAGTTTCCAGTTGGAACGATCACTCGGCCCAGGCTTTCCAGTCGGCTTCGTGGGCGGCGATCCAGGCGGCGGCGACGTCTTCCGGCGTCTTGCCTTCGAGATCGATCTGGCCGCTCATCTTGTTGAGCTCGTCGGTGTCGATCGTGTAGTTCTTCGCGACCTTGTAGGCGACCGGCCATTTGTCCTTCATGCCGGCCCAGGAATATTTCCAGATCTCGCCATGCGGCTTGCCGCAGTCATACTTTGCCTCGGGGTTCACACCCCATTTCGGATCGGTGTAGCATTCCGGCGTATAGTCGGGGAATTCGACCCATTCGCCCTTGTACTTGGCCGGCGCCCAATGCGGCGAATAGACCCACAGCATGATCGGCGCCTTGCGCTGATAGGCCGAATCCAGCTCGGCGAACATCGCCGCGTCGGTGCCGGCATGGATGACGGTGAAGGGCAGGTTCAGCGCCGCGGCACGCTCGTCGTCAAAACCTTCCCATGTCACCGGGCCGCCGAGATAGCGGCCGTTCGGCGCCGTTTCGGCGGTCGAGAAGGCCTCGGCGCATTTCGGGTCCTTCAGCGCCTCCCAGTTCGGCAGGCCCGGGCATTTTTCCTTCATGTATTCGGGATACCACCATTCTTCCTTGGCCTTGGGCCCGAGCGGGCCGAGGCGTTCGGTCTGCCCGGTCGCATCCGAGGCCTTCATGGCTTCGCCGGCCGTCGTGTCCCAGAATTCCATGGCGACGGCGAGATCGCCATTGGTAAGGCCGGTGGTCAGGCTGGAGAGATAATCGGCGGTCGGATACTCGACCGTGTATCCCAGCTTTTCAAGAATGCCGCCGAGGATCTTTGCGTTCAGATTGACGCTGGTCCAGTCGAACAGCGCGATCTTGATAGGGTCGTTCGATTCTGGCGCCGCCGCTTGGGCCGAAGGCGTCAGTGCACTTGCCGCGGCAAGTGTTAAGGCTCCCATTGATAATCTCGAAATCAAACTCCGAAGTGACATGCCTGTGCTCCTGTCAAGCTCTGGTGGAAGTTATCGTTCGTTCCCTTCTTGCGTCTTTTTGATTGTGTTGGAAAAGCTGGTCGTTGCGCAAGTCCATTGGCAGCAAATTGCTGTCGGCGCTGAAGTAGGCGCAGACGGGAATGATGCCCAATTCGATGAAGAGGTCGTGCGACCGCGTCATGGCTGCCGTGCTGCCGAAGCAGTGATCCGCAGATCGATCGCCGCTCTTGCGGCGCCCTCAAGCTTGCGAGCCATCAAGGTCCCATGCTGTCGGCTCTCGGCAGTCGCCGAAGCCATTTTCATGAGATGAAATTATATATACCAACATTCATGTCGCGCAACGGCTAATGCGCCTCTTCCTTCTCCCCTTGTGGGAGAAGGTGGCCTCGCCCACGGGTCTTGCCTCCGGCAAGCCCGAGAACAGGCTCCGCGAGGGTCGGCCAACACCCCTCATCCGTCTCGGCGCTGCGCGCCGATCCACCTTCTCCCACAAGGGGAGAAGGCAAGAAGCGGTGGCGCCTCACGACATGATCAGGCCGCCATCGACATTGATCGTCTGGCCGGTGATGTAGGCGGCGTCGTTGCTGGCCAGGAAGCTGACCAGGCCCGAAACATCCTCGCCGCTGCCGGCGCGGCCCATCGGGATGTTCTTCACCCATTCGGCCATCAACTCACCCGGCTTGTAGTCGCCCATCAGTCTGCCCCATGCCGCGTCGTTGTAGGCCCACATGTCGGTATCGATGATGCCGGGACAGATCGCGTTGACGGTGATCTTCTCCTTGGCCACTTCCTTGGCGAGGCTCTGGGTGATGCCGACGACGCCGAATTTCGAGGCGGCATAGTGCGGCGTGTAGATAAAACCCTGGCGCGCCTGGCCGGAAGCGGTGTTGATCAGCCGGCCGCCGTCGCCATGCTTGCGGATGCGCGCGATCGCCTCCTGGCAGCACAGGAACACGCCCTTGGTGTTGACCGCCATCACCTTGTCCCATTCGGCCTCGGTCATCGCCTCGATCCTGGCGATGGTGATGACGCCGGCATTCTGCACGGAGATGTCGACGCGGCCGAACTGCTGTTCGGCCAGATCGTAGAGGGCGGCGACCTCGTCCTTCCTGGTCACGTCCATACGCAGCGATGCGACCTTGGCGCCCTCCGCCTTCAGTCCGGCGGCGACCTCGTCGACGCGCGGGTCGATGGCGCTGACGACGACAGCAGCACCCTCAGCCGCGAAGCGCCTGGCCATGGCCGCGCCAATGCCGCCGCTGGCGCCGGTGATGACCGCCGTCTTTCCCTCGAACCGGTTCTGCATGTTCTCTCCTACCAGCAGACGAAGCCGCCATCGACGATCAGGTCGATGCCGGTTACGAAACTCGAGGCGCGGCTGGCCAGGAACACGGTCGGGCCGACCATCTCTTCCGGCGCCGCCATGCGCCCCATCGGCGTGTCGCGCTCGAAGATCCTGACCTGGTCGGCGACCTCCGGCCGCTTGTTCATCGGCGTCAGCGTGTAGCCGGGGCTGACGACGTTGACGCGCAGGCCGCGATCGGCCCATTCCATGGCGAGACTCCTGGACATGTGGATGACGGCGGCCTTCGACGAATTATAGTGCGCCTGGGTCAGGCCGCGATTGACGATCGAGCCCGACATCGAGGCGATGTTGATGATCGAGCCCTTGCGCCGCGTCAGCATTAAGCGCGCTTCGGCCTGGCAGGACAGGAACACGCCGCTGACATTGACGTCGTAGAGCTTCTGCCATTTCTCCAGCGACAGCGTCTCGGCCGGCTCGGCCCCGGCGACGCCGGCATTGTTGACGGCGATGGTCAGCGCGCCGAGTTCCTTCTCCGTGCGTTCGATCGCCGCTGCCAAATCGGCCTCTGAGGTCACTGTGCCGGTCAGCACCAGTGCCTTGCGGCCGAGCGCCGAGATCCTGTGCGCGGTCTCGTCCAGCCCGCCCTTCGAGGCATGGCCGAAACAGGCGATATCGGCGCCGGCCTCGGCCAGACCGATGGCGATTGCTTGCCCGATGCCGCTGCCGGCGCCGGTGACGAGAGCAACGTCGCCATGAAGATCGAATAGTTTCATCGAAATGTTTTCCTGTTGAGCCGCCGGCGCTGCCCTGGGGAGGAAGGGGCGCCAGTCCTGACTGGCGCCCCGCGCGGTCCGGTGCCTGGGAGGATACCACCTGCTGCGCTCTATTCCGATCCTTTATGCCGCCCTCAGCTTGTGGCGAGCTCCATGACGGCGACGTTGCTTGCTTCGCTGCGGTCGAGAATGCCACGCTGGCGGCCACGGCTCAGCACCAGCACGCGATGCGACAGGCCGAGCACTTCCTCGAGGTCGGAGCTCACCACCACCACCGCCATGCCGGAGCGGGCGAGTTCGGCGATGACATCGTAGATCGCGGCGCGGGCGCCGACGTCGATGCCGCGTGTCGGCTCGTCCAGGATGAACACCTTGGGCGGCCGTGAGATCCATTTGGCGATGATCACCTTCTGCTGGTTGCCGCCGGAAAGCTTGCTGATCGCCTGGTTAGGCCGGCCCTTGACGCCGAGCCGGCCGATGCCGGCCTCGGCGAATTTCTGCACCGCCTTGGGAAACACCCAGCCATTCGGCGCGACATGGTCGAAATTGCCGATCGCCAGATTCTCGCCGATGGTCTGGTCGAGCACCACGCCTTGCGCCTTGCGGTCTTCCGGCACCAGCACGACGCCGGCCTTGATCGCCGCCGCCGGGCCAGTGAGGTGCACCGGTTTGCCGGCGATACGCACCGACCCCGAGGAAATCGGATCGGCGCCGGCAATCGCCCGCACCAGCTCGGTGCGGCCTGCGCCGATCAGCCCGGCGATGCCAAGGATTTCGCCGGCCCTTACCGAAAAGCTGACATTCTGAAAACTGCGTTCCGGCGAGGACAGGTTCTCGACCTCGAGCAACGCCTCGCTGCCCGGCTTCGACAGCGGCGGGAACATCCGCTCGACGCTGCGGCCGACCATCTGCTCGACGATCGTGCGCACCGGAACGTCGGCGCGCTCGTGGCGGGCGACAATGCGCCCGTCGCGCATCACCACGACGCGGTCGGCGATCTCAGCGACCTCGTCCAGCCGGTGGCTGATATAGATGAAGGACATGCCTTCCGCCTTGAGCTTGCGGATCTGCTTGAACAACAGCTCCGTTTCCTCGCTGCCAAGTGCCGCTGTCGGTTCGTCGAAGATCAGAAGCTCGGCATTGAGCGTCAGCGCCTTGGCGATCTCGACTTGCTGCTGGGCGGCGATGCGCAGCGTGCCCACCTTGCGTTCCGGCGAGACATCGAGGCCGAGCCGCTTCAGTTGGGCCGATGCCCGCGTATTCATGGCCGCGCGGTCGATGCGGCCGCCGCGCATCAGCAGGCGCCCGACATAGACGTTCTCGGCGACCGACAGATCCGGCAGCAGCTTCAGTTCCTGATGGATCATGCCGACGCCGGCGTCGATGGCCGCGGCGGGAGAGGCGGGGGAATACGGCTTCCCCCGCCATGCGATGCTGCCGGCATCGGGTTTGGTCGACCCGGCGATGATGTTCGAAACGGTGGACTTGCCGGCGCCATTTTCTCCAAGCAGCGCCACGACCTCTCCCGGCCGCACCTCGAAGCTCGCATCGGCCAGGACCTGCACCGGTCCGTAGCTCTTGCAGAGGCCGCTGACAAAGAGCCCCAGATGCGGGGTCTGCGTATGGCTGGGATCCAGGGACATCGTTCCGCTCGTCAACTGCCGGACTCTTTTGGGATCAGGGATGCCTGATATTAAGGATGCTTGGCGATGAACTGGTCGACGTTGTCCTTAGTGGTCAGCGTCGCATCCTGCAGCTGTTCTGCGGGAACGGTTTCGCCGGCCACCAGCTTGATCGCCGCATCGACCGAAAGCCGGCCCATGCCTTGTGTCTGCTGCGTCGCGGTCACGTCGAAAACGCCGCCCTTCAGAGCCTTGAGCGCCGCCACGTCGCCGTCGAAACCGGCGATCCAGACCTTGTGGCCGGGATTGGCGACCTTGACCGCCTGCGCCGCACCGAGCGCCAGCGCATCGGCCTGGCCGATGACGATCGATACGTCGGGATGCGACTGCAGCAGGTCCTGCGTCAGCTTGAAGCCCTCGTCCTGGTGCCAGCCTTCGCTCCATAGCTCGCCGACCACCTTGATGTCGGGATAGGCGCTCAGCGCTTCGCCGCAGCCCTTCGACCGGTCGACCTCGGGCGTCGTGCCTTTCTGGCCATGGATGATGATCAGCTCACCCTTGCCGCCGGCCTGCTTGGCGATGTAGTCGCAAACCGCCTTGGCCGATGCCACGCTGTTGGTGGCGATGAAGGTGTCGCCGGGTGCGCCCTCGGCGTTGCGGTCGACATTGATGACCGGGATGCCGGCAGCCTTGGCCGTCTTGGTCGGCACGGTGGCGGCGGTGGCGCCGGCCGGGATGTAGATCAGCGCATCGATGTTTTGCGTGATCAGGTCCTGCACCTGGCTGACCTGGGTCGCCGAATCGCCCTTGGCGTCGACGGTGACGATCTCGATGCCTTTTTCCTTGCCATAAGCCTCGACGGACTGCTTGATCTGGTTGAAGAAATCGGCCTGCAAATTGGCGACGGCAAGACCAAGCTTCTTGGCCTCCTTGGCCGAGGCCATATCGGACAGTCCGAGCAGCGGAACGACGGCCGCGGCAGCAAGCAGCAATGAACGTTTGGTCAGCATGTGTTTCCTCCGTTGATGTTCAAATCTGTCCCGCCGGCGCATCACGGCGCCCTTGGCCGAACAACTCCAGTTTCGGATCACCGATCCGTGTTCGCCCGGACATCCGGGTGAATTCTTTAATGCGCCCCACTCTTCATTGCGCGCCAGTCTTCATTGGGCTCTGCGCCGCCATGTATCCGTGGCCACCGCCAGCGCGATCACCACGCCGATCACCACCTGCTGGATGAAGGGCGACACACCAAGCAGGTTCAGCCCGTTGCGCAGCACGCCGATGATGAGCACGCCGATGGCGGTGCCGCCGATCGAGCCGACGCCGCCCGACAGGCTGGCGCCGCCGATCACCACCGCCGCGATCGTATCCAGCTCGTAGCCGAAGCCGGAACTCGGCTGGACGGAATCAAGCCGTGCCGCAAGCACGATGCCGGCGAGCCCGGCCAGAACGCCGCAGACAGCATAGACCCAGTTGGTCAGCGACTTGACCGGTATGCCGGACAGCCTGGCGACCTCGGCGCTGCCGCCGATCGCGTAGAGGCTGCGACCGGTCGCGCGATAGTTGAGGAAGATCGCGAAGATGATGGCCAGAACGATCATCAAGCCGACGGTGACCGACAGGAAGCCGAAATGGCGGATGATCGACAGGCTGGTGAACCAGTCGGGGAAGCCGATGATCTGCGAGCCGTCGGTGATCATGTTGGCAAGACCGCGCGCCACCGACATCATCGCCAGCGTGGCGATGAAGGGTGGCAGCTTGGTGACGGTCACGAGCAGGCCTGAAACCAACCCGCAAAGCCCAGCAACGACAAGCGCTGTGACGATGCCGGCAGGCATGCCGAGATTGAGGTGGTCGGGATGGGCGACGAAGCCCATCACCATGGCGGCGAGCGCCAGCACGGAACCGACGGACAGGTCGATGCCACCGATCAGGATGACCAGCGTCATGCCGATCGCCATGATGCCGAGCACCGTGACCTGGTCGAGCACGTTGAGGATGTTGCGGACAGTCAGAAACGTGTCGGTGGTCAGCGACAGCGCAAGGCACAGCAGCACCAGCCCGATTAGCGGTCCCATGGTTCCGGCGAACAGGGCCGAAAGCTTCGCGCCCGCCGCGGCCTGTGCATTTGCGCCGGCCTTCAACTCGCTTGCACCGTTGCTCACAGCCATTTTGTCTCCTCCATCAGCGATCCGGCGATGCGTCGTCGGCTCACTCTTGTTCACCAGGCACCTCCCTGTGAACAATTTATCTTTGATATGCAATTTTGTTCAGCTAAACTGTTCGTCGGAAAATTGTCAAGGCCCGCCGCATCATTCCACGCCGGTTTGCGCCGCCAGCCGGTTTGCCTTACGAAAGGGCATGAAATGCCGCGTTCTCAGGTCCGGTCGCATCCTGCGAATTCATGTCGGCTGCTTGAGCAGGGCAGGACGGCCAAGACGAAGTAAATGTTGACCATTTTGGCTTTCATTCACGTTGTAGAGATATCCTGTCGATGTCCTGAATCTCGAATCCTGGGCACAGCACGATTTCGCGTCGTTTGGTCGGATAACGCCATTTGAATGGCATTTAAGGATTCAGACGACCGCGGGAGGGCAAAAAGATGGCGATGACAGACAATGACAAGGCCTCGCGCTTCCCGGATGCCGAGCTGAAGGCGCGTGCCGCGTGGCACTATTATGTCGAGGGTCTGACGCAGGAGAGGATTTCGGAGATCCTCGGCATCGGCCGCATCAAGGTGCATCGCATCCTGTCCGCCGCGCGTGAGGAGGGCGTCGTCCAGTTCCGCATCCGTGACAGCGTCGTCGAATGCCTGGTGCTGGAAGAGGCTCTAAAACAGCGTTTTGGGCTCAGCCAGGCCGTTGTGGTGCCGTCGGCCGCCGACCGAAGCAACGCGCCGCTGATGATCGGCCATGCCGCGGGCGCCTATCTGGCCGACAATGTGAATGCCGGCGATGTCATCGCACTGGGCTGGGGGCGCACGCTGAAGTTCGCCATCAATGAATTGCCGCGGCGGCCGATCGCCAGGACGACGGTGGTTTCCATGCTGGGCGGCCTCACCCATGCCCAGCCGCTCAACCCGACCGAAAGCGCCTGGGAATTCGCCGAAAAGATCGGCGCCGAGTGCTTTCTGCTGCCGGTGCCGGTCTATGCCGACAGGCCGGAGCAGCGCGAAGCCTTCATGAGCCAGCGCAGCGTTCAGGACGTCGTCTTCCGCGCGCGCCGGGCAAACATCGCCGTGCTCAGCGTCGGATCGTTTTCCACTGACAGCCCGATCGCCAATTACGGCTTCATCAAGCCCAGCGAACTCGAAGAGCTTCAGGCGGCCGGCGCAGTTGGCGATATTTTATGCCATTTCATCGACGCCGACGGCCATCTCGTCGACCATGAGGTCAACCGCCGGGTCTGCGCCTATCCGCTGCAGGACCTGTCGGACATCCCGGCCATCATCCTGGTCTCGGGAGGGCAGGAAAAAATCGCCATCATGCGGGCGGCGCTTGCCAACACCAGGATATCGGTTCTGATCACCGACGAGGACGCCGCCAAGGGCCTGCTCAACCGCTAAACCTGCCCGACTTCACCGAGCCGCACATGGGTCTCGCGCGTCGCCTGGTAGAGGTCGCGGTAGATTGCCTTGCGCGCACGGTAACTGGAGACCAGGCCGTCGACGGGGTCGACATGCCTGGTCGGCGGCGCGGCCATCGCCTCAGCCGCCGTTTCAGACGAGGCAAACCATCCGATAGCGGAAGCCGCCAACATGGCGGCGCCGAGCGCTGCGGCTTCGTTGACCGGCGAGACGGAGAGCGGCCGCTCGAGCACGCTTGCCATGATCCGCATCAGCAGGGCGCAGTTGGTGCCGCCGCCGGCGGCGATCATCGCCGCCGGTTTGCCGCCGGCCTGCGTTTTCGCCGCTTGGGTTTCCGCTGCTTGAGTTTCCATTGCCTCGCTGGCTATGGCCTGCTCGAAGGCGATGCCTTCCAGAACCGCTCGAAAAAGGTGCTTCGGCTCATGGTCGAGCGACAGGCCGACAATGGCGCCGCGCGCCGCGCCGTCCCAATAGGGGCTCATGACACCGGCCCAATACGGCAAGACGAGCAGGCCCTCGCTGCCGGCGGCAACGTCGACCGCTGCATTCTCCAGGGCTGCAGCCGACGGCGAGCCGGTGGTGCGAACGATCCAGTCGACCAGTTGCATGCCCGAGCGCAGCACGGTCTCCAGCATGAAGCCCGAGCCGGTCGGCGAGACCAGCGTTCGAAACGCGTCCGACGTCGTGATCCCATGGGAGTAACAGCCGCTGACGATGCCCGAGCCGAGCGAAAGATAGTTTTTGCCTTCGCCATAGACGCCCATGCCAAGGCCCATCGCCTGGCCGTCGCCGGCGCCGGCGACAACAGGCGTGCCAGCCTTCAACCCGATCAGCCGGGCCACGCTTTCGCCAAGCCCGCCACAGATCGCGCCGGGCGCGACCAGTCGCGGCAACTGGTCCGGGCGCAGTCCTGCGGCCGCGACGAGTTCAGGACGCCAAGTGCCATTCTTGACGTCGAGCAGCCCGAGCGGATCCGCACTTGCCGTGCTGGTGACCAGACTTCCGGTCAGCCGGTGGACGAAGAAGCCGTGCACGTCGACGAGTGCGGCCGCGTCATCAAGCGCTTGCGGCTGGTGCTCGGCAAGCCAGGCGATCGCATAGAGCGCCGGCGTCGGGTCCGGCGGCTTGCCGCTCCAGTCGCGGATCGTCTCGCGGCCGAGCTCCGCCGAAAGCCTGATGACTTGCGGGCGCGCCCGCTCGTCCAGCCACAGGATCGCCGGAATGGGCGGCTTGCCGGCATGATCGATCAGCGCAAATGTCTCGCGCTGGTGGGCGATAGCGATCGCCGCCACCCGGGCAGCGCCAACCGCCTCAGCGACCTGCTTCAAGGCGCCGAGCAGCGCGGTCCACCAATGTTCGGCATCCTGCTCGAAATGGCCGGGCCTGGGATTTGAAAGCGGATAGGCTTCGCGCGCCTGGAACAGCTCCTTGCCGTCGCGCGTGAAGGCAATCGCTTTCACGGCCGTGGTCGAGGCGTCGATCCCGATTACGACATCGTCCATCAGGCGGGAATCCAGCGGATCAGGCGGCGTTCGTAACGAACCGTCCGTCCGACTGGTCGAGACGACGGCGGATCTGGGTTATCACCATCGAATCGTCGGGTACACAATTTTCATAGGTGAGGAAATCGCCTGTCTTGACCGGCTTGACCACCTTGGCGCGTTCGGCGAGGCCGAGCGGCAGGGCGCCGCGGGCGCGCGCGTCCTCCCAGGTCATGGCGAAGCCGCGATAGTCGTTCTCGCCGATCATGCCGAGCAACTGGCCAGGGGCAAGCTCGCTCTTGGCGACCGCCACCGCCTCGGCGACCGGATGGTCGAGCGGCTCCATGTCGGCGCGCTTGTAGACCACGGCGCGCGCCGCCGACAGCGGCACTTCCAGGCTGGTCAAATGATAGGGGCGGAAGATCGTGAAATACGGGCCCTTGCCGACCTTGAGGTCGATCATGCGCTCCAGCACGCGCGGATGCCTGGTCTCGATGATGCAGAACACGCCGGGCGCCACGCCCTTGCCGATCGAATAGTCGACGACGCCCTTGCGGTGCAGCACGCCGCCATCCTCGCGCGGGCAAAGCACGCCGGCGAGTTCCTCCAGCGTCGCGGTCGGGCCGTGCATGCCCGGCACGTCGGGCACCAGGCCGGTGGCGTTGGCGATCGCCACCATCTCGATCGCCGTCTTCGAGCCGTCGACGAACTCGACCAGCATGCGCGCATTCATGTTGCGCTCGGCCGCCTCCTTCTCGTAGTCGGCCGGCATGGCGTCGATCTTCAGCGGATTGTTCTTGCCCTTGCCGGCGGCGATGATGTTGAAGCCGAGGCTCCTGGCAAAGCCGATGATCTCCAGCGTGCAGGCCGGCTCGTCGCCGGCCGCACCGGTATAGACGACGCCGGCCTTG
Organism: Mesorhizobium sp. WSM4820; assembly: GCF_055811075.1. Lineage (NCBI taxonomy): Bacteria > Pseudomonadati > Pseudomonadota > Alphaproteobacteria > Hyphomicrobiales > Phyllobacteriaceae > Mesorhizobium > Mesorhizobium sp. WSM4820. The sequence goes on along the minus strand of NZ_JBVVQN010000005.1, from coordinate 246,748 downwards.
CGCGCCTCCTCCTTGAGGAAGCGGCCGATGGTGATGTCGGCCTCGACGTTGAGCATGACGATATGCTTGCCGTTCTTCATCACTTCAAGCGCGAACAGCGTGCCGATGTTGGGATTTCCTGTCGCGTCGATGATGACGTCGATGCGGCCGGCCGCAGCCAACGCATGCAAATCTTCGGTCACCGCGATCTTGCCGGCCTCGATGGCGCGGTCGATCGCCGCCGCATTGCCGGCCTGCACGATATCCGAGCGGTCGTGGCCGGCGAGCAGCGCCGCATCGATCGCCGCCTGCGGCCTGACCTCGGAAATGGCGCCGATCCGCATGCCCGGCATCAGCGCGACCTGGACGACGATGTCGGTGCCCATCTGCCCGGCGCCGGCAAGCCCGATGGTGATCGGTCCCTGCTGTTCAGCGCGCTGCAAAAGTTCCGCTGCAAATTGCGGATGGGCCATGTCGCTTCCTCCAGTTCCTGACGCGCCGCAGCGTCGAAGTCATCATTTTGAACATTCCTATTTCCAAATGAAAAATATTTCAACCGGCAATTCGGCAGCCGTCCCCGCAAACATTCTGTGATTTAATTTGTGCAAGCCTTGGCTTGCGGCTTGGCAGCGCGGTCAGCGAGGGCGCAGAAGGCGGTGATCTCTTGGGATGCAGGCGGCGACGACCGTGACATTCCTTCTCGCAAGCAAGCGAGTGCGACGAAAAAACTGTTTCACGACCGCTCAGCTGCCGCTGCGCCTATCGCCAGCGACGAAGCCGCGCAACAGAGAGCGCCAGCCGGAATGCTGGCGCATGCCAGTATATCAGTCAGCTGCCGACCTCGAAGAAGGGCGCGCCAAGCAGGTCGGGAACAACGTCGATGCCGAGGCCCGGCCCGTCCGGAATGCCCATGCGGCTGCCCGAAACCGGCGGCTTGTTCGATGCGGTGCGCACCGTCACCCATTCGTGGAAGGCAATGGCGTGCAGCCGGCGCTCCTCCGGCGTCGACAGCGACAGATGCGCCATGGCTGATGTGTCGATCTCGGCGCCGCCGGTGTCCTCGACGGTGATCATGAAGCCCAGGTCGACGGCAAGGTCGCGGATCTGGCGCGTCCTGGTCACGCCGCCGAGCCGCGAGATCTTCAGCGTCAGCCCGTCGGCCGCCCCCTTGCGGTGGATGTCGAGCATGTCGTCCAGCGAGGCGACGGATTCGTCGAGCACCATCGGCTTGTCGAGCGAGCGGCGCACCGACATGCATTCGTCGATCGTGGTGCAGGGCTGCTCGAACGTGTAGTCGATGGCGCGCGTCGCGTCAGCGAACTGGCGCGCCTGATAGGGCGTCCAGCCGGCATTGGCGTCGCAGAAGATGACGGTGCCCCTCGGCACTGAAGCGGCGACCGCGGTGACGCGCTCGATGTCGTCATGGACGTTGCCGCCGACCTTGACCTGCAGCCGGTGAAACCCGTCCCTGACGATGCGCTTGGCCAGTGCGGCCATCGCGTCGACGGTGCCATGGGTGACGACCTTGTAGAGTTCCGCCGTCTCGCTCTCGCGCCCGCCGAGCAGCGTCACCAGCGGTATGTCGGCGGCGCGTGCCGCGAGATCCGAGCAGGCCATGTCGAGCGCCGATTTGATGTAGGGATGGCCCTTGAACACCGTGTCCATCAGCCTGCCGATACTGGCCAAGGCGCTAGGATCGTGGCCGAGCAGATGCGGCGCAATTTCGATGACGCCGGCGCGAGTGCCGGCCGCGAATGCCGGCGAGTAGAAATTGCCGAGCGGCGCCATCTCGCCCCAGCCGGTCAGCCCGCTGTCGGAGGTGATGGCGACGATCACCGCGTCGAACGCGTCGGCGACACGCCCCTTGGACATGCGGTAGGGCCCGTCCAAAAAGGGCTGCACGACATGGTAGGCCTTAATGGTTTTGATCCGCAATTTTTCTGTCCGTCGCTGTGACGCCCTGACGAAGCCGCCAACCGGCATCGTCCGCTGGGCTCAACTGCCGTCAGGCCGGTTGCGCGTCAGGCCGGCGCGATCGGCCTTGACGCCTCTGAAGCACACTGTTCGAGGCAGCGCGCATAGGCAAGCAATTCTTCGAAGCTGTGCCGATGTCGCCGGCCTTGTCGAACTGCTCAGCAAAACGGCGCCCTCGGCATAGCCGGGGGCGCCGCTGGACCGGGCCTGATGGGGGGTATCAGGTGGCAGGTTTCTGTGGCAGCGGCGAGACAGGCATTCCCGGGCCGATCTTCTGCAGATTGCCTGTTATCACCTGGTCGCCTTCCGCTACGCCGCTCGAGATCGCCACCAGGTCGCCGTTGGTCGGCCCCAGCGAAACAATGCGCTGGTCGACAGTATTGTCCTTGCCGACGACGTAGAGATACTTACCGAGTTGGCTCGATCCCAATGCCGTCTGCGGCACCATCAGTGCATCTGGCTGCTGCTTGATATGCAGCCTGACACGAACATATTGGCCCGGCAGCAGCGTGAACTTGGCATTGCCGATCGTCGCGCGTGCGGTGATGGTGCCGGTCGAGCGATCGACCGTGTTGTCGATGAAGGTGAGCTGACCTCTCTGGCGCGGTTCCGTATCGCCGGGAAGCAGGACGTCGACATCGATGGGTCCCGTCGCGCGGGCTTCCTCGATCTGTGCCAGATCCGTTTCGCTCGGATTGAAGGTGACATAGATCGGGTCGAGCTGCACCAGCGTGTTGAGCACTGTGCCGGCGACGCTGACCAGCGTTCCGACCGAGGCCTGGTTGCGGCCGACGCGCCCGGCGAACGGCGCCTTGATTTCCGAATAGCTCAGATTGAGCTCGGCGGTCCGCACAGCCGCCTGGTTGACGGCGAGTGATGCCTGGGCCTCGCGCAAGCTGCTGGTGCGCTGGTCGAACGCATCCTTGGCGATGTATCCGCTCTTGGCCAGCTCGGTGCCGCGACCAAGGTTGGATCGTGCATAGTCGAGCGTTGCCTCGTCGCGCTGGACCTGAGCCTTCGCCTGTTCAAGGGCAGCCTGGAAATCCTCTGGAGCGATCTTGTAGAGAAGGTCGCCCTTCTTGACATCGCTGCCGTCGGGCGCGACCTGCTCCTGCAGATACCCCGGCACGCGCGCCTGCAGCGTGATGCTGCGGATCGGCTCGGTGCGAGCGGCATAGTCGAGATAGATCGGGATCGTCTTCTTGACGACGCTCACCACTGGCACCGGCATGACAAAAGCCGCGGGCTCGGGCGCCGCGGACTCAGGCGTTGCCGCCCCTGCCGTGCCGGCGTTGAGGCCGAAATTTCCCATGTCGAGCAAGTGGACGCTGGCCATCGAGACCGCCCCCACGGCAACAGCCGCTCCCAACGCAATTTTCCATTTACGCATGATCATTCTCCAATTCTATTCGGCCGCTTCGGCCAATCGCTCGAAAGCGGGTTCGGCAGTTGGTTCAGTCGGTTCGGCGACAGGCTCGCTCTTGCTGCCGCGCTCGCGCAGCTGCTCGATCACCGCGTAGAAGACCGGCACGAACACCAGCGACAGGATCGTCGCTGCGACCATGCCGCCAAAGACGGTGGTGCCGATCGACTGGCGGCTGGCTGCACCGGCACCTGTCGAGAACATCAGCGGCAGCACACCGAGGATGAACGCGAAGGCGGTCATCAGGATGGGCCGCAGCCGCAGGCGCGCCGCTTCCATTGCGGCGTCGACGATGCTGAGACCTTCCTCGCGCCGGCGCCGGGCAAACTCCACGATCAGAATGGCGTTCTTCGCCGCCAGCCCGATCAGCATGACGAAACCGATCTGCGAATAGACGTCGATCTGCATGCCGCGCATAAGTAAGGCGACAAAGGCGCCGAACAGGGCAAGCGGCACTGCGAGCAGGACCATGAAGGGCATGGCCCAGCTCTCATATTGGGCGGCAAGGATCAGGAAGACGAAGACCATGGCGAGACCAAAGACGATCGAGGCGATCGATCCGGCCTTGAGCTCCTGATAGGTGATGCCCGTCCATTCATAGCCGAAATCCTTCGGCAGCGCCGTGGCGGCGGCACGCTCCATCGCAGCGACCGCCTGGCCCGAGGAGAAGCCGGGTGCGGCACCGCCATTGATCAGGGCCGACGCATTGTTGTTGTAGTGCGGGACGGTTTCCGGGCCGACGATAGGCACCAACTTGCCGAGCGTGCTCAACGGCACCATGCCGCCGGAGGCATTGCGGACATAGAGCCGCGAAATGTCGGCGGCACCCGCACGCGCATCCTTGTCGGCCTGGATCGTCACCCGGAAGGTGCGGCCGAACAGGTTGAAGTCGTTCACATAGAGCGAGCCGAGATAGATCTGCAGTGTGTTGAACACGTCGGGCAGGCTGAGGCCGAGCAGCTTCGCCTTGTTGCGATCGAGGTCGTAGTTGAACTGCGGCGTCGAGGTCGAGAACGACGAGAACAATTGCTGCGGGTTGAGTTCGGGCTGCTTGCGCGCTTCGGCGAGCACGGCCTGCGTCGCGTCGTTGAGCGCAGCGCTGCCGCGACCGGTCAGGTCCTCCACCTGGAATTCGAAGCCGCCGGTCGTGCCGATGCCTGGAATCGAAGGCGGATCGAAGCTCAGCGCGAACGCTTCCGGAAGTTCCATGAGCTTCGAGCGCACGTCGGCGACGAGCTTCGAGGCGCTCTGGTCAGGGCCGCGTTCGTCCCATGGCTTCAGGATGGCGAATTCCACCGCCGAGTTCGACTGGGCGGCACTGGTGAGGAAGTTCAAGCCGCTGATCGAGCCGACGATATCGACACCAGGCGTGTTCTGCAGGATGTCGCGCGCTTTGCGGGCCACCGCGTCGGTGCGCTCCAGGGACGCGCCGTCCGGCAACTGGATGACCACGAAGAAATAGCCCTGGTCCTCGACCGGAAGGAAGGTCGAGGGCAGGCGCTGCCAGACGAAATAGGTCGCGACAAGCCCAGCCGCGAATATGCCGAGCATGATCCAGCGCAGGCGGATGAGGAAGCGCACACCATTGGCATAGGCATGCGACAGCCGATCGAAGCCCGTGTTGAACCAGCGGAACAGCACGAATTGCGTTGCCGGGCGGTGGCGCAGGAAAGCGGCGCTGAGCGCCGGGGTGAGCGTCAACGAGACGAAGGCGGAGATGCCGAAGGAGATCGCCACCGTCAGGGCAAACTGGTTGTAGAGCCGGCCGGAAACGCCGGGTATGAAGGCGACAGGCACGAACACGGCCATCAGCACGGCGGTTGTGGCGATGATCGGGCCGGTGACCTCGGCCATCGCCGCGCGCGTCGCAGCCAGCGGTTTGAGGCCGGCCTCCAGCTGGCGTTCGACATTCTCGACGACGACGATCGCGTCATCGACGACGAGGCCGATCGCCAGCACCATGCCGAGCAGGCTGAGCATGTTCAGCGAGAAGCCGAACATGTACATGACGACGAGGGTGGCCACCAGCGACACGGGAATCGCGATCGTCGGGATGATCGTGGTGCGCCAGCTCTGCAGGAAGATGAACACCACCGCGACAACCAGGACCAGCGCCTCGCCGAGCGTGACCAGCACGTCGTGCATCGATGCCGAAACGAAACGTGTCGTATCGTAATGCATGGCGTAGCTGACGCCCTTCGGGAAGCGGGCCGACAGTTCCTGCATCTTGTCTTTGACGCGCTGCTGCAGATCGAGGGCGTTCGAGCCCGGCATCTGGTAGACCGCGAGCACCACGGTCGGGTCCTCGCCGAAGAACGCCGACGACGAATATTGCAGGGCGCCGAGTTCGATGCGCGCGACGTCGCGCAACCGCACCAGCGAACCGTTCCCGGCATCGGCGCGCACGATGATATCGCCAAATTCCTTGGGGTCGCTCAGTCGGCCGACGGCATTGACCTGCATTTCGAAAGCGGTGCCGGCCGGCGCCGGCGACTGCCCGATCTTGCCGGCCGCAACCTGGACATTCTGCTCGGCGATGGCGTTTTGGACATCGACGGCGGTGATGCCGAGATTGGCGAGCTTGTCGGGATCGAGCCATACGCGCATCGAATAGCGCCGCTCGCCGAAGATCTGCACGTCGCCGACGCCGGGCAGGCGCTTCAGCGGGTCGACCACTTGCAGGTAGGCGAGGTTGCTGAGCGCGACCGGATCGACAGAGCCGTCGGGCGAGGTGAGGTTGACGATCAGGACGAAGTTCGGATTCTGCTTTTTGATCGTCACGCCGCCCTGGTTGACGATGGCCGGCAGCGAGGACGCCGCCTGTGAGACGCGGTTCTGGACATCGACGGCGGCGGTGCTCAGGGGATAGCCGACCTCGAAGGTGACGGTGATCGTCGAGGAGCCGTCATTGGAACTCGACGACGACATGTAGGTCATGCCTTGAACGCCGTTGATCTGCTGTTCGAGCGGCGTCGTGACGGTGTCGGCCACGACTTGCGCACTGGCGCCCGGGTAGTTGGCGCTGACCACCACCTGGGGCGGCGTGATGTCGGGAAACTGCGAGACAGGCAGCAGGAAATAGCAGATCGTCCCGGCGAGCACCATGATGATGGCGATCGACGATGCGAAGATCGGACGGTGGATGAAGAAATTTACCATGACACGCACGCCTCACCCGATGCTCTTGCTTGGCCAAAGGCCTTGGCTACCCTGGACAGCCGCCGGCTGCGGCTTTGCCCGGAATCCTCCAGGAAACGAGGCGGCGCCTTGCGGCTGCGGCCTTGCGCATCCGCAAGGGTACGCAGCATCGTCTCGAAAGAGCGCGGGTCGACACGGTCGGCCTGCATCAGCATCCGGATCATCGGATCCTTCACAACTTCGTCGATCGTCAAATCTTTGCGCTGCGACATCGTAGCGGCTCCTGGCTTTGGCGATCTGTGGCGTACGCCGCCGCAGATCGGGTGGTCTTCCTTTTCGCGGCCAAAGTCGCCTGGGGCGCAGTTTCATGCCTGGGCCGATTTGGCGGAGGCTGTTCACAGGCGCCTGCGAGATTGACACGAGGCAATGGGGGTGTTACCAGTAAGTAACATCTAGAAGTTACAGACCGGTAACACCCTAGTCAAGAGGTGTGCCGAGGGATTTTTCGGAAATCCCGGAAACCAAGGAGGTTTTGATGGAAGACGGCACTGCGGAACGCATCCGCCCCCGGGATCGCATCCTGGAGACGGCACGGGATATGTTCCACAAGCATGGCATCAAGGGCGTTGGCGTCGACGCGATCACTGAGGCCGCCGGTACCAACAAGATGACGCTCTACCGTCATTTCGAGTCCAAGGACGATCTGGTCATCGAGTGCCTGCGGGCGACCGCATGCAGCGCCAACGCGATGTGGCAAAAGTTCGAGGCGGAGCATCCGGGCGACAAGCTTGCGCAACTGCATGCCTGGGTTCGGATGGCAGCCGATTGCCTGATGATGGACGGCCGCGGTTGCGACATGGCCAACGCCGCCATCGAGTTGAGCGAGACCGACCATCCGGCCCGTCGGGTAATCAAGGAACTCAAGCAGGCTCAGCGCGACCGCCTCGTCGGCCTGTGTCGGGATGCCGGCATCGGCCAGGCAGAGCTTCTCGCCGATACATTGTCGCTGCTGCTTGAAGGCGCCCGTGTTAGCCTGCAAAGCGTCGGAGCCGAAGGCCCCAGCGCGCAGTTTGTCCGCATGGCGGAAGGCCTGATCACCTCGTTCAAGGCTAGATAGTCTCGCAAGCGGCGAAACGATCGCTGGCGTGTTCATTGCAAGCCGCGCCGCGAGTGCTCTTTTGCCTTGGGATGTGCTGTCATCTCACGTCTCCGTTGCCGGTCTGTCGCCGCGCTCTTGCGCGCGGCGGTCGCTGCTGGTTGTGAGCAGGCTAGGCCCGATGGCGAATTGGTGAGAGTGACAAGTGTGGCGGGATTCCGATGGGGCTGCGGCACTGCCCGAACCAGCCATTGGCGATTGCCGCCGCCTTGCCCGACACCCAAGAACAAAAAAAGCCCGCTGCCGGGAGGAGGTGGCAGCGGGCTCGATTTCGAATACGACGCGGGAGGAGGTGCGCCGCACTCAGCGTCGGCATCGCATCTGGGAGGAGTAGATGGCCGACACCTGCGAAACTATCAATTGCCCAATGATTCGGCAATAGCAAAGGATGCATAGCAGATGTGCAGATTCGCGGTATCAACCGAATATTAACCATCGCGGCGACCAACCGTGGCGCTTGCGTGGCATCACTGGACCGGAACGTTCTCCTTGAAGATCAGGCGCGGTTCGATGAATTTCCGCGTCAGATAAGGCGCCGAGGAAGCGATCGAGCCGAGCAGGCGAATGACTGATTGCTCGGCGATCAGCCGTGCATTCTGGTCGATGACGACATCGAGCAGATCGTCGACGAGATAGCTGCGTGTCGCTCTTGTCAGGTCGTGACAGATGAACACCGGCTTCCTTTGCGGCTTGGCTTCCAGCAGCGCTTTCGCCACGCCAGAGCGTCCGGCGCCGACGCAATAGATGCCGAGCAGTTCCGGCTCGTTGTGCAGCGCCTTCATCGTCGCCGTGTAGCTGATATCAGGCTCGTCGTTGATCTCGACGGCGCTGGTCACGGTCAAATTGCGGAACTCCTCGCTGAGCACCGAGCGAAAGCCCATTTCGCGTTCTTCATGCCCGCGATAGGAGCGTGAGCCGACGATCATTGCCAGATGGCCCGTGCGGCCGCCCAGGAAACGTCCCATCAAAAGGGCTGCGGTGCGCCCGGCGACACGGTTGTCGATGCCGACATAGGCCGATCGCGGCGCGCCCGGAACGTCCGACACCAGCGTGACCAGGCGGATGCCGGCTTCGACGATCTCGCGCAGGATGTTGCGCGTTCTCGGGTGATCGATGGCGATGACGCCGACGCCGTTCGCCCTAAGCGAGAGGTTTTCGACCGCCGCCTGCAACGCGTTCGGCGAGATCCCGGCGAGTTTGTGGATCCGACAGGAGGCGACAAGCGGCAGGCGTGCCGCATAATCCTCGATATGATTTGCCAGATCCATCATGAAGGCATTGGAGCCTATCGGCAGGAAGAACTCGAGATGCGCCGGCCGCGAGGGCAGCGTGACCTGATCCACGACCGGCAAATAGCCAAGCTGCTTGGCCGCCTCCATCACCCGCTGCCGGTTGGCGGCGCTGGCGCCCGGCCGGTTGTTCAGCACCCGGTCGACCGTCGCGGTCGACAGCCCGCAGCTTCTGGCGATGTCCGCAACGGTGGCTTTCATAGTCGCAGTCATAGGAGCCGATGTGATCCTGTGCCAGAGATACGGCCAACCCGGCTTCCAACTGGCCACTCAGCCTTGTGGTTGCTTCCCCTGCACGATGGCGTCACGGATCTCCTTGTCGGACATGCCGGTGATGATCCGTTCGACTTCCGCGACGTTGGTGTTCTTCGGATCGATATCGTCGGCAACCACCTTGCCGCGGCGCATGACGACGATGCGGTCGACCACCTGGAAGACATGATGGATGTTGTGGGCGATGAAGATGCAGGAATGGCCCGAATCGCGGGCGCTGCGCACGAAGCTCAGCACACCTTGCGTCTCGGCGACGCCGAGATTGTTGGTCGGCTCGTCGAGGATGATGAGGTCGCTGTCGAAATGCATGGCGCGCGCGATTGCCACGGCCTGCCGCTCGCCGCCGGAGAGCGAGCCGATTGGTGTGGTCGGCGGGATGTCCTTCGAGATGCCGACCTGCTTGAGCAGGTTCCGGGCGACCACGTTCATCGCCTCCTGGTCCATACGGTTGAGGAAACGCGGCGGCTTGATCGGCTCGCGCCCGAGGAACAGGTTGCGCGCGATCGACAATTGCGTGACCAGTGCGGAGTCCTGGTAGATCGTCTCGATGCCGTGGGCGATGGCGTCGCTGGTGCTGCGCAAGTCCACCTTCTTGCCGCGGATGAAGATGTCGCCGCTGGTCAGCGGGACCGCACCCGACAAGACCTTGATCAGCGTCGACTTGCCGGCGCCATTGTCGCCGAGCAGACCGACGATCTCCCTTTCGTTGACATGGAAATTGGCGTCCACCAGCGCCTGCACGCGCCCGTAGGACTTGCGGATGTTTTCCATGCGGACAAGCGGCTCAGCCATGGTTCAAGTCCCCGCCTGATGCCGGCGTTCCAGCCATGAATGGAGCGCCATCATGCCGAGGATGATCGCGCCGATGAAGATGTTGTAGGCAAGCCCAGGCACGCCGATCAGCACGATGCCGTTGCGCATCACGCGCAGGATCAGGATGCCGAGCACGGTACCGATGATGGTGCCGCGTCCGCCGGTCAGCGCCGTGCCGCCGATCACCACCATGGCGATGACTTCGAGCTCGTAGCCAGTGCCGCTGTTCGGGTTGGCCGCCGAAGTGCGCAGCGAGCTGATGACGCCGGCAAGCGAAGCCATGATCGACGACAGGATGAACAGGCCGATCTTGACGCCGCTGACATTGACGCCGCGCGCCCTTGCCGCATTGGGGTTGCCGCCGGCCGCCTGGATCCAGTTGCCGGTCCGGCTCTGCGTCAGCACGTAGCCAAGTGCGATCGCGGCTGTGATGAACCAGAACAGCGACATGTAGATGCGGAACGGCCCGATGAAGAAATCACCGACCAGCGCCTCGGCGAGCCAGCTGCCTTCGGCGCTCCAGGTCCGTTGCGGAAATCCGCTGGTGACGAACAGAGCGGTGCCGCGCACCACCAGCAGCATGCCGAGCGTCACCAGGAAGGATGGAATCTTGAGTTGCGTCACGAACCAGCCATTGACCAGCCCGATGAAGGCGGCAACCAGCAAGGCCAACACGAAGCCGGCCTCCAGCGAGGTGAGGCCGCTGTTGAAGAGCGTCCACATCAAGACGGGCGAGAAACCGAACAGCGAACCGACGGAGAGGTCGAATTCGCCTGAAGTCATCAACAGCGTCATCGCCAGCGCGATCAGGCCGAGCTCGACCGTGAAGGCGAGTATGTTGCTGATGTTCTGCGGTGACAGGAAGTCGTGGTTGAACCCCCAGAACACCGCGAGCTCGACCACAAGCAGCACGAAGGGCCCGAATTCCGGCCTGGCGATCGAGCGTTGGATGATGGAACTGTTTTCCACGTTGGACCCGCGACATGGTTGGAACTGGCCAAGCCCGGCGCCGCATGAGGCGGTTCGAGGCTCAGCGGGATGATGGGGATGATCGCTGCGGCAAGCGCCGCCGCGACCATCCCGATCGCGGTTTTATTTGCCGGACAGGATGTCGTCGTAGACCTGCGCGGTGTCCTTTTCGTACAGCGCGCCGGTGATCACGTCGAAGCCGGGCGGAATGCCGCTGGCGGCCATGTTGGCGATCGAAAGCGCCACATAGCTGGTCGCCTGCGGATCCTGCCACTGCGCGGCATTGACGTAGCCGGTCAGAACCTCCTGGGTGGTGTCGAGCGAGTTGCCCCAGCCGACGACCGGGATTTCGCCCGGCTTGATGCCGGCCTGGTCGAACACCCGCTTGATCGAGCCGGTCACCAGGTCGCCAAGACCGATGATCGCCTTGACCTTGGCCCTGTTGGCGGTGAGATAGTCGACCATGCGGTTGATTGCTTCGGCCTGGTCGAGCGTGGCTTCGGTGATTTCATAGGTGATGCCGAACGGCTCGAAGACGCTCTTGATGCCCTCTTCTTCCTGGACGCCATAGGTGGCGCCGGGGATTTCAACCGGCATCCAGACAAAATCGCCCTTCTTCACCAGGCCCTTGTCGACCAGATACTGAGCCCAGTTCTTGCCGAAGGTGACGTTGTCGCCGCCGACATAGGCGTTGAAGTCCGCCTTCGGATCGGGCGTGTTGAAGTTGATGATCGGGATGTTTGCCGCTCGTGCCTCCTTGACGAGCTCGATAAGGCTGCCCGGGTCAGGGCTGGTGGTGGTGATGCCGTCGGCCTTTGCCGCGATGGCGGCGCGAACAGCCTCCTGCTGGGACGACACGTCGCCATTGTGGAACGAGGTGTTGACGGTGTTGCCGGTGTCCGTCGCCCATTGCTTGGCGCCGGCGAGGAAGTAGGTCCAGACCGGGTCGGCCGGGCCGCCATGCGAAATCCAGTAGAAGGTCTTGGCCTGTGCCGCCGCCGGAATCGCCAGCGCCACGATCAAGCCGAATACAAATAGTCGTAGCCTCGTCAGCATTTGATTTCCTCCCATTTTGAAAACGTCCTCCAGCTCCGGCGACGATCACGGCAAGCCTGACCGTATTCTTGCCAGCGGCGATCTGGATGCATCAGAGCATCCGCTTTTTCGATCAATGGCAAGCCTCCATTTGCCAGTGGTAGTTGGCGCACGACCACGCGCCATCAGCCATCCCATCAGATCGCATCAGTTTGGCTGATATCTTTTGCGGCAAGCGGTACGCGGCGCCGAAGACGAGGCGCAGGCGGGACGGAAGCTAGATCAGGTCGGCCCTGGCAAGGTCGCGCATGAGATGGCTGGCGCCGTAGGTCCAGTGGGGACAGTCGGGCGACAGCCGCACCCGGTTGATCAGGGCGCCGAATTTCTCCGATGAGATGGTGACGATGTCGCCGACCTTGTGCGTGAAGCCCTTGCCCTTTTCGCCGCGGTCCTTCGACGGCACAAACATGGTGCCGAGATAGAGCGCCAGCCCGTCCGGATATTGGTGATGCGGACCCATGGCGGCGGCGACCAGCTCTTCCGGCGAGCGGCTGATCTCGGCCATCGAGCTGGCGCCCTCCAGCGAGAAACCGTCCTCGCCCTCGACCTTCAGCCGCACGGTGGCCTGCTTCACCTCCTCGATGGTAAAGTTATCGTCGAACAGCCGGATGAACGGGCCGAGCGCGGCCGAGGCGTTGTTGTCCTTGGCCTTGCCGAGCAACAGCGCCGAGCGCCCCTCGACGTCGCGCAGATTGACGTCGTTGCCGAGCGTAGCACCGACGATTTTGCCGCTGCCGGCGGCGATCATGGCGATCTCCGGCTCCGGATTGTTCCAGGTGGAGACCGGATGCAGGCCGACATCGGCGCCGAAGCCGACCGACGCCATCGGCTGGCATTTGGTGAAGATTTCGGCGTCGGGGCCGATGCCCACTTCCAGATATTGCGACCAGGCGCCGCGCTGGATCAGCTTGGCCTTGATCTCCATCGCCTCCGGCGAGCCTGGCTTGAGCTTCGACAGATCGTGGCCGATCAGCCCGGCAATGTCGGCGCGAATGGCGTCTGCCTTCTCGGCCGAGCCGCGCGCCTGCTCCTCGATGACCCGTTCGAGCAGGCTGACGACGAAGGTGACGCCCGATGCCTTGATCGCCTGCAGGTCGACCGGAGAGAGCAGGTATGGTTTTTGCGGATCGCGCGCGGCCTGGAAACTGTTGGCGGCGATTGCATCGAGCGATCCGATCGGTTCGCCCGCGGCGGCGTGGACGTAGCCTGCTGGATCCGGCATCTCGCAGACATCGCGCACGGTTGGTGCCATGCTGGAGGTGATGTCGAAGACCGTGCCGCCGCGTACCGTGACCACCAGCGGATGCGATGCTTCGCTCGTCCGGGCGCGGCCGATGAAGAGGCCCTCGTCGGGCAGGAGGGTGGCGTTCGTCATGGCTTGCGGTCCTCTGCTATCTTGTTCTGCGTCGTCCCTGCGGACCGATGGTTCATCAAAAGCCTGGCCGCGGCGGCGGCACTTTCAACAAATTCCCGACAAAGGTCTATCCCGTTCCTCGCGGTCGAGCCCCTGCGCTGCATTTCGCAGTGGCGGACGCCTTCCTCTTCAATCCCCCCTGATGCCGAGATCAAAGGCTCTTTCAAAATCATGAAATCGTCACTAGGATTTTCATTTGACGAAGTACATTCAGGTGACTCTTGCCCCTACCGTTTTCCGATCCGATCTGGCGGAAGCCGCCGGCGGCCCCTGCGTTCCGGTCGCTTTTTCCCGGCCGCCAGCGTGCCGGTGTCGTCATTGTCGGTGGCGGGATTCTCGGTCTGTCGACAGCCTTGCATGCAGCCCGGTTCGGCCTTGCCGTGCAGGTGCTGGAAGCCGGCGAAATCGGCCAAGGCGCATCGGGTCTGAATGGCGGTCAGGTCATCCCCGGCCTGAAGTATGATCCGGAATGGCTGCTGGAGCATTTTGGCCTCGAACGCGGTGAGATCCTCGTCAATTTTGCCGCCTCAACGGCGGACGCCGTCTTCGAATTGATCCGCGACGAGAAACTGGCGGTGCCGTTCGTCCGCAACGGCTGGATCCAGGCAGCGCACACCGAGACGGCGCTGGAGGCGGCGGCGAACAGGGACCGGCAGTGGCGGAACCGTGGCGCCGATGTCCGGCTTCTGAGCCAGACCGAGATCGCCGCGTTGACTGGCGCGCAGGGCTATCTCGGTGGCTGGCTCGACCGCCGGGCCGGCGTGATTGATCCGCTTGCCTATACGTCGGAACTCGCACGGATCGCCTCGGCCGCGGGCGTGAAGATCGCCGAACACCAGAAGGTGATGCGCCTCGATTACAACGCCGGCATTTGGCGCATCTCGACGGAGGGCGGCGCCGAATTGCAGGCGAAGGCGGTCATTCTGGCGACGAACGCCTATACCGGCGACCTGCTTCCCGGTCTCGCCGAGACGATCGTTCCGCTGCACTCCTTCCAGATCGCGACAGCACCGCTGCCGCCCGATCTGGCGGCCGGGATTCTACCGGAACGGCAAGCAGTATCGGACTCACGTCGCATCCTCGTTTATTACCGCAAGAGTGCCGACGGGCGGCTGGTGCTCGGCGGGCGCGGCCGAATGGCGCTGCCGACCAGCGAAAGTGATTGGGCGCATCTCGAGCGCGCGCTGCTCCGGCTGTATCCGGCGCTATCCGGAGTCGCCATCGAAAAGCGCTGGTTTGGCGGGGTGGCGATGACGCCGGATCACCTCCCGCATATCCACGAGCCTCAGCAGGGCCTGATGGCCGTGGTCGGCTGCCAGGGCCGTGGCGTCGGCCTCATGACCGCGCTTGGCGAGCGCATTGCTGGCTATCTGGCGAGCGGCGACGCCAGGCAATTGCCGTTCCCGGTCTCGCCGATCCGGCCGATCCCATTCCACGTCTTTCGGCAGGTCGGCGTCGCCGCGACGATCGCCTGGTATCGTATGCTGGATGCATTCGAGCGCTGATTTTATGCCGATGCAGGAATCAGCTTGACAGTTTCACGATTCTGAAAAATTCTTAAGTGATTTCAAATTTCGATGGGCAACCCCGATGTCGACCATCGTTGCAAGGCAGCCGCTGCCGGAGTCCCGGTCCTCGACGGGTTTCCGGTTGGCCATGCTGCTGCCGGGCGGGCTGGTCACCTTCTTCCTGATCCTGTTTGCCCTCGGCCTCGTGGTTTTCCTTGCCCTTCGCGGCAATGACGGTTCGCTGCTGGGCTACGGCTTCACTTTTGCGAATTTCATCACCGTGGCATCCGACCCGCTGTACTGGACGGTAACGCTGCGCTCGCTGGCCATTGCCGGCCTGGTGACGCTGGCGACGGTCGTCACCGCCTATCCCGTCGCCTACTACCTGGCCTTCCATGCCGGACGGCGGCGCGGGCTGCTGCTGTTTCTGGTGACGCTGCCGTTCTGGACCAGCTATCTCTTGCGCGTTTTCGCCTGGAAGATCGTGCTTGCCTACAATGGCGTGCTGAATTCGGCGCTCATCGAAAGCGGCATCTGGTCCGAACCGACACTGGCGTTTCTCAACACGCCGGCCGCCGTCGTCGTCACGCTGGCTCACGCCTATGCGCCGTTCGCCATCCTGCCTATCTATGTGGCGCTGGACACGATCCCGAAATCGCTGCTCGAAGCTGCTTCCGATCTCGGCGCCAGACCGTTCACCAGCTTTCGCCGCGTCGTGCTGCCGAATTCGATGCCGGGGGTGCTGGCGGCGGCTCTCGTCGTCTTCGTGCCGACGGTCGGCGATTATGTCACCCCCGCGCTGGTCGGCGGCCCTGCCAGCACCATGATCGGCTCGCTGATCCAGGCCCAGTTCGGCAAGGCAAATGACTGGCCGTTCGGCGCAGCACTCGCCGTTGCCGTCATGCTGGTCATCCTTGCCGTGGTGCTGGTCGTGCGTTCCGCCGACCGCAGATTTGGCAGCCGGACATGAGCGCCGCGCGGAAAGACGCTAAGAAAGGTGGGAGTTGGCTCGGCGCCTACGTCCTTGTCTACCTGGTATTCCTCTATTTGCCGATCTCGCTGATCCCGCTGTTCTCCTTCAACGATTCGATCCAGGCGGCGTTTCCGCTGCAAGGCTTCACGTTTGAATGGTACACGACGCTGTCCGGCAATTCGGCGCTGTCCGGCGCGCTTGCCAACAGCTTGGTCATCGGTGCAATTGCCGCCACCGGTGCCACGCTCTGCGGCATCACCGTGTCCTACATGGATCTCTTCGGCCGTTCGCCGCTTGCCTTTACGATCAGCGCCATCGCGCGGCTGCCGATCCTGATCCCCGGCGTCATCGTCGGCATCTCGCTGCTGATCCTGGTCAACCTCATTGGCTTCGGGCCGTCACGCACCGCCATCGTGCTCGGCCACATATTGGTGGCGCTGCCGACGACGGTGGTGATCATGAAAAGCCGCTTCGCCGCTATCCCCAAGACCATCCACGAGGCGGCACTCGATCTCGGCGCCTCCGACTTGACGACATTCAGGCGGGTCATGCTGCCGCTCAGCCTGCCCGCCATTGTATCAGCGTTCATGCTGGCCTTCCTGACCTCATTCGACGAGTTCATCGTCGCCTTCTTCCTCGCCGGCACCGAACCGACCTTACCGCTTTATATCTGGAGCCAGCTGCGTTTCCCGAAATCGCTGCCGACCGTCATGGCACTGGGCACGGCCATCCTGGCCGTGTCCTTCGTCATCGCGGCAATTGCCGAAATCCTGCGCCATCGCGGGCTCGCCGCCGCTCAGCGGCCAGTGCCCGCCAACCTGTCCAAACCAGAAGAAACCGAAAGAGGAGAACTGCAATGGCATTCGACCTGAAATCGATAAATCGCAAGACAGTCCAAGCCGGATTGGCAGCCTTCGCGCTGGCGCTTTCGTCTACCGTCGCGCTTGCGGCCGACAAGCTGCAATATTTCACCTGGTCGGGCTACGAACTTCCCGACTTCAACAAGAGCTTCCTCGCCGCACACCCCGATGGCGTCGAGGCCTCGATGTTCGGCGACGACGATGACGCCTTCACCAAGGTCAAGGCCGGTTTCCGTCCTGACGTCGCGCATCCCTGCTACGACAAGGTGGCGCGCTGGAACAAGGAAGGCCTGCTGCAGCCGATCGACACCAAGCGCATCAAGAACTGGGATTCGATCTTTCCGGTTTTCAAGAACCTGCCCGACCTGCAGGCCGGCGACGGCAAAGTCTGGATGGTGCCGTGGGACTGGGGCAACACCTCGATCCTTTACCGCACCGATCTGGTGAAGAACCCGGAGCCAAGCTGGAATCTTTTGTGGGACAAGCAATATGCCGGGCGCATGGCGACGATCGATGCCGTCCACGACACGCCGGTGGTGGCGGCGCTTCTCGCCGGTGTCAATCCGTTCGACATGACGCCGGAACAGATGGAAAAGGTGGCTGAAAAACTGCGCGAGCAGCGCCCGCTGCTCTCCAACTACACCACCGACATGACCTCGGTGGAACAGGCGCTGGCGAGCGGCCAGTTGGTCGCCGCCATGACCTGGAACGCGTCGGCCACCTCGCTGAAGAAGCAGGGCGTGCCGGTCGAGTTCATGAAGCCTAGGGAAGGCATGCTGACCTGGTCGTGCGGCTTCGTCATGCTCAAGGACGCCAAGAATGTCGACCTCGCCTATGATTTCATCAACAGCCGGCTGGAGACGGATTCGGGAAAATACCTGATTCAGACCTATGGTTACGGCAGCTCAAACAGCTCGGCCTTCGCCGGGGTGCCGAAGGAGGAACTGGAAAAGCTGCAACTGCCGTCCGATCCGGAAGTGATACTGAAGACTACCGTCTTCACCGGGCCGATGAAACAGAATGACGAACTCGCCAAGATGTTCGAGAAGGTCAAGGCAGGCGGCTGAGTTCGCTCTTCCTTCTCCCCTTGTGGGAGAAGGTGGCCGAGCCCACGGGTCTTGCCTTCGGCAAGCCCGAGGACAGGCTCAGCTCCGTCGGATGAGGGGTGGTCCAGCTCGGCACAACCGCGCTCCGGCCAGCACCCCTCAACCGTCTCGGCGCGCGCCGATCCACCTTCTCCCACAAGGGGAGAAGGGAGAACCGCGAAGCGCCGCTCCAGGATACCGAAAACGAGGTCGGGAAACAGATGGATGTACTGGACCAAGCGGCTGAAAAGCTGAAAGACGACGCCGATGTGCGGGTCGGCCGGCGCGTGCGGGCGCTCAGGCTGGAACGCAGTCTTTCGCTGGCCGAGCTTGCCGCCAAGGCCGGCGTTTCGATCGGTGCGCTCAGCCAGATCGAGCGCGGCTTGTCCTCGCTTCGCGTCAAGGTGATCTGGCCGCTCGCCGCCGCTCTCGACATCGAGCCGTCGGCGCTGATTGCTGACGGCAACAATGCCGTCAGCGATCTCTATTGCGTGCGCGCCAACAGTCGGCGCCAGATCCCGGTGAAGTCGGAAGGCATTGCCAAGGCGCTGCTGTCGCCGCCGGCCGCTACGCTCACCGGCATGCTGGTGACGGTAGAAGCCGGTGGCGGCACCGTCGAAGCCTACGCCCATCCCGGCCACGAATTCGGTTTCATCTTGTCGGGCGAGGTCGAACTCGTGATCGATTCAACCACCTACGGGCTGAAGACCGGCGACAGCTTCGCCTTCAAAAGCACCTTGCTGCATGCCTTCCGCAATCCGGGCACCGAGCGCTGCCAGATCCTCTGGGTCAACACGACCAAAGCGTCCGAGGTCCGCGATGGCGCCTGATCCTCTCGTCCGGCTGGATGCGGTATCGAAGATTTTCCCCGGCGGCATCGTCGGTCTCGACGCCGTCGATCTCGACATCGCCCGCGGCGAGTTCCTGACCTTGCTCGGCCCATCTGGCTGCGGCAAGACCACTAGCCTGCGGGTGATCGCAGGATTTGAAAGCCCATCCAACGGACGGGTGCTGCTCGACGGCCGTGACGTTACTTCGCTGCGGCCGTTCGACCGTCCCGTCAACACCGTGTTCCAGGACTATGCGCTGTTTCCGCACATGGACGTCGCCGAAAATGTCGGCTTCGGCCTGTCGCTGCGCAAGCTTTCCGGGGCAGAACAGGCAAAGCGCGTCGGCGAAGCGCTCGACATGGTTGGCCTTGCCGAGAAGCTCGGCGCCCGCGTGTCCGAATTGTCGGGCGGCCAGCGTCAGCGCGTCGCGCTTGCCCGTGCGATTGTCTGCGAACCACGTGTGCTGCTGCTCGACGAGCCGCTGTCGGCGCTCGATGCGCATCTGCGCGAACAGATGCAGGTCGAATTGAAGCGGCTGCAGTCGCGGCTCGGCACCACCTTCGTCATGGTCACCCACGACCAGACCGAGGCGCTGTCGATCTCCGACCGTATCGTCGTCATGAACAAGGGCCGCATCGAGCAGATCGCACCGCCGGCCACGCTCTACGACCGGCCCGCCACAAAATTCGTCGCCAGTTTCATCGGCACGATGAACCTGCTGCAGTCGCGCTTTGTCGGCCGTGACGGCGATCGGTTGCGTTTCAGCGCCGGCGCCCTGCCGCTCGAAGCCACATCGGAAACCGGCGAAGTGCCGGGAGAAGGCGCGGTGCGAACCATCGGAGTGCGTCCGGAGGATCTTTTGGCGGCGACCGAAGCAGCGATCGGCACCGCGCCGGTGCGGGTGAGCAGCATCGTCTTTCACGGCCGCACCTTGCGCCTGCACGCCGAATTGGGGCAGGGGATACCGGTGGTGATCGATGCGCCACGCCGGGCGGAAGGTTTTCAATTCCGCGTCGGCGACGTGGCGCATATCAGCCTGCGCCGCGGCGCTAACTGCCCTATGCTGCCCAGCTAATCCGACCCTCATCCTTTCCAGAAAACCGGAGCACTACCCATGAGCAATCACCTGAACTTCTTTATCGACGGAAAGTGGGTCGCGCCCGTGGTGCCGGCGACGCTGGATGTGATCGATCCGTCCACCGAAGAGGCCTACACCAAAATCTCCGTCGGCTCGAAGGCCGATGTGGATCGCGCCGTGGCGGCGGCGAAGGCGGCCTTTCCGGCCTTTTCGCAAACCAGCAAGGCCGAGCGCCTGAAGCTGCTGAAGCGCATCCTCGAAGTCTACAACGAGCGCTACGAGGACATCGCCCAGGCTGTCAGCCAGGAGATGGGCGCGCCGATCACCTGGGCGCGCGAGGCGCAGGCATGGGCGGGCAGGGCTCATATGGAGTCCACCATCAAGGCGCTGGAGGATTACGAATTCAGCGAGAAGCGCGGCGCCACCATGGTGGTCAAGGAGCCGATCGGCGTCTGCGCGCTGATCACGCCGTGGAACTGGCCGCTTAACCAGATCGTCTGCAAGGTGGCGCCGGCGATCGCCGCCGGCTGCACGGTCATGCTGAAGCCTTCCGAGATCGCGCCGATCAGCGGCATCGTCTTTTCGGAAGTGATGGAAGCGGCCGGCACGCCGAAGGGGGTCTACAACATGGTCAACGGCACCGGTCCGGATGTCGGACAGGTCATGGCCGGACATCCCGATGTCGACATGGTTTCCTTCACCGGCTCGACCCGGGCCGGCATCATCGTCGCCAAGACGGCGGCCGAGACGGTCAAGCGCGTGGCGCAGGAACTCGGCGGCAAATCGCCCAACATCGTGCTTGCCGATGCCGACTTCGAGAGAGCCGTGCGCAAGGGCGTCAACGCCTGTTTCGGCAACAGCGGCCAGTCCTGCGACGCGCCGACGCGCATGCTGGTGCCGGCCGCCCGCCACGATGAGGCGCTGGCGATCGCCAAGAAGGCGGCCGAGGCGCACAAGGTCGGCGATCCGCGCTCGGAAGAGACCAGGCTCGGGCCGGTGGTCAGCAACATCCAGTTCGACAAGATCCAGCGGCTGATCGAGGCCGGCATCGCCGAGGGTGCAACGCTGGTCGCCGGCGGTCCCGGCCGGCCGGAGCATCTTAATCGCGGTTATTACGTGCGGCCGACGGTCTTCGGCCACGTCACGCCGGGCATGACCATCGAGAAGGAGGAGATTTTTGGGCCGGTGCTTTCGGTCATCTCCTATGATGACGACGATGACGCGGTGAAAATCGCCAACGACACCGTCTATGGCCTAGCCGCCTATGTGCAATCAGGGGATGTCGACCACGCGCGAAAAGTCGCCGGCCGGCTGCGCGCCGGGCAGGTCTCGATCAACTATCCGGAGTGGGACACCTTCGCGCCGTTCGGCGGCTACAAGCAATCCGGCAACGGCCGCGAATATGCCGATTGGGCGATCCACGATTTCCTCGAGATCAAGGGCATCATCGGCTACGGCGCGTAGGGCTTAACCCGAACAGCGCCGCGCATCCAAGAAGGTCGCTGTAGCGGGTCATCTGAGCTATTCGGCGGCTTCGCGGACAGGGATCAGGCGCCGCTCGACTTGTTGGAGATGCAGGCGCATCGCTGCCGCCGCACCGCCGAGGTCACGCTCGGCGATCGCCTCGACGATCCGTTCATGGTCGGCGAAGCTGTGATGGTCTGCCGGAGGACGGACGCCTTCTGAACGGAGACGTCCCCAGACCACGGTGCGGCGCACGGCGTTCAGCACGTCGAACAGGCCGAGCAGAACATTGTTGCGGCTCGCCTGCGCAATCTGCCGGTGGAGCAGATTGTCGACATTCTCATATTGCCGCCATGTGACGGCTTCCCGCGTCTGCACCAGCGATTGCCGCATCGCGGCGATATCCGAAAGCGTGGCGTGCAGCGCCGCTTCGCGCGCAATCTCCGGCTCGAGGATGAGCCGTGCGCGCATCACATCGGCCGGATTGGTGCGCCCGGCGATTTCCGAAATGCCGATCGTCTCCTCGACCGGCCCGCTGCCGACGAAGGTGCCCCTGCCGACGTGACGCCAGATGCGGCCGTCCTTCTCGAGAACCGCCAGCGCCTTGCGGAGATCGCCGCGCGATACGCCGAGGCTCTCCGACAGTTCCCGCTCGGCAGGCAGCCGCGTCTCACCGGCATGATCCATCTGGGCAAGATAGGCCTGCAGCTGAACCAAGGCGGCGTGGCCGCCATTACCGGGATCGTCCATCAATTTAACCAATCCGCATATGATTTCCCTTTGTCGGTGTTAAAACGATTAGCTCAAACCGTCAACTGCCGAGTTTTCTGGGCACGCCCGTTCGATACGGTGCAGTTTCTCCTTGACCAATCCGTCCCGTAGTCTTAACCAATCAAGGAAATGGTTACAAAAAACGGGAGGAATGACAATGGCCGGCGTGTCCAGACGTACCATCCTTGCCACCGCTTTCGCCGCGGTCCTGGCATGTGCAGCGCCCTTGTCGGCCGCAAATGCGGGCGACATGCGCATCGCATTCGGCGACCTTCCGGGCATTGAATCCATTCAGACGCTCGCCGCGATAGAGCGGGCCAAGGAGCGCGGCGTGAATGTCGAGCTCATTGTTCTCAATGACGAGGATCTGGCTGCCCAGGCCATTGTCGGCGGCCAGGCCGATGTCGGCATTGGCGCGCCCTATACCTTGATCCAGAAGGTCGGCGTGCCGATCCGCATTTTCGCGCAGATATCGACGCTGCGCTTCTTTCCCGTCGTCAACAGCGAATTCTACAAGGAATGGAAGGATCTCGACGGGCAGGAGGTCGCCGTGCAGGCGCGCGGCTCCGGCACCGAGGCGGTCATGCTGCTGATGGCGAAAAACCACGGCATCAAGCTCGGCAACATCAGCTATGTCCCGGGTTCCGAGGTTCGCCGCAATGCGCTGCTCCAAGGGACCATCAAGGCGTCGATCGTCGATGCCGCCAACAGGCGCGCGCTCGAGGCCGAAGCCCCCGGCAAGTTCATCGTCTTGCCGGTCGAGGATCTCGGCGCCTCGGACGAAGCGCTTTTCGCGACCGCGGACTATCTGAAGAACAACGCCGCCGACGTCGACATCCTGGTCGAGGAACTGATGAAGACCGCGCGCGAGATCACCGCGAACCCCGCGGTCGCGGTCGAGCTTCGCAACAAATACAAACTGCTGCCGGATCTCGGCGCTGAAGCCGACAGCGAAATCACCGAATACTACAAGGAAACCGCGGAAGCTGGCAGTCTTGCGCTGAACGGCGGCGGAGCCGATGCGGCCAAGGACGACTTTGCCTTCTTCAGCCTTGCCGGCCAGATCGAAGGCGATCCCGCCAGCCTCAAGGTCGAGGACTTCTGGGACGTCTCCGCAATCGACCGCGCCGTCGCCAAGCTCGGCAAGAAATAGGCGGCCTGCCGGATGGCCGTAAGCATCAGAACCGACGGCGAGGCTGCCGGCCTCGCTCCTCTTTCCAATCGCAGCGCAACGGGCGCATCGTGGGACCAGCCGGTCCTGCTTAGGCTGGTGTCGATCGCCCTGTTCGCGGGAATCTGGGAGGTGGCTGGGCGCATTCCGGTCAGCTTCGCCTTCCCGACCTTTTCCGACACGGTCGTCGCGTTCTTCGGACTGCTCGCCGACGGCAGCCTGGCGACCGCCTACCTTTCGACGCTGCAGCCGCTGGTGCTTGGCGTTGTCCTGTCGGCGTTCCTGGGTGTCGGCCTCGGCACGATCTGTGGTCTGTGGCGCACCGGCGAATGGCTGGTGATCCCCGTGTTCATCGTGCTTCAGGCAGCACCGGTCGCCGCCTTCATTCCGATGGTCACCTTTGTCTACGGAATAGGCATGACCGCCAAGACGCTCGCCGTCATGATCCTGGCGCTGCCGGTCATCGTGCTCAACACCTACAAGGCCGTGCGCAACGTCAACGAGTCGCTGCTGGTCATGTGCCGATCCTTCCTCGGCACCCGCTGGCAGACCGTCGCCAAGATCATCCTTCCGGACGCCAGCCCGGTGATTTTTGCCGGCTTGCGCCTCGGCGTCGCTGCCGGCTTCGTCGGCGTGGTGCTCGCCGAACTGCTGATCACCCCGACCGGCATCGGCGACCTCATCACCTTCCACCGCTCGCGCGCCGACTACGCCGAGATGTACGCAACAATCGCCTCGATCATTGCGCTTTCCACCCTGACGCTCGTCTTTCTGCAGTGGGTGGAAGTCCGCGTTTTCAGGCCCGAGAGCAGAGGTGCTTAAGATGGGCGCGACCGCATTGCGAAATGGACCGTCGCCGGTTCCCGCACCGATCGATTCAATCGTGGAAGTGAGGGGAATCTCCAAGACCTACGGCAATGTCGAGGCGCTGCGCGGCATCGACCTCGACTTTCCCAGGGGCAAGCTGACCAGCCTTCTCGGACCCAGCGGCTGCGGAAAGACGACGCTGCTGAAGATCATAGCGGGGCTGATACGGGCCGATGGCGGCACCGTCGCGATCAACGGCAAGCACGTCACCGCACCCGGCCCCGAACGCGCTTTCGTGTTCCAGGATTTTGCGCTGATGCCGTGGGCGACGGTGATGCGCAACGTGGCCTTCGGACTGGAGTTGCGCGGCACCAACAAGGCCGAGCGCGAGGAGATCGCCCGACGCTACATCGCCGAGGTGGGTCTCGCCGGCTTCGAGGACAAATACCCGCACGAACTGTCGGGCGGCATGCGCCAGCGCGTCGGCCTGGCGCGAGCCTTGTCGGTCGATGCCGACGTCCTGCTGCTCGATGAACCGTTTTCGGCGGTCGACGAGCAGAACCGGCGGAAATTCCAGGAAGACCTGATCCGGCTGCGCACCAACCAGAACAAGACCTTCATCTTCGTGACGCACTCGATCGAGGAAGCGGTCTACATCTCCGACCGCATCGTCTTGCTGTCGCCGAGACCCGGCCGGGTTTCGCAGATCATCGAACCGGAAATCGATCGCTCCGGCGACCCCGAGCGCATCCATCGCGACAGGCACTATCTCGATACTGTCGAGGAGATCTGGCAGGGGCTGAAGCAGTATGTGGAGTGAGCGGCCGTGACCTTGTTTGGCCACCGTGTGCCCATGATGGCGTCCCTGCTGGTCTGGTGCGTCGTATGGGAAATCGTCGGCCGGCTCGACCTTGTCTTTCTGCTGCCGCCGTTTAGCGACGTGCTGGTTGCAGCGGTCAGCCTGGTGCAGACGCCGTCCTGGCAGAGCGCGACAGTCACGACCCTTCGCGCCTTCGCGACGGGCATGGCCCTGTCGATCGTTGTCGGCGTGCCATTGGGTATCCTGATGGGACGCGTCAAGATCGCCGACGACCTGCTCGGCATGTGGGTCAACATCTTTTCAAGCGCACCGCTCTCGGCGATCGTCCCGGTGCTGATGATCCTGTTCGGCTTCGGCGAGAAGACGATCGTTGCGGCGGTGTTCCTGTTTGCGATCTGGATCATCGTTCTCGACACCCGCGCCGGGGTCCGTCATATCTCGCCGTCGCTGATCGAGATGGCGCGTTCCTACGGCGCCTCGCGCCCGGCGCTCTATAGCAAGATCATCCTGTGGGCGGCCCTTCCGGAAATCTTTGCCGGCATTCGCCTCGGCCTCATACGCGGCGTCAAGGGCGTCGTCATCGGCCAGTTGCTCGTCGCCATCGTCGGCTACGGTGCACTGTTCGAAACCTTCTCGCGAAATTTCCGCATGGCCGAATTCTGGGCCTTGACCATCATCCTTTTTGCCTTCGCCCTGCTGATCGCCGAACTGATCGAACGGGCCGAAGCCAAGGTCGAATACTACGCAGGAGCAAGACAGTGAACATGCACGGCACGACTTCAAGCTACGTCATCGAACCAACCGCAATCCCGAGCATCCCGGTGGCGGGAACCGACAAGATGTTTCCGGTGCACCGGGTCTATTGCGTCGGGCGGAACTATGCCGCGCATGCCGTCGAGATGGGACACGACCCCAACAAGGAGCCGCCATTCTTCTTCCAGAAGAACCCCGACAACCTCGATACGACAGGAGAATTTCCGTACCCTCCGGCCTCCAACGATGTTCATCACGAGATCGAAATGGTCGTGGCGCTGAAGAGCGGCGGTACCGACATCCCGGTCGAAAAGGCTCTGGACTGCGTGTTCGGTTATGGCGTAGGTCTCGATATGACGCGGCGCGACCTGCAAGGGAAGGCGAAGGACATGGGCCGTCCATGGGAGGTCGGCAAGGCTTTCGAGGCATCGGCGCCATGCACGCCATTGGTTCCGGCAAGCTCGACCGGCCATCCCAGCCAGGGCGCGATCTGGCTGGACGTCAATGGTCAGCGAAAGCAGACCGGCGACCTCAACCAGATGATTTGGAAGGTTCCGGAAATGATCAGCTATCTGTCAGGTCTGTTCACGCTGATGCCGGGGGACATCATTCTTTCCGGCACGCCGGCGGGCGTCGGCGCGATCGTGCGCGGTGACGTTCTTCGCGGTCATATCGATGGCGTCGGCGACCTAGAGGTTCGCGTTGTCTGAAGCAGCCTCGATCATTGAGCGGCTTGCCGCCGGAGCCGACGATGCGCCGGCGATTTCGGCACCCGACAGGATCACGCTCACGCATGGCGGGCTGCGCCAGCTGATCTCCGAGACGGCAGCGCAATTGCATGCACTGGGCCTCGGCTGTGGCGACCGGGTGGCCATCGTGCTGCCGAACGGGCCGGAGATGGCGACGGCCTTTGTCGCGGTGGCGGCGGCGGCGTCGACGGCGCCGCTCAATCCGGCCTACCGGGCCGACGAGCTCGATTTCTATCTCTCCGACATCGGCGCCAAGGCGATCCTCGTCGCCGAAGACGAAAGCGGCCCGGCGGTGACCGTGGCCGAGCGCCTCGGCATAGCGGTGCTCAGGCTCACGGCACTGCGTGACGCGCCAGCCGGCAGTTTTGAGATCAAGGGCAAACCGGTTGGTCCGTCTGTTTCGCCGGGCCTGGCTGAAGACGGCGACATCGCGCTGTTGCTGCACACGTCCGGCACCACGTCACGACCCAAGCTGGTGCCGCTCAGCCACGCCAATCTCGCCGCCTCGGCCGCTCATATCGGCGCGACGCTCGGTCTGACGGCCGGCGATCGTTGCCTCAACATCATGCCGCTGTTCCACATCCATGGGTTGATCGCGGCGGTGCTGTCCTCGCTCGCCGCCGGCGGCAGCGTCTTCTGCACGCCGGGTTTCAACGCGCTGCGCTTCTTCCATTGGCTGGGCGAGGCGCGGCCGAGCTGGTACACGGCCGTGCCGACTATGCATCAGGCGATACTGCCGCGCGCAACGCGCAATGCCGAGGCATTGGCCGACGCGCCTCTTCGCTTCATCCGCTCGTCCTCGGCATCGCTGCCGCCGCAAGTGATGGCCGAGCTTGAGGCGACCTTCGGCTGCCCGGTGATCGAATCCTACGGCATGACCGAGGCCGCGCACCAGATGGCTTCGAACCGGCTGCCGCCGGGCCTGCGCAAGCCGGGCAGCGTCGGCGCCGCGGCCGGACCGGAGGTGGCGGTGATGGCGCCGGACGGGCAATTGCTGCAGCCCGGTGACACCGGCGAGATCGTCATTCGCGGGCCTAATGTCACCGCGGGCTACGAGAACAATCCGGACGCCAATGCCACGGCTTTTGCGCATGGCTGGTTTCATACCGGCGACCAGGGCGTGCTCGATGAAGACTTCTATCTGCGCGTCACCGGCCGGCTCAAGGAGATCATTAACCGCGGCGGCGAGAAGATCTCGCCGCTCGAGGTCGACGACGTGCTGATGGACCATCCGGCGGTGGCGCAGGTCGTCACCTTCGCCACGCCGCACGACAAGCTCGGCGAGGAGGTCGCGGCTGCGATCGTGCTGCGCGAGGGCATGGCCGCCACAGAAGGCGAAATCCGCAGCTTTGCCGCGACACGGCTTGCCGACTTCAAGGTGCCGCGCATTGTCCTGATCCTGGACGAAATCCCGAAGGGCGCGACCGGCAAGCTGCAGCGCATCGGCCTCGCGGCCAAACTCGGTCTTGCAAAACCTGGGCTGGGATAATGCGGATCAGCATTTTTGGCGCCGGCGCGATCGG
The DNA here is from genome assembly GCF_055811075.1 of Mesorhizobium sp. WSM4820. Taxonomy (NCBI): domain Bacteria; kingdom Pseudomonadati; phylum Pseudomonadota; class Alphaproteobacteria; order Hyphomicrobiales; family Phyllobacteriaceae; genus Mesorhizobium; species Mesorhizobium sp. WSM4820. The sequence goes on along the minus strand of NZ_JBVVQN010000005.1, from coordinate 218,833 downwards.
CGGCTATCTCGCGGCCAAGCTTGCCATGGCCGGCCGCGTCGATCTGTCGATCGTGGCGCGCGGCGCGCATCTCGACGCGATCATGGCAAACGGGCTCCGCCTGATCGAAGACGGTCATGAATCCGTCGCCTCGGTCAGGGCCGCCGCGCAGGCGCAGGAGCTAGGCGCCCAGGATTATGTCGTGCTGGCGCTCAAGGCCCATTCGGTTGCGCCAGCGCTCGACCAGATCGCGCCGCTGCTGGGCGAGGGGACGGCCGTCGTCACCATGCAGAACGGCGTGCCTTGGTGGTATTTCCACAGCATCGGCGGGCCGCTCGAAGGCACGCGGTTGCAAGCGGTGGATCCCGGCGGGCTGATCTGGGACCGGCTTGGGCCGGATCGCGTCATCGGCTCGGTCGTCTATCCCGCGGCCGAGGTGGATGCGCCCGGCCTGGTCCGCCATATCGAGGGAAAGCGGTTCTCGCTTGGCGAGCCCTCGGGCGAGAAGAGCGAGCGTGTCACGCGGCTTGCCGAGGAGATGATTGCGGCGGGGCTGCAGGCGCCGGTTCGCGATGACATCCGCAGCGAGATCTGGGTGAAGCTGTGGGGCAATCTCTCCTTCAACCCGATTTCCGCGCTGACCGGCAGCACGCTTGCGGCAATTGTTGCCGACGAGGCCACCCGCACGCTCTCCCGCACCATGATGCTGGAGGCGCAGGCGATCGGCGAAAGCCTCGGCGTTCGTTTCCCGATCTCGGTCGACCGCCGCATCAAGGGCGCCGGCGACGTCGGCGAGCACAAGACCTCCATGCTGCAGGATCTTGAGCGTGGCCGGCCGATGGAGATCGATGCGCTGGTGACGGCGGTCCAGGAGCTTGGCCGGCTGACCGCCCAGCCGACGCCGACCATCGACAGCCTGCTGGCGCTGGTGCGCCGCCTCGCCATCGAGCGCGGCTGCTATCCGGTGTGAGACAATTTTATCAGGCGCTCGCCTTTAGGAGGCGGGTGGAATGCCCTTTACATTCGTATCAGCCGTGATCTTCATTCCTTGCCGGCCCCGGCGGCCGCACCAGCCTCGGCAATTGCCTCATTGATTTCCTCAATAGTGAGAACCTGGCCATTCGTCTTGCCTTTCAGGAAGCCATGAAGGTCCCGAAACGATCCCTTCGGCTGCGATGCCCTTAGCTCTGCCCGGCCATCCGGCAGCAAATCCAGTTCGATTTTTTCTCCCGGCTTGATGCCGAGGTGTTGAAGCACTTCTTTCCGAAAAGTGACTTGCCCCCGTGCTGTTACGGTCAGTGTCGTCATGGCAGAATCTCCTGAGTAAAACAGACATAATGCAAAACTGCATTACATTCGAGCGCCGGCCTTCCCCGGCCGGCTCGATCTCCACTTGACTCTCCAGTTTGTTCCTGTTTTGTTCACGCGTTCGTCGCATCATAATTGGTTGAGGGCAGGGGCTGGCACGCGCTATTCATCGTGGCAGGCCAGCAAGTGCCCTACTTGGAATTAGTCTGAACAGGAGGAACATATGACCACCGCGGAAATTGCCAAGGATTTCACAGATCTGCTCAAGCAGGGTCAAAACGATGTTGCGGCTGAGAAGTACAATGCCGACGACATCGTCAGCTACGAAGCGATGGAAGGGCCGATGGCCGTCTGCCGTGGCAAGGAAGCCGTGAGGCAGAAGGGCCAGTGGTGGGAAGAGAACCACGAAGTTCATGGCGGCGCGGTCGAGGGCCCATATGTCAACGGCGACCAGTTCGCAGTGCGCTTCAAGTTTGACATAACGCCCAAGGCTACAGGCGAGCGTGTCAGCATGGATGAGGTTGGTCTGTACACGGTCAAGAACGGCAAAATTGCCGAAGAGCGCTTCTATTATTGAGGCTGAAACCGGATTTCGGAAGCTCTGTCACTCGCTGCATCGTTGGTGATCAGGCATGGCGGCCAGGACGATGCCCTGGCCGCCATGTGAGCAAGCTCAAATCCTCTTCACATATGGCAGCTGGCAATGCTTGAACGGTGGTTTAGGGTGCGGCAGATTCGATGAGCGACCAGCCCGAGGGCCAAAATATTGACGATCACCATGTACGGCATCACCAATTGCGACACGATCAAAAAGGCGCGCATCTGGCTGGAAAGCCACGATGTCGCCTATCGTTTTCACGACTACAGGGTCGAGGGGCTGGAGGCGGATAGGCTCGACGGCTGGTCCGGCAAGGTCGGCTGGGAAACCCTGCTCAACAAGTCGAGCACGACGTTTCGCGAACTGTCGGACACGGACAGGCTGAGCCTCGACGAGAGGAAGGCCAAGGCGCTGATGCTGGCCAAACCGACGATGATCAAGCGGCCGGTCCTCGATCTCGGCGATCGTATCCTCGTCGGCTTCAAGCCTGATGTCTATCAGCAGGCGGTAGGTGGGTTGAAGTAGCCGGACGGGATGCTTTTCACGCTCCGGTTCGCCAGGCGAATCGGGTCGCGGAAAAGACCTTGGCCTGCCTGGCCGAGAGCGCGTCCCACGCTGCGCGGCAGCCGGGGTCGGGCTCGATTGTCTCGGCGATGCTCGTCATCGCATCGGCAGCCTCGGCAAAACCCTCGAACCATCCGATGCCGACCGCCGCGCTGATCGCTGCACCGAGCGACGAGGCTTCGGCATTGTGACCCTTATGGATCGCGATCCCGGTTGCGTCCGCGATCATCTTTGTCCAAAGCTTGCTGTTGGCGCCGCCGCCGATCGCCACCATTTGCGCCGGCGAAAGACCATGGCTGCGCATCTCTTCAAGAGCCCGGGCGGTTTGCAGCGTCATTGCCTCGAGCCCTGCACGATAAAAATGACCGAGCGTGTGCGAGGGGTGCATGCCGATGAAGCTGGCGCGTGCGCTCGGATCCCAGTGCGGGTCCATGCAGCCGACCAGGGTGGTGCCGGCGAGAAGTCCGTCCGAGCCGATCGGCACGGCCGCCGCTTCCCTTTCGAGGCGGTCGAAGATCGCCGGATCGGAGCGCCCGCCGGCAAACATGTCGACGAACCAGTTGACGAAATAGACGCCCGCCCGCTGCACGGCCTCGAGGAAATAGCCATCGCCGGTTGGCGAGGTCATGGTGCGCCAGAAGGCGCCGACCACCGGTTCTGGCGACCAGATTCCCGCGATGATCGCGGTTCCGAGATTGAGATAGACGACGCCGTCGCGCATGGCATTGACGCCGAGCCCGGCGCATTGCCCATCGCCGCCGGCGGCAATCACCGGCGTTCCTTCCGAAAGGCCGGTTGCGGCGGCGGCTGCGGCATGAACGGTCCCGACTCGCGTGCCGGACCGCACCGCATTGGGAAGTTGCGACGGTTTGATGCCGAGATGATCGAGGATCGGCTGCGACCATGCCTTGCGCGAGATGTCGAAGAGACCGAACGGATCGGCGCTGGTCCAGCTCGCGCTTGGCGTTCCCGTCAGTCTCAGCGTCAGATAGCCATGCACGTCGAGGATTTTGTTCGCCTGGTCCAACCGTTCCGGCTCGTTCTCGCGCAGCCATTTCAGGCGATAGACGACCGGCGTCACGTCGATCGGCTTGCCGGTGATCTGGTGCAGTCGCTCACGGCCGATCTCCGCCGCGAAACGGTCGACCAGCCCGGCGGCGCGTTCATCGAGCCACAGGCTGGCGGGTCCGATCGGCGCGCCGGCGCCGTCGATGAGGGCAACGGTCTCGCGCTGGTTGGAGATCGCGATCCCGGCGATGCGTGTCGCGTCGACCGCGTCGACAAGCTGTCGCAGCGCCGCTGTTGCGGCCCGCCACCAGTCGGTGACCTCCTGCTCGACATAGTCCGGCCTCGGCTTCATCAGTTCGAGCGGCGCCCGGCCTTCCGCCACGGCTCGTCCGTCCCGGCTCCAGGCAATCGCCTTGCAGGATTGGGTGGAACTGTCGAGGCCGACGACAAGAGGTCCGTCGCTGCTGCCCATGATTGTCCTCCCGAGACGATGAGTTCCACCGGTGCTGGTTACCGGCTATTCCAAGAGACTGTTCGCGGTGGCCATGTCGGTGACAAAATGTGTCGCATATCCGCCGCCGAGCCCGGCCCTGATCGCCGCCATCTTGCGGGCGCCACCGGCGGCGCAGATGCGGACCGGCACCGCTTTCAGTTCGTCCAGCGTGATGCCGACGGTTCGTCCGTCGAGCGGCGTTGCGAAAGCGGCTCCCTGAGCGTCGATGAACCGCCCGATGATGACCCCGAGCGCGCCCTGCTCGATCATGCCGGCAAGTGCGGCGGCATCCGATATCCCGGCTCGGGCATAGGTGCTCTCCGGCCCGATATCGCCGATCCCGAAGATGACTTTGCCGGCGGCATGGATCATGCGGAACTGGTTGACGAGCATCGGCTCCTGCATGAGTTGGTCGTGCAGTTCGTCGGTGGAGACGATCGCCGGGGCAAGCAGGTTGATGCAGCGGGCGCCGAGCCGATTGGCCATCAGCGAGGTGCAGAATTCCGGCGAGAAATCGCTGGTCCCGATCGAGCTTCCCGAGAGCTGGACGACGGTGAGGTTCCGGTCATGCCGTAGTCGTGGGATCGAGCGGGCGGCAGCGAGCACCGTTTTTCCCCAGGCAACGCCGATCGTGTCGCCCGGATCGACCATCGACGCCAGCAACCGTCCTGCCGCTTCGCCGATGCGGCGGTCGGCGTCGTTGGGATCGAGGTCGGGGATGACCGCTGCGCCGCGAAGCCCGTATTTTTCCATGAGACGCCGCGAGGTCAAGGTGCGGGCAAAAGCGTCGTGATCGACCTGCACGGCGACAAGTCCGCTTTCGCGCGCCTCCTGCAGATAGTGCACCACGCTCGCCCTGGAGACGTTCATGACCTTGGCCACGTCGCTCTGGTTGAGCTGGTCGACATAGTAGAGCCAGGCGGCCCACGCCACCGCGCTGTCGAATTCGGGCGGCAGTGCCGAGAGCCCAGATGGTCGGACTACGTCAATGTCGGCGTTGGCATTCATGTCCCTTTTTCCGCAGGTTTGCAGAACGAAGTCAAGCGTCGCGGGCAAATGCTTGACAAAAGACAGTGACAGGTGACTATTGTTTGTAACGCCAACGCTCCTGCGCCTCGATTACAGGGTCGCCAGCATGAGGACGTCATGACCAATCCGGCAGCCGGATCCTGGACGGCATTGATCGACGACATTCTGGACGGGCGCTGGACCAACCCGGAGACCGGGAAAAAGGCCGTGGTGCCGTATGACCGGATTGTCATCGAAGAAAGCCTCGACGGGCGGGCGGCCGATCTGGTTTCGGAGCTCGATCTGGGCGAGCGGTTCACGGTTGTTGCGGATGCCGCCACCTATGGGGCGCTTGGCGAGCGCGTTGCGCGCGAACTGAAGACGCTCGGCCCTGTCGATGTGGTGATCCTGGATCACCCGCATGCCGACATGGCCAATGTCGAAAGCCTGGCCGTCAAACTCGCCGATGCGGATGCCGTGGTCGCGGTCGGTTCCGGCACCATCAACGATCTCTGCAAGTTCGTCACGGGAAGGAATGGACGGCGCTATTGCGTGTTCGGGACGGCCGGTTCGATGAACGGCTACACATCGACGACCGCGTCCATCACACTGGAAAGCGGCCTGAAGGTATCGCTGCCTTCCCACGCCCCATCAGGCTTTTTCGTCGATCTTGGCGTCTCCGCTGCCGCCCCGACCTATCTGTCTGCGGCGGGGTTCGGTGACTGCCTTTGCCGCTCGGTCGCCCAGATCGACTGGTGGATGTCGCACCGCTTGCTTGGCACGGCCTACCATCAGGTCCCGTTTCTCATCCAGGAAAAGGATGAGACGGCGCTCAACAAGCGTGCCGGAAATCTTGCCGAACACGACATCGAGGCCAATGGCTACCTCTATCGCGTGCTGACGCTCTGCGGTCTCGGAATTTCCTTCACCGGCGTCTCCAATCACGGCTCCATGGGCGAGCATCAGATATCGCACTACATCGACTGTTTCGCCGGCGAGCGTCACCCCGGCACGCTGCACGGCACCCAGGTCGGCGTCGCTTCGCTCACCATGGCGCGATTGCAGCAGGCAATGCTTGCAAGCGACAAGCCGCCGTTGGTGAAGGCGACGAAGATCGATCCTGACGACATGAACCGTCGCATGGGCCCGGCTGTCGCCGCACAATGTCTCGACGAACTGAAGAAGAAGGCCTTCGACGAGACTGCCGCCGCGGCATTCAACGAGCGGCTGCAGGAGCTGTGGCCGACACTCAGGCAGGAGCTCAAGCAATTCATGGTGCCTGTCGACGAGATGCAGCGCCTGCTGAAATCGACCGGCGGGCCGATTTCAGCGGCCGAATTGGGCACGCCGGCCGATTTCTATCGCGAAGCCGTCGTTCATTGCCGGGAGATGCGCAATCGCTTCTCGTTCCTCGACATTGCTGCGGATGCAGCAATGCTGGAGGATTTTGCGCGTGGGGAAGCCTGACCGGATGCGCGACCTCGCCGAATTCGGACCCGAAACTGCATCGCGCATTCGCGGCGTCTTCTGCGATATCGACGACACCTTGACCACCGAGGGTCGTCTTCCGGCCGACGCCTACCGTGCGCTCGAACGCCTGCACGAGGCGGGCCTTGTCGTTGCTCCCATTACCGGGAGACCGGCAGGCTGGTGCGACATGATTGCCCGGTTCTGGCCGGTCACCGGCGTGGTCGGCGAAAACGGCGCTTTTTACTTCGCTTATGACCAGGCAACGCGAAAGATGATCCGGGTTTTCGCGGCGAGCGCTGACGAACGCCGGGAAAACAGGCGCAGGCTCACCGAACTGGAAAAGCGCATTGTCGAGGAGGTGCCGGGTTCGGCGGTATCCGCCGACCAGCAATATCGCGAAGCCGACCTGGCCATCGACTTTTGCGAGGATGTACCGGCGCTGCCGCTGTCCGATGCCAGGCGCATCAAGCAGATTTTCGAGGAGGCCGGCGCTGTCGCCAAGATTTCGTCGATCCATGTGAACGGCTGGTTTGGCCGATACGACAAACTGGCGATGACGCGCCGCTTTGCAAGCGAGAGGCTGGCAACCGATCTCGATGCTGAAAGGCAGGCCTATGCTTTCGTCGGGGACAGCCCGAACGACGCCCCGATGTTCGGGTTCTTTCCGAACGCGTTCGGGGTCGCGAATGTGGTGGATTTCCAGGGACAGATCGACGCCGAACCCGCTTTCGTCGCCAGGTCGCGGGGTGGCCGCGGCTTCGTCGAGATTGCCGACGTGATCCTGGCGAACCGGAGGTCGGGATTGGGCTGATCGGCGGGCGCGAAAAATGCGGACTGCAAAAGACGCAAAGGATGTTCTGCAGGCGATGGAACCGAACCAGGGACGGCTTAGGCAAGCGGGCGCGATGCGCCAGGCAACATCGCACGGCAGCTTCGGCTGCCGCCGCAACCCCGGCCGGTCACAGCGAACTGCCCGTCCCCTGGTCGGTGATAAGGCCGGTGAAGAATCCCTTTTCCAGGAGCTTGGTCATGATGCCGACCTTGTTCTTTCCGCCGGAAACGAGGATGCGCTTGGGAATGTTCAGCGTGTCGCTGGGATAGACCCCGACAATGCGTTCGTTGACGGGATGGTCGACGAGTTCGGCGTCCCGGTCGAAGAAATAGCCGAGAAAGTTCCCGATCGGCTTCAGTCTCAGGACATCGTCGAATTCCTCGTCGGTCATGTAGCCGACGCTCCGCAGCGTCGAACTGGTTGTGCCACCGACGCTCATCAGCGCCAGGTCGGCGTTCAGCGCCTTCTGGATAACCTCGCGCGCGCTCGGTTGCTGCAGGATCGTCTCGCGGCTTTCGCGGCTGTCGCAGATGATCGGTCCGGGGAGATAGTAGGATTCGGCCTGGGTGCGCTGGGCAAAGACGGCGGCCGCGTCGTATTTGTCGATCGACGACCGGCGCGACAGCGAGCCGAGAAGCGGCACGACGGTAACGTTCCTGAGCGCCACCGGCTCGATGTTGGAAGCGAGCCATCGCATGGTTCGGCCCCACGCCATGGCGACCGTCATGTCGTCCCTGAGCAGCGTCTCGACCGTCTGCGCGGCATAGATGCCGATCACTTCGGAGAGCCCGAGTTCCGACCCGGTGTCATCAGGTGTGACGCTGCATATGTCGAGCCGGTACTTCCGCCTGAGCTGTTCTTCCATTTCGAGCGCCTGGGACGTCCCGGCATTGATGCGGATCGAGACGATGCCGCGCTCCTTCGCCTCGGCCAGCAGCCTGTGGATCTTGGTGCGGTTGATCTGCAGCCGCTCGGCGATGGCCTGCTGCGTTTCGCCCAGCACGAAATACTGATGGGCAACCCGTGCCAGCAGACCGATCGACGTCATGAGGGTCCTCCGATGCTTGTGGCGCACCCATCCGAATGCCGCTGTAGCCGGCCAACAAGTGCTTGCCACAGACAGGGCGACGATATAGCATTTGAACAAATGCACAAGATATGAACATTTGTGCATCGCAAAACGAAGCGGTTCGGGAGGAACGCGTGCGGGTTGCCCAAGCCAGACGTTTCGTCATTTCGGATCACCCGCTGCCCTGGCTGCTGCCGCTGGTGGCCATCCTGCTTGTCTTCACGGTTTACCCCCTCATCTACAACATCTGGCTGAGCTTCCACGAGTTCGTCCCGCGCCGGCGGGCGCTCGAATTCGTCGGAACGGAAAACTGGGTGCAGCTGTGGAACGACACGCGGTTCTGGCAGTCGCTCGTCATCACCTTCACCTATTTCGCCATCGCGCTGATCTTCGAGCTGGTGCTCGGCATGGCGATCGCGCTGCTCCTCGACAGCGACGGCTTCGGTTTCGGATTCCTGCGCGGCGTGCTGACGATGACGCTCGTCATCCCGCCGGCCATTGTCGGCATGATGTATCTGCTGATGGAGGATCCGCAGTTCGGCGTGATCAGCTATCTCCTGCAGTCGATCGGACTGCTCAATTCGAACAACCCCATCCTCGCCACCGCGTCGACCGCGCTTGCCGGCGTTCTCGTCGCGGAAATCTGGCAGTGGACGCCGTTCATGGTGCTCATCTTCCTCGCCGGTCTCAGGGCGCTTCCGCCGGAGCCTTACGAGGCCGCGATGATCGACGGCGCGTCGTCGTTCCAGATCTTCCGGCGCATCACCCTGCCGATGATGTCGAAGGTGATCGCCATCGCCGTGTTGGTCCGCGGCATCGATCTGTTCCGCGTCTTCGACTACGTCTTCGTCATGACCTCCGGCGGGCCGGGAGCGTCGACCTACTCGCTGTCCCTCTATGCATGGCAGCAGACGTTCAGCTTCGTAAAATGGGGCTATGGAGCCACGCTCAGCCTCGTCACCCTGGTGATCATCCTCATCATTGCCAACCTCTTCATCCGTATCGCCAAGGTGAGGTGGTAGAATGAACGGCTCCTTCTCGACCCGCATGCTTCGCACCATCGCCGCCTGGGTTGTGGTCGCGATCTTCTTTTTTCCGATCTACTACTGGACGTCGGTGGCGTTCAAACACGGCAACGACATCTTCAACCGGCCGCCGAAACTGTTCGCCTTCACGCCGACCTTCGACAATTTCCAGAAGGTGTTCGGGATTTCGCTGGGCAGCGGCGGCATCACCGTGACGCCGGGCGGCGGCAATTTCTACATGGCGCCGCGCGTCTGGGATTCGATTGTCATCGCGACGCTGTCGACCGTGCTCGCTGTCGCCATTGCCACGCTTGCCGCCTATGCCCTGTCGCGCATGAACTTCCGCGGCCGGCACAGTTTCGTCGGCTGGGTGTTGTCGACGCGCATGATGCCGCCCGTCGCGGTCGCGGTGCCGATGTTCTTCATCTACAAGAATTTCGGTCTCATCGACACCTATACCGGCATGGTGCTGATCCACGCGCTGATGAACCTGCCGCTCGCCGTCCTCCTGATGAAGAGCTTCTTCGACGACATTCCTTCCGAGATCGACGAGAGCGCCATCGTCGACGGCGCCAGCCGCTTCATGATTTTTCGCAGGATCGTGCTGCCGATGGCCAAGGGCGGCATTGCCGCCACTGCGGTGCTCTGCTTCATCTTCAGCTGGACCGAATTCCTGTTTGCGCTGACCCTGACCACCACGTCGGTCAAGACCGTGCCTGTCGTCTCGTCGACCTTCGTCACCTCGATCGGCACCGCCTGGGGCAACATGGCCGCGCTTGGCGCCGCCTCCATCATTCCCGCTTTCATCTTCATTCTGTTGGTTCAGAAGCACCTCGTGCGCGGTCTCACGATGGGATCGTTGAAACAATAGATGGGAGGCTCGAATTCGCAGCCTTGAGAAAATCGCGAATTAAACCGGAGGAGTAGACAATGAAAGACAGCATCAGAAAGACGCATCTTGCCTCTGTCACCGACCGCTTCGTTCGCGGACAGATGGACCGCCGCTCGTTTCTTCGCGCAGCAGGCATTCTCGGCCTCGGCGCCGGCGCGCTCGGCATGGGCCTGGGACGGCGTCCGTTCTACGGCATCAGCCAGGCATCGGCTCAGGAACAGGAACTGAAGCCCAGCGCCGAAATCACCAAATGGCTCTCGGATGTCGGCAAGCCCTTTGCCGGAACGACGCTTCGTCTCGCCACCGAATCGACACCGCCGTCGAATGCCATCGCCACGCAGCTCAAGCAGTATTTCGAGGAGGCTACCGGCATCAAGGTCGAGATCGAAGTGCTGCCGCTCGAGCAGGTGCTGCAGAAGCTGACCCTTGACGTGGCTTCGAGCCTCGGCACTTACGACCTCTACTATATCGACCAGAGCTGGGCGGCGAGCTTCAGCCAGGACGTCTTCGATCCGCGCGAGCAGCTCAAGAACGCCGACCTGGCGATGCCGAACTACAACATCGACGACTTCCTGAAGCCGCTCGTCGACGGTATCGCCATGTACGAGGACCGCATGGTCGGCGTACCCTACGACATCCCGATCTTCATCATGCAGTACCGCAAGGACGTCTGGGACGAGCTCAAGCTGCCGCCTCCGGCGACGCTGGACGATTTGCTGAAGGCGTCTGCGGCGATCACCGACGCCAAGGGCCCGAACATGTACGGCACCAGCGGCCAGATGAAATCGGGCCATTACAGCCTCGAATGCGATTGGACGGCGTGGCTTTGGGGCCATGGCGGTTCGATTTTCGGCCCCGACGGCAAGTTCACCGGCAATGACGACGCCGGCTTGGCCGCCATGGCCTACTGGGACAAGCTCAAGGCGACGATGCCGCCCGGCGTCGACGGCTGGACATGGGATGGCGAGGGCCAGTCGGTCGGCCAGGGCGTCGCCGCCTCGATGCTGTCCTGGGGCGAATTCTTCCCGTTCTTCGACGATCCCAAGGCCTCCAAGGTCTCGGGCCTGATGGAAGCGATGGTTCCGCCGAAACCTGCCGCGACGCTGCGCACCGTCGAGCAGACCGGGTTCGGCGAGATTCCGGGCGTTGGTCACCAGGGCGGCTCTTCGCTCGCGGTATCGAAATACTCGAAGAGCCCGGACGCCGCCTGGATATTCATGCAGTGGGCGACCTCAGCCGATACCCAAGCGCTGATAACGGTTCTGGGTGGCGGTACCGGGCCAACGCGCACCAGCGTCTATGACGATCCGCGCGTGCTGGCCAATGCGCGTGTCGGCGCCGGCACGACCCGCCACTTGCCGGTCGTGCGCGACACCATCGCCAACTACATGGGATCCGAGCCCGACCTGCCGGCATGGGCAGAACTCTCGAGCGACATGATCCCGGTTGCGCTGGGCAAATACTTCGCCGGCCAGTCGGGCTCGGCCAAGGAGTCGCTCGACGCCCTGAAAACCCAGGTCGACGATCTCGTCGCCAAGGGCTGAGTCTTCCCCCGGGCTGGCTGCCCGAAGGCCGCCAGCCCGGGGTATCGACAATTTCGATTGAGGAAAGCCATGGCTGGAAAACAGCTCGTAGCAGTGACAGGAGCCAGTTCAGGTATCGGCGAGGCGGTCGCCAAGGCGTTTTCCCGCGCCGGCCACCCTGTTTTGATGATGGCCCGCCGTCTGGAGCGCATGGAGGCGCTGAACCTGCCCGACAGCATGGCTCGGCAGGTCGATGTCCGCGACCGCGCCGCGATCGCGGCTGCCGTGAAGGAGGCGGAAGCCGAATACGGACCGGTCGACATGCTGTTTGCCAATGCCGGCATTGCGCGGCTTGCCGACATAGGCCGCCAGCCGCCCGAGGAATGGGACGAGATGATCGACATCAACACCAAAGGCGTGCTGAATTCGGTCCACGCCGTGATGTCGGGCATGATGGAGCGCCGTCATGGAACGCTGTTCATGATGAGTTCGATCGCCGGCCGAAAAGTCTATCCGGATCATACGGTCTACTGCGGGACGAAATTCTTCGTTCACGCCGTGTCGGAATCGCTGCGCGACTATCTTTCCGACTATGACGTCCGCGTCGTCGTGCTTTCGCCCGGGGTGATCGAAACCGAGGTTCTGAGCGGTGTCCTCGATCCGCAGACACTCGCCAACTACAAGGCCAACAAGCTCAAGATCGGCGGCGGCATCGGCCCGGAGCACGTCGCTGACCTCATGCTGCACACCTACCAGCTGCCACAAAACGCTCTCGTGCAGGAAATCGTCATCACGCCGACCAGGCAGAAATACTGACGACCCTGACCCGGGCGTCTGGAGACAGAGAATGGCCACCGTAGAATATAAGAACATCGCCAAGAGTTTCGGCCATGTCGAGGTGATGAAGGATATCTCCTTCGGCATTGCCGACCGCGAATTCGTCGTGCTTCTTGGGCCGTCGGGCTGCGGCAAGACCACGCTCCTTCGCATGACAGCCGGGCTCGAGCGTGTGACCAACGGTGACCTTTTGATCGGCGACAGGCGGGTCAATGACGTTCACCCGCGCGATCGCGACATCGCGATGGTGTTCCAGAACTACGCGCTCTATCCGACAATGAAGGTGTTCGACAATATCGGCTTCAGCCTCGAAGTGGCGAAAGTGCCAAAGACGGAGATCAGGAAGAAGGTCGAATGGGCGGCGGAAATCCTGAACCTTACGCCCTACCTCGGGCGCTATCCCAAGGAACTGTCGGGTGGCCAGCGCCAGCGCGTCGCCATGGGCCGCGCCATGGTGCGCAATGCCGCCGTCTTCCTTTTCGACGAGCCGCTCTCCAATCTCGACGCCAAGCTGCGCACGCATATGCGCGTGGAAATCCGCCAACTCCACAATCGTCTCGGCACCACCACGATCTACGTCACCCACGACCAGATCGAGGCGATGACGATGGCCGACAAGATCGTGCTGATGCACGCCGGCAGGATCATGCAGATCGGCACGCCCGACGAGGTCTACGAGCGCCCGAATTCGAAATATGTCGCTGATTTCATCGGCTCGCCGTCGATGAACTTCATCGCCGGCGCTGTCGAGACCACAGGCGGCAGTCCTCGCTTCGTCGCCGAAGGCGTGTCGATCGGCCTGTCACCGCAGATCAAGGCAAAACCAGGCCAAAAAGTCATCATGGGGGTGCGGCCACACGATCTCGGCATTTCGGATACGGGTGAGATCAAGGGCGAGGTCGTGCTGTCCGAAACGACCGGCGCCGATGTCCAGATTCATTTGCGCGTGGCCGGATACGACGCCGTCGCCGTGGTGCCGCGTGACGAGCGCCGCAACGCCGGCGCCGCGATCAATCTTTCGGTGCTGCCGGGCAAGGTGCACCTCTTCGATGCGGCCACGGAACTGCGTGTCGCCTGAGACCAGCGACGGCGGCGTCGATGCGACCTCGGCAACGACTACGTGTTCGCTGGCACGAAGAAGGGTCAGGCGGTCGGCGAGACGGCGCTCAACGACATGATCACCAAGGACCGCTCGCGCGGCGGTCTGCTGGCCCTGCAGGGCATCGCCACCCAGCATGGGCATGCGCGCCTCGTTCCGCACATGGGCGAAGGAGCACAAGTTCGATAACGATGCCGCCGAGCTTTGCCTTGCGCACGTCGTCGGCACCAAGACCCAGCAGTCCTATGACCGCGCCGAAATGTTTGGGGAGCGCATCAAGATCATGCGGGCTTGGGGCAATTACTGCACGGGCGTTTCGAACGTCGTGCCTCTGCAAGTGGCGGCATGATGAGCACCCCCAAGCGCGAAACGGTCGAGATGCTCGACGTCTACTCGGACGACAACTGGGCGACTGGTCCATCTAGGACCAGGTCGCAAAGAGGTCTGCCCAACAGCGGACGTTGTGTCGGCGGCCAAGTGAGGTATCGTCCAAATCCAACGTCCCGCAACAATGGAAATTCGATACTTAGATCAATGCTTTCATTACCTCGCGTTTGCCGGTTTCTCATCTTTGTCGCGCTGACAATCGTGACCCAGATCGGTGGCCTTGCCTATCTTCTGGCTTTGCTCGCAACCCACGCTTTGGGTACGCGGCGCCTCGCGGCAAAATTTGGGATGTTCATCCTTTTCTACGCCGCTACAGCATTTGCCGCGAGCTTTGTTGCACCGATATTCGGGCGGGTTCCTCTATCCTGCTTTCCAAACGAGATGGTCCGTCTTGTCGTGAAGTCGCCGATCTATTGCTTGCTCAACCGCAACTACGTGGCGCCGCCCATGCATGATCTCGTCACGGCGCTTGCGGAAGATGTGGACCGCGAATTCCCTGGCACTACCACAGTCGCACTGGATGGAAACTTTCCCTTTTGGGACGGTTTTCCGCTGCTTCCACATCTTTCCCATGCCGATGGCAAGAAACTCGATCTCGCATTCTACTATAAGACCCCGCAAGGCAACTTCCTGAATGGCGTAGCGAGGTCCCCGATCGGGTATTTTGCCTTCGAGGAACCGGCGGCGGGCGACGAACAGCCCTGTGAAGGAAGGAACGACTTCATCACTGCGCGGTGGGATCTCGAGTGGCTGCAGCCATTCTTTCCCGGCTATCAAATCGAAAAGCGGCGCACGGCCTTCTCCCTCCATTGGCTTTCCACGAAAGGCGTCGAAAGGTTCGGGCTGGATAAGATCTTCCTGGAACCGCATATTAGGAATGCGCTGGGCACGACCGACAGCCATATCCGGTTTCAGGGATGCCGCGCCGCCCGCCACGACGACCATATTCATATACAGATCAGGTAGTGATGATGGCGGGCAGATGGCAGCGGCAGAGCGCGCTCTATTGGGCTGAGCTGGTCTGGGGAGCACCAAATGTGGAAAAGAGAGCCAACTGAGTTGCAAAAAAGAATTGAACTCCAATTCAAAGAGGACACCCGCGTCGATCCATTACACCCCGTCGAAAGCAGCGAACGTTTGCAGCGGGCGTTCGAGAAATACGGGCTCACTCCAATTCTAAAACGCGGGATCGCTGTCATGTTTGTTCTGATGCTCGGGTTGCTCATTTGGGAAGCCCTCCGTCACTGACGGGCGCGTCCCTTTTTGCCCTCCGTGCGGAACAATGGCACCGGCTGAAGGTTCGGCCCGTGCAGCATCTCCTACGCAGACCTGCTGCGAGATCGGATTGCATCGCCGCGAGGCTGGCGTTTATCCCCCCGATGGAGTCCACGCTGGTCGCCAAGCCGCCCGAGGGTGAAAACTGGATTCACGAAATCAAGCTCGACGGCTACCGTTCCCAGATCGTCATCAACAGCCCCGAGGATATCCGCGTCTATACGAAAACCGGTGCGGACTGGACGAAGAAGTATGCAGGGCTCGTGGACGCAGCGCTGGAGCTTGATGTCAAGAACGCGATCATCGACGGCGAGGCGATTGTCATCAATGAGGCCGGTCTGCCCGACTTCAATGCGCTCCAAAATGCCGTCCACAACAACCCCTATGCCATGTATCTCGGTGCCTTCGACATTCTGCACCTGGACGGCCACGATCTGCGCGACCTCGGCTGTAAAGCGCGCCGCGAAATTCTCCATGGCATCATCCAGCCGAACAGCCGGATTCAGTTCAGCGAGGCCATGCCTGGCGACGCCAAGGCGATCTTCTACCTCGCCGACCAGGCTGGGTTCGAAGGGATCGTCTCGAAGCGCGCTGACAGCAAATATCGCAGCGGTCCAACGACGAACTGGCTGAAGACCAAGAGCTTCACGGAAGATGAATTCGAATTGCTCGGTGTCAAGCGCGAGCGAGGTAAGGCGGCATTCGCCTATTTGGCCGAGCCCGGCACCGGGAAATATCGTGGCTCGGCCTTCATCACCTTGGGCCGAGACATGAAGGATCGGCTGTGGAAGCGTGTCCAGGATCATGCCGGGTCGAGGCCGGAGGTGATGAAGGAGAAGCCGGAGGCTCAGTGGGTCAAGCCCGGCATAAAGCTGCGTGTCAAACATCTTCGCGGCGACCACGCCCACATACGCCACGCGTCACTGCTGGGTTTCAGTGACGAATAGGCGACCTATTGTACTGCCGGAAGCGGTTCGTGCTCCGGCTGGGCATGATGAAGCACCTGCCCCAGTTATGGAGCGAAGTTGCCGGTGACGATTATGAGAAAGAGAACAACACGCTGGAACACCTCCCAAGCTATCATCAAGCCGAGGCAGATCACCACAGCCCACGCAACCAGATTACCCCAATTCTTTCCGGCAGTTTGGCCAGCAGGCGGCTTTCTTTCCCCTTCGGTCATAATCTCGCCCTTCGGTTAAGTTTGCCAACGGTTGCCTTTGTCCCGCCTGGCTGACTGACTGCGGCCGCTATCGAATCATAGATGGGAACACCCAGATTGGCTTCGCGCGGTGCTGACATCTGCGACATGAGAGTGATTGTTGGCAGCCAGATGATAAGTCATCCCGCACTCCCTAGAGATAGGCAGCACGCGCTGCCTCAGCCCTTCAGGCTGAGATAATCAGCCAAAGCCACTGCGTTGTTGTGCATGTCGTCCTGGGCGCCGTAGAGCAGCGTCACCCGGCCGTTGTCGAGCAGGGCGCGCAACTGGCCGACCGCCTCGCTGTTCCTGTCGAGCTCGCCGCGATAGCGCTGCTGGAACTCCATCCACCGCGTCGGATCGTGGCCGAACCATTTGCGCAATTCATCGCTTGGCGCGACGGTCTTCAGCCATAGCGTCAGCGCGGCGTCTTCCTTGCGGACGCCGCGCGGCCATAGGCGGTCTATGAGCACCCGCTGCCCATCGCCAGGCGAGGGCGGCTCGTAGATGCGTTTGACCCTGATATCGAGTTTCATTGCCAACTCCGGGGTTGGCCGCCATGTCGTCTTGCTGGCCATGTCGTCTTGCTGGCCATCACGGCTTGCTGGCGGCTGCTTACGCCCCCACTCGCCCTTACGCCCACTCGCCCTTGCGCATGACCGGCACGCGGCCGCCGTCCTTGCCGACGCCGTCGATGTCGATCTTGTCCGAACCGATCATCCAGTCGATATGGATGAAGCTCTTGTTGCCGCCACGCGCCGCGATCTCGTCCTGAGTGAGCGAGGCTCCGTCGACAAAGCACTTCGAATAGCACTGGCCGAGCGCGATATGGCAGGCGGCATTCTCGTCGAACAGCGTGTTGAAGAACAGCAGGCCGCTCGCCGCGATCGGCGAGGAATGCGGCACCAGGGCGACCTCGCCGAGCCGGCGTGCGCCTTCATCGGTGTCGAGCACTTTTTTCAGCACATCCTCGCCCTTCGAAGCCTTTGCCTCGACGATCCTGCCTTCCTCGAAGCGCACCGATATCTCGTCGATCAGCGTGCCCTGGTAGGACAACGGCTTGGTCGAGGAGACATGCCCCTCGACGCGCCTTGCATGCGGCGTGGTGAAAACCTCCTCGGTCGGGATGTTCGGGTTGCAGGTGATGCCGTTCCTGGCAGTCGAGGCGCCGCCCATCCATTCATGGCCGTCGGCCAGGCCGACCGTCAGGTCGGTGCCGGGTCCGGTGAAATGCAGCGCATGGAAATTATGGCCGTTCAGCCATTCGGTGCGGCTGCGAAGCGCCGCATTGTGCGCCTTCCAGTTGCCGATCGGGTCGTCCACATCGACCCGTGAGGCGGCAAAGATCGCGTCGGCGAGCTTCGCCATCGCGACGTCGTCGCTATCGCCCGGAAACACCTGCCTGGCCCAGGCCAGGTCGGGGTAGGCGACGATGTTCCAGTTGATGTCGAAGCCGGTGATCTTTTCCAGTGCCGGCTGGTAGGCGATCGAGTTCGCCTTGTTGGCGCGCGCCACTTTCGCCGGGTCCTGTGCCGACAGCAGCGACGGATCCTCGCCGCGCACGGCCAGCCGCGCCGCGTTGTTGGCGAAGGCCTTCGCCATGCCCTCATAGAGCCAGCCGGCGGCGTGGTCGAAGCCGGCGTCAGCGCCATGGCGAAAACGTGCCAGCGTCATCTCGTCGTCGTTGAAGATCGGCGTCACCAGGCCGGCGCCGGCCTTGTAGGCTTGCTCGACGATCCGTCGCGTCAAAGGCAGCGCTGCGATCGACGATGTCAGCACCAGGTCCTGTCCCGGCTGCAATTGCAGCCCGACCTTGATGGCGACTTCTGCCAGCCTGTCGAGCTTCACCGGGTCGATCGTTGCGGAAACGTCGCGCGAATGTGTGGTCATGATCCTGCCTGTCGCGATGTGGGAGCCTGGTTCTTACATAGACCGGTGCCATCGGTCTTTCCACCGTGATCGACCGGGGCCTGCTCAGGCCGCGCCGGCGAGCGCGCCGAACTGCGCCATCGTCGCCTCGATCTCCTCGCGGATCCAGATCTTGAAATCGCGCAGCTTGCGGCTCTCGCTCTTGCTGGCCGAGGTCACCAGCCAGTAGCCCAGCCCGCTCTCAGCGCGGACGCCGAACGGCGCGACCAGCCGGCCGTCGGCGAGAGCGTCAGCCGTCAGCAATTGCCAGCCGAGCATGACGCCGTGGCCGGCGATCGCCGATTCCAGGCACAGCATCGGGTCGGTGAAGCGCGCGCCCTTGAGGAAGCTGACCGGCTTCACCCCGGCCGCCTCGAACCAGCTTTCCCAGCTGATCATCGCTCTTTCGTCGGTGATCGCGCAGGTCAGGGCGAGATCTTCGATCGATTTCAGTTTGTCGGCGATCGCCGGGGCGCAGACCGGGAAGACTTCCTGCGCCAGCAGCAGCTGCGCGCGCACGCCCGGCCATTTGCCGTCGCCAAGCCGGATGGCGATGTCGATGTCCGAGCGATCGAGATCGGCAATCCGCACCGAGGCGTCGATGCGCAAAAGCACATTCGGATGCCGGGCGAAATGACGTGACAGTCGAGGCAGCAGCCACTTCGAGGCAAAGGCCGGCGCGACCGAGACCACCAGCGTGCATTCGGAGGCCTCGTCGGCGAGCGCCACGGCTTGGGCGAGCTCGCGGAAACCTGCCCCGAGCCGGGCGGTGAAGACGGTGCCGAATTCGGTCGGTACCAGACCGCTTGCCGTTCGTTCGAACAGCGCCTGGCCAAGTTGCGCTTCCGCCCGCTTGACCTGCTGGCTGACGGCGCTGGCGGACACGTTGAGTTCGCTCGCCGCAGCCGAAAGCGATCCCAGGCGGGCGACGGTTTCCACGGCGCGCAGGCCGTTGAGGTGGACTCGGTTGAGCATGGCCATACAGTTTTTCTAAACTGGCACGGTTGAAATCTCAATTGAAATACGGGGAGGAACGGCAAATTTTAAGGAACAAGCAGACCTGTAGAGGAAAAATACGATGAAGATTTTGTTACTGCTCGGGGTCTTTTCCGCTGCCGGCGCGCGGCAAAGCCGGTCGCATGAAAGCGAGGCCATCCGATGGGCCACCGATCCGCTGTCGCATCCTGTGCTCGACACCATGTCGGAGCGCGAACTCGGCGACCTGCCGTTCCGGATGACAGCCCGGCGCACGGCCTACGAGACCGGCACCGGCCAGGCTGGCTGCGGCTGAAATCCTCCGCACAGAGGATTTGACCTTATAATTAGACCCGAAAAGGACTGCGGACGGTCGCTGCCGAAACGTTGGCGGGACAGCGCCCCCCTCTGTCCTGCCGGACATCTCCCCCACGAGGGGGGAGATTGGCCGTCATCTTCGCTTTCGCCAATCTCCAAAAGTTGAAGAAGGAGAGCCGGCGCCGAAGCTGCCGATCTCCCTCCTCGTGGGGGAGATGCCCGGCAGGGCAGAGGGGGCGCGAAGGATCGCCGACGTTCGTTCTGTACCGCCGCGGCGCTCGGATACGTCCTCGCAACCCGTTCTGGCCCAACAACAAGCGGATTGTTTCACCCGCTCGTGCACCTATTGTGCACCGCAATGAAAGCCGCTTCGCCGTCCCCTTTGCGCCTCGCCTTCGCCGGCACGATTGCCCTTGCCGTTGCCATGGGCATCGGCCGCTTCGTCTATACGCCGATCCTGCCCGGCATGATGGAGGAACTTGGCCTGACGCCGGCCGATGCGGGCTGGATCGCGTCCGCCAACTATCTCGGCTATCTCGTTGGCGCGCTCGCAGCCGTCGGCGGCTGGGCGCATGGTCGCGAGCGCCTGCTGATGCTGGCCGGTCTTGCCGCCACCGCAGTCCTCACCGGGCTGATGGGCCTGGCCGACACGATGGCGGCCTTTCTCGTCATCCGCTTTCTTGCCGGTGTGGCCAGCGCCTTCGTCCTTGTGTTCACGTCCAGCATCGTTTTCGGCCATCTCGCCGCGGTCGGCCGAAACGACCTGCAGGCGCTGCATTTCGGCGGCGTCGGCCTTGGCATAGCGGCGTCCTCGGCGCTGATGGCAATACTCGTCACCCAACAGGCCGGCTGGCCGGCGGGCTGGTTCTGGTCCGCCGCGATCTCGGCCTGCGCCATTGCCGTCGTGGCCTTGCTGCTCGGCAGCACTGCGACCGCCAACGGGGCCGATGGCCGCGAACCGGCGCTGCCAAAGGACCGGTCACTGGTGAAGGTCATAGCCGCCTACGGGCTGTTCGGCTTCGGCTATATCGTGACGGCGACGTTCCTGGTCGCCATCGTCCGGCAGGGCGGCGGCGGCCGCGTCTTCGAGGCCGTGGTGTGGATGGTCACCGGCCTTGCCGGAATTCCCTCGGTCTGGCTTTGGCAGAAGATCGCGGCAAAGATCGGGCTCTACCGGGCTTATGCCTGGGGGTGCCTCGTCGAGGTGGTCGGCGTCAGCGCGAGCGTCACCATGGGCGGACACATTGGGCCGCTGCTCGGCGGGTTTCTGCTTGGCGGCACCTTCATCGCCATCACCGCGCTCGGCCTTCAGACCGGAAGGCAGCTTGCCCCGCAGGCGCCACGCCGGATCCTGGCATCGATGACGGCGTCCTTCGGCCTCGGTCAGATCATCGGTCCGATCGTCGCCGGCCTGCTTGCGCAAGCCTCCGGCGACTTCTTCCTCGCATCGATCGTGGCCGCCGCGGTGCTGCTGGTCTCCGGCGCGGTCATCTGGTCGGCTGCGCCAAAATCGCCATGATTGTGGTCTTGCTCGGTGCCGGGCATCACGCACCGGCCATTTTCATTCCGATCGATGTGTGACCTTATGCCCGCTGAACAGCAACGCCGCTGATTTGCGCATCGACCGAGGATTTCCCAACAGTGTTCGTATCCTTCTTCCCGCAGCCGAAGTTGTTTTTCACTTCGGCCGTCGCCTGGAGCCTTCTGCTCGTCCTCCTGTGGTTTTTCGGCGGCGAGCACCTTGGCACGATGCTCGGCATGCCGCCGGTCGACCCGCAGGCAGCACCAGTCATCAGCCCGATAAGATTCCTGACGCCGGCATTCCTCTGGTTTTACGGATATTTCTTCGCCGGCATGGGCGTATTCTACCTTTTCTGGGCGCTGTATTCCCCGCATCGCTGGCAGAACTGGTCGATCCTTGGCTCTGGTTTGATTATTTTCGTCACCAATTTCATCGTGCAGATCAGCGTGGCGCTCAATGACTGGCGCGGCATGTTTTACGATATGGTGCAGAAGGCGCTGACCACGCCGGGCTCCGTTTCCCCTGCCGAGCTGTACTACGGAGTATGGCAGTTTCTGTCCTTGGCCCTGGTCTATATGAGCATTGCCGTTCTGAACGTCTTTTTCGTCAGGCACTATGTGTTTCGCTGGCGCACCGCGATGAACGATTATTTTACCGCTTACTGGCCGAGGCTGCGCCATATCGAAGGGGCGTCGCAGCGCGTTCAGGACGACACGATGCGCTTCTCCGGCACAATGCAGGGGCTCGGCGTGAACTTCATCGACTCCATCATGACCCTGATTGCATTCCTGCCCTTGCTGGCCTCCCTTTCTCTCCATGTCTCAACGCTCCCAATCGTCGGCGCAATCCCTTATCCGCTGGTCATTGCGGCGATCGCCTGGTCGCTGTTTGGCACCGGCTTGTTGGCAGTCGTCGGCGTCAGGCTGCCCGGGCTGGAGTTTCGCAATCAGCGGGTTGAAGCCGCGCTGCGCAAGGAACTTGTCCTCGGCGAGGACGATACGGCGCGAGCGCAGCCACCAACGCTGGCCGAGCTTTTCAGAAATGTTCGCAAGAACTATTTCACGCTCTATGCACACTATGTCTATTTCGACATGGTCCGCTATCTATACCTTCAAGTCGACAACGTATTCGCTACGCTTATTCTTGTTCCGACCTTGGCGATCGGCAAGATAACATTTGGCGTTTTCCAGCAGATTGTTACCGCCTTTTCACAAGTTGCCACTTCGTTCCAGTATCTCGTGAATTCCTGGCCGACCATCGTCGAGCTGATATCCATCTACAAGCGCCTGCGCGCCTTCGAGGCGACACTTGAAGGGGCGCCGCTGCCGGAAATCGACCAGGCCTATCTGGAGCGAGAGCGAGCCGGCCTGCGGCCTGAGGATCAGCCGGTAAGTTGAGAGTGACGGGGCGGCGAGCGCTTTCGGTTCAGCCGCCCACCGACGCCCACTTCTGCCGGCGTTGGCGCGAAACATAGTCGCGATAGCTGATGCACTCGACATCGGGCCTGGTGCAGACCTCGCCGGCAAAGCGCTCGAGCGCCTTCCAGTAGGCGCCGTCATTCATCAGTGTGAAATGGAAGCCGAGTTCCAGCGGAATGCGTTTGCCCTGATATTGCGCGTCGAAGGCGGCGCGAAAGGCGTCATGGGTCCGGTTGGCGAATTCGTCCGCCTGGCTCGGCCGCTCGAAGCCGCCGGAATGCCTGACATAGAGATTGTAGTCCATCGCGATCACCGGCCTTGTGTCAGGACCTTCCGGAATCTTCGGCAGTGAGAA
The DNA here is from genome assembly GCF_055811075.1 of Mesorhizobium sp. WSM4820. Classification (NCBI taxonomy): domain Bacteria; kingdom Pseudomonadati; phylum Pseudomonadota; class Alphaproteobacteria; order Hyphomicrobiales; family Phyllobacteriaceae; genus Mesorhizobium; species Mesorhizobium sp. WSM4820. The sequence goes on along the minus strand of NZ_JBVVQN010000005.1, from coordinate 195,772 downwards.
GCGCGTGATGCCGTCGCTGGTCGGTGGCCGGGCAGGGCCGCGCGACACACCGCTCGCGTCGAACCAATAGCCAGCCTTTGGCAGCGCCTCGTAGAGCGCCTTGTTTGCCGACAGATAGGGTGCGCGAAAGCCAACCGCCTTACGTGCAATTTCGCGCCAGCCTGCGGGTTCAGAGGTAATAGCGTTGATCGAATAGGCATTTTCGAGAATGCGCTTGAACGAACCGAACTCGCTCAGCCAGTCGGCCTTGTTCCAGTCCTTGCCGTCGAAATGGCCGCAAGCGTGGCTGCCGATGTCATGTCCTTCCGAGGCGGCAAGGTTTATCTGCTCGAGCCGGTCAGCGATTTCCTGTTTCGAGGCGGCGAAGCCGATATTGGATTTGCCTGATGCCTTGCCGGGCGCCGTGTATTGCTTGCGGGTCTCCGGCGAGAGCAGGAAGACGCAGGACACGAAGTAGGTGAAATGGGCGCCGGTGCGCTGGGCCAGCGCCCGGCTGCGCTTCCATTGCAAAATATCGCGGGCGCTGTCGAACGAGATGAGGACGGCCTGCTTTGGCTTTGCCGGCGCTGGCGGGTCGGCGACAGCAGCGCCCGCCGCAGCAAGCGACGCGATCGAAAACGCAACAGCGCGGGACAAACGAGGCATCAGTGTCGGATCTGGATTTTGAGGAGGGTTCGCGCACCGGCTATCGGCGAAATGTGGCGCGGGTGCGGTCGCCCTTTGCAGTCATCCTTTACATCGTCGTCCGGCGATTAGCCGATTTTCCGGTCGAACCCCTTCCATGCCGGCAAAATTTCGCTAAAACGCGGGCTACCGCATCGGCCTGAAGTGCAGAATTGATTTTTTTCAGGAAACACGATGCGCAAATTCAAAGTGTTAGAGCGTACTTTCCATGGACGCACGTCGCTCTAAACCGCCCTGAGGCGGGCAGGATGGTTTTGAGATGTCGGACGACAGTTTTATCCGCGAAGTCAACGAAGAGATGCGTCGCGATCAGGCGCATGCGCTGTGGGACCGTTTTGGTCCTGCCTTGCTTGCGCTCGCGATACTGGTGGTGGTCGGCACCGCCGCCTTCGTCGGCTATCGCTATTGGGACGAGACCCGCGCCAATCGCTCGGGCGACGCCTTCTCGCAGGCGCTGAAGCTTGCCAATGAGGGCAAGAGCGACGAAGCGCTGGCGGCCCTCGATGCGCTGGAAAAAGATGGCTACGGCGCTTATCCGCTGCTCGCCCGCATGCGGGCGGCAACCGTCAAGGCGGATAAGGGCGATGCCGCCGCCGCCGTCAAGGACTTCGACGAGGTCGCCGCCGATACGGACATTCCATCAGGCCTTCGCGATATGGCGCGCCTCAGGGCAGCGCTGCTGCTCGTCGACCACGGTTCGTTCGCCGATGTCTCGAGCCGCGTCGAGACGCTCACCGCCGACACCAATCCGCTGCGCCATACCGCGCGCGAGGCGCTCGGCCTTGCCGCCTGGAAGGAAGGCAAGGCGACGGACGCACTGAAACTGTTCGACCAGATTGCCTCGGATGACAGCGCCCCGCGCAACGCGCGCGAGCGGGCCACGTTGATGTCCGAGCTGATCCGTGGGTCGGGCGGCGTGTCGTGACAGATGACGTTCAAAGTCGCCATCATTGGCCGGCCTAACGTCGGCAAATCGACCCTTTTTAACAGGCTGGTGGGAAGGAAGCTGGCGCTTGTCGATGATACGCCGGGCGTCACCCGCGATCGTCGCGTCCATGCCGCCAAACTCTACGATCTGCATTTCGACGTCATCGACACTGCCGGCTTCGAAGATGCCGCTGCTTCGACGCTGCCGGGCCGCATGCGCGCCCAGACCGAGATCGCCATCCGCGAAGCCGACCTGATCTTTTTCACCATCGATGCCAAGTCCGGGCTGATGCCTGACGACAAGACCTTCGCCGAGATCGTGCGCAAGTCCGGCAAGCCGGTTGTCGTCGTCGCCAACAAGGCCGAGGCGCGCGGCGCCCAGGGCGGCATGCTGGAGGCCTGGGAACTCGGCCTTGGCGAGCCGATCCCGGTCTCGGCCGAACACGGCCAGGGCCTGCCCGATTTGCGCGATGCGGTGATATCAGCACTGGGCGAGGCGCGCGCCTTCGGCGAAGAAGAAGATGCAGACGAGGAGGCCGCGGCCAGCGAGGTGCTGATCGGCGAGGACATCACCGACCCGGATGCCGAGCCGAGCTATGACGATACCAAACCGCTGCGCATCGCCGTCGTCGGCCGTCCGAACGCCGGCAAGTCGACGCTGATCAATGCGCTGATCGGCGAGGAGCGGCTCCTGACCGGTCCGGAAGCCGGCATCACCCGCGATTCCATCTCCGTCGACTGGGACTGGCATGGCCGCCGCCTGAAACTGTTCGACACCGCCGGCATGCGCCGCAAGTCCCGGATCCACGAAAAGCTGGAAGTCATGTCGGTGCAGGACGGCTTGCGCGCCATCCGTTTTGCCGAGATCGTCATCATCGTGCTCGACGCCACCATTCCCTTCGAGAAGCAGGATCTGCAGATCGCCGACCTGATCATCCGCGAGGGCCGCGCGCCGGTGATCGCCTTCAACAAATGGGATATGATCGACCACCCCCAGGAACTCCTGGCGGAACTGCGCGAGAAGACCGAGCGGCTGTTGCCGCAGGCGCGCGGCATCCAGGCGGTGCCGGTCTCGGCCGAGACCGGGCGCGGCCTCGACAAGCTGATGGATGCCGTCATCAAGACGCACAAGGTGTGGAACAGCCGCGTCTCGACCGGCAAGCTCAACCGCTGGCTGGAAGGCATCCTGGCGCATCATCCACCGCCTGCCGTCGCCGGTCGCCGGCTGAAGATCAAATATGTCACCCAGGCCAAGACGCGCCCGCCGGGCTTCGTCGTGTCCTGCTCACGGCCGGACGCGATGCCGCAATCCTATGTTCGCTATCTCTCCAACAGCCTGCGCGAAGCCTTCGACATGCCAGGCGTGCCGATCCGCATCGCCTTGCGCACCTCGGAAAATCCGTTCGCCGGCAAGGCGAAGAAACGCCGCTGAGCGCCGCGTCTCCGGGCGCCGGCATCAGCTGCGCTCCGCAGGCGGCTCGCGGGCAGCGACGCGCTAATGGGCGGTGTAAGCTCCGTCCACCAGATGGTAGCTCCCGGTGATAAAGCTGGCCTGATCGGACAACAGGAAGCACACAAGAGCCGCTACCTCTTCCGGTTTGCCGCGCCTGCCCATCGGCTGAAGAGCTGCCATGCGCCGGGTGGCTAATGTCTCCACTTGCTCCGATAGAAGAGGCGTTTCGATCCAGCCGGGGCCGACGGCATTGATCCGGATGCCCATCCTCGCATATTCAATCGCCGCAACCTTGGTGAGTCCAACGACCCCGTGTTTCGCTGCCGTGTATGCGGACGCAGTCGGCAAGCCGACGGAACCGAGAATCGAGGACATGTTCACGATGGCGCCTCCGCCTCGATCCAGCATGGCGGCGATTTCGTACTTCATGCTGTAGAAAACGCCATTTAGATTGACGTTTATCAGCTGGTGCCAGTTGTCGAGCGGATAGTCTGCCGTCGCTTTTCGAACGCCGTCGACACCTGCATTGTTTACCGCCATATCCAGTCCGCCGCATTTCTGGACGGTGAACTCGATCAGCTTTTCCACGGCTGCCGCATCCGTGACATCGACCGCAAAGTCGTGGGCCCTGCCTCCTTGCGCGGTTATTTCGGCGGCTCTGCAGCGCGCGGCCTCGGCGTCAAGGTCGGCGACGACAACCTCGGCTCCTTCTTGCGCGAGTTGCCGTGAAACAGCCGCTCCTATTCCGGAGCCTGCGCCGGTCACAATCGCGACTTTACCATGGAAGTCAGGCTTCATCGTCTCTGTCCTATGCCCATTGTGGCCTAACCGAACAGAGGCGGACGGTTATCGCAAGAAGTTTCGCTCCAATTCGCTCGTCAATCCTGTGAATTCATTTTGCCACCCCACAGCGAGACTTGGCCCGCAGGCCTTGCAATGGTAGAGACGAGGAAGGGCGGTAGATTGACCAGTTTCCTAGCAGGTAGAAATGGAAGAACACAACATTGCGCGCCGGGGGCTCGTGCTGGGAAGTCTGGCTCTGATGCTCTCCGGGTGTACGTCGACGTTACAGCAGGTGACGGAGCCGATTTCATCCGCGTTCGGACCAGGGGATGGCATCAATCCTCGTTTCCGACGAAGGCAGGTGCGGTACGACGGAAACGAGCCGCCTGGAACGATCGTCGTCGATACTTCGCAACGTTTTCTCTATGCCGTCGAGGGCGACGGGTGGGCGACGCGCTACGGCGTCGGCGTCGGCGAGCAGGGACTTTCGTTCAAGGGTACAGCGACCGTCGCCCGCAAGGCGGACTGGCCGTCGTGGACACCCACCACCAGCATGATGAGGCGCAAGCCTCGCCTGGTGAAATATGCAGGCGGGGTCCCTGGCGGACCAAACAACCCGCTTGGTGCGCGTGCCCTTTATCTCTATCGCAACGGGCGCGACACCTACTTCCGGATACATGGTACAAACGAGCCATGGACGATAGGCACAGCGGTATCGAACGGGTGCATCCGTTTGACAAATGACGACGTCATCGACCTCTACGAACGGACTCCTTTGGGCACGACGGTGGTGGTGGTTTGATGGTGGGCAGGCCTGATCTCCGTTGCATGGTCGACCCTGCCGGCACGTCACCGCAAGGATTTCGGCTGCAACCGAATGCCAACTGTGTCATTTCTGCACTAGGCTTTGGTGTAGATCGCAGCTAACTTGGCGGGGCTGCATGTAATTTTTTATTTGTGGCGATTCTATAGGCTGTTCCGCCCCTGGGGAAAGGATTGCTTGATGAGCAGAATGTTGATTGTAATGGTTGCTACCCTCGCCGTTACCAGCCTGAGCGGCTGCGCGAACGGGATCGGTAAAGGAAAGGGGAAGGCTCCTCCGCCGGAACCCGTTGCCGTAGAAGAGCCAGTGATTAAGTAAGCATCGGCTTTCGAAGATTTGGGAAGGGCCGCCAGGCCCTTCCCTATCGATATGCAGGGGCCACCGGATTCGCAGCCTACCTGCGGTTAACGGGCATAGGCTGGCAGCAGGTATGCGGTCCTCGGAGTTCTGGATGAGATGACGCTTGTAAGTGGCCGTTCAACAATTGTGGCCCTGCTCGCGCTTGTCGCGGCGTCATGTCAGTCGCAGGACAACAAACCCCAGCCGACTTTTGTGTCCAATAATCGGGCACTGAGTACCGCGGCGATGCCGGCGCGGGCGGCCCAACGGCATTTCATCGAGTTCCGCTCCCGGTACGCCCTTACCTACGGCCATTCCTACGTGATTTTTGGACGACTGAACCAGGCGGGACGGATGGTCAACCCCGAAGTTGCGGGGCTCGCTCCGAAGTCCGATGATCCCAATGTCTATGTTCTCGGCCATTTGGCGCCTGTGCCAGCCACGACCGGGTGGACGGACGGCGACCTCGAAGATGCCTACCGGTCGGCAAGCTGGCGCGTTTTACTTTCCGAAGCCGAATATAGGAAAGTCGTCGCGAGCATACGAAAGCTGCAGGCCAGTTCTCCTCTTTGGCACGCCTCGCTCTACAACTGCAACGCATTCGTAGCGGACATCGCCAAATCGATGGGGTATAAGACCCCCGGTACCTGGCTCCGGCCGCAACAATTCATAACCAACCTTCGGGAGATGAACGGCGGTTGAAATGCGATTGGCAAACCGCTTTCGCCTCATTCGCCCGGTCAACTCCGAAAGGAGCGCGCTCTGAATGTCTATCGGTCGACATTTCGGACGCTGGCGTCGCTGCGACGGTCTATCGTGGTCCCAGATCGAGAAAAGGCTCCGGTGACCTGAAGTGACCATTTCTGTAGCTTCACTTGGCGAGATCATATGGGTGATCGGCCTCGTTGCCTGGTATGTGATCCGGTATCCGTTCGAGCGCCGGGCAAGGCGCGTGCGGATTGTAGCTGGCGGCCGCTCGAGTTCCGACACCGTCGGGCTTGCATCGGCTCTCCTTGGCCTGGCGATCCTGCCTGGCTTCTATGTCGCCACCGGCATCCCCGCAGCGGCTGACCACCCGTCCAGCGTGTGGTCGGTGGCGCTCGGAACCATCATCTTCTGCTCCGCGCTGTGGATTTTTCGCATGTCCCACAAGGAACTTGGCCGTAACTGGTCGATCACGCTCGAGATTCGCGAACGGCACGAACTGGTTAGCGCCGGGCCGTACGCTTTGGTCCGTCACCCGATGTACACCTCGTTCCTGCTTATGGGGCTCGGCCAGCTCTTTCTGCTGCCGAACTGGGTTGCGGGCATATCCGGCTTGATTGGTTTCGCCGTGCTTTTCCTGCTGAGAGTGGATAAGGAAGAGCGTATGATGCTGGAGACTTTAGGCTTGCAATACCGTGCCTATATGGAAAGGACCAAGCGAATAATCCCTTATCTTTATTAGAGGTCGTTTGATGCGAGGCCGAGCCCTCAAGCTTTCGGCGCCCCGGCGCCTTGTTGGCGATCTGATGAGGTTTTCGATCGGCGTGCCACGCGTCGCGGTGCAGCGTCAGATGAACCTCGGCCCACTTCTAAGGGCCAGAATGGCGCAGCAGACCAGGCCTTCGTGGACCGCGATCTTCCTGAAAGCATATGCCCTTCTCGCCCTGGAGATGCCGGAGCTGCGGCGCGCCTATGTCAAGTTGCCCTGGCCGCAGCTTTACGAGTATCCGGCAAGCGTAGCCTCGATTGCCCACGAGCGCGAATATGAAGGCGAGCCGGCCGTTCTGCTGAGCTGCATCAAGTGCCCGGAGCGCTACTCCATCACGCAACTTGAGGCGGCCATCCACGCGGCTCGGTCACGGCCGGTCCTCGAGGTCCCGGAGTTCCGGCGTGCCTTGCGGATGGCAGCTGCGCCCGCGCCGGTCAGGTGGCTGCTTATGTGGCTGGGGTTGAACATCGCCCGGCAAAGGGCAAATTACTTCGGTACCTTCCAACTGTCCGTCTATTCTGGTCTCGGCGCGGAATCACTCAACCCGCTGACACCATTGACCACGCTTCTGAACTACGGTCCGATCGGCAACGACGGATCGGTGAATGTCCGCATCCACTACGATCACCGGGTCATGGATGGAGCGAACGTCGCACGAGCACTGGAGCGATTCGAAAAGATCCTGAACGGCACTGTCGCCAATGAAGTGGTGCTGCTCGGTCAGGATGTTGTCGCTCCCGCAATACGAAGGAACGCGACGTGATTTCGCACCATGAATTGCGGCCGGCCGTCGTCGTGATTGGCGGCTCGGGTGGAATTGGCCGGGCAATTGCAGGCGTCGCTGCACGGGAGCGCGGCGCGATCGTGCTGGTTGCCCGCTCGCCCGAGGGCTTGGCCGCCGCGGCGTCTGAGGTTCGGGAGGCGGGTGGCGAGGCATTCACGCTCGAATTGGATCTCGTGGCAGGCGACGCGCCAACGCGCCTGGAGGGCTTTCTGTCCGCACATGGCCTGGTCTGCGATGTCCTGGTCAACAGCGCCGGCTATGGCTTGCGCGGCGCGACGACGGCGCTGCCTGTTGATGGTCAACTCGGCATCATCGATCTCAACATACATTCCCTCACAGAACTGACCCTCCATTTTCTGCCCGGAATGGTGGCGCGCCGACGGGGCGGGGTGCTCAATCTCAGTTCCGTGGCCGGGTTCCTCCCCGGGCCTTATATGGCTCTGTACTTCGCCAGCAAAGGTTTCGTGCGCTTCTTCTCAGAGGCGCTTCACCAGGAGGTGCGCCGAACCGGTGTGACGGTCACATGCGTGGCGCCTGGCCCGGTGTCGACGGAGTTTCTCGCAAGGTCAGGCGCCAATCAGACGGTGCTCTTCAACGTCTTGCCCAAGGTGGATGCGCAGTATGTGGCCGAACGGGCGTGGCGAGGGTTCAAATCGGGTCGTCGCTTGGTCGTGCCGGGAATCTCGGCCAAGTTGGTGGCCCTTGCGGCGACGCTCCTGCCTTCCGCAGCGATGCTGCCCCTGGTCGGCCGGCTGCAACGCAGCGGCAATGATCAATGTCCTTGCGGTTCAGGGTTGAAGTTCAAGAAATGCTGCGGTGCCCGCCAGATCCAGCTGCGCCGGGGCCCTCGGGGAATTACCCCCTGACCTGACCGGACCAGCACGCCACGGAAAAACCTCATTGAAGCAAGAGACCGCTCGCCGATGGCGGGCCGTTAAGCATGTACGTGGCATAGCCGTTAAGCATGTTGATGGCATGGAGGAGGCTCCTGCATCTCTCAACAGCGCTCTGCGGAGCAAGTTATTGCGACCGTTGCAGCCGTTCTCCAACAACGCCTTTGAAATGATTGCCGCTGTCGAGTTCCGTTAACGCCCCATCAAGGTTAATGCATCATCGTGCCTCTCCAGTGGGGTCCGTTGCGTTTCTGGAGAGTTCCGTGCATCGACGTGTTTTGAAGCGGCTTGTCGCTTTCGCCGGTGAGAAAAGACGTTCCTTTCTGTCTCCTCTGGTCATTGGACTTGGCATCTGGGTCGGCTTTCCCAATGTCATCGCCTATCAGGACATGACGAGCCTGGTCTCCGGCCTCAAGGGGCCGAGCGCCCGCTGGAACGCCTATGTCGAGAAGTCCGTCGCCGGCTCGGTCCATGCCGCCGAAATGCCTTTCCTCGATTCGGATGCCACCGGCTCGATCTCGGGTTCCGGCGTCCGCTTGCCCGGGATCGGCGCCGTATCGTTTCGCGGCAAGGGCAGCGTGGCCGGCACGACGCCCGACGAGGACCGCATCATGCGCGCCGACAAGAAGGGCCGCATCATCATCGTCTCGCCGGTCGCGCCGCCGAAGAATTTTAATGCCGGCTCGGTGTTTGAGCGCTCCTCCTCACTGCTTCGCCCGAGCATGGACAGCGGCCTGAAAATGGCTTTCGCCAGGCCCGAGATCAAAGGCAAGGAGATCCAGATCGCCGCCGCGTTTCATAGGCGCGTCGACAAGAAGCCGGATCCCGGCGTGCCGGCCATGCTGGCCGCACTGGTCAACAACGACCGACCCGACGTCCTGGCGACCGCCTACGCAGCGGCCGCGCCTGACTATGCCCAGGCTTCGCCCTTCGAGGCCTTGCTTCAGGACGAGAAGCCGAACGATGGCCGCTTCATTCCGCCGGTGGCCAAGGGCGATCATTCGTGGATGCAAACTCCGCTGCCGGCGAGCGTCTTCTCCAAAGCGGAACAGACTTGCCTCGCCAACGGCATCTATTTCGAGGCGCGCGGGGAAACGGTGCGCGGCCAAGCCGCCGTCGCCCAGGTCATCCTCAATCGCGTTCGCAATCCGGCCTATCCGAACTCGATCTGCGGCGTCGTCTATCAGAACGACAAATGGTTCAACCGTTGCCAGTTTTCCTTCGCTTGCGACGGCAGGAAGAAGCGCATCCAGAGTCCCGCCCACTACAAGACCGCGCAAGACATCGCCATGGCGGTCACTGCCGGCAAGATCTTCATCCCGGAAGTCGGATCGTCGACCCATTACTACGCCAACTACGTCAACCCGGGTTGGGCGCGGACGATGAAAAAAATGACCAGGATCGGCCTGCATATCTTTTACCGCACCTACGGCGGCGGCTGGAGCTGAGCGCCCCGGCAAGGCCCCGGGCGCGGCCGATCCAAGACCCGTCGCCGCAGGGATTCGGCTGCGGCACGCCAGCAGAGGTAGCGGGCACGATGTCGCACCCTGGCAAGCTCTTGATTTTCATGGGAAAAATACTTGACGCTGAAGTCCTGCCCGTGGCTTGACGGGCGGGGACCCTCTAACTATGTTGCCGGCGACTTAAGAGCGGACGGACGGTGACGATCTGACCGGGCAAGGGGGTTGCGATGGCCGACAAGAATGGGCCAGACGGAACCGGAGAAACCGGCCGCGGCAAACAGCGTCAAGCCGATATCCGCGACGACGATCTTGAGCGCCGCCGGCGCGACCTTGAAGCATCGCTTGCGACAAGGCGGCCGGACCGGCTCGAGGGGAAAGACGACGCGAAAGCGGGCAGTGCGGCCGGATATGGCCAGGCGCTCAAGCTATCCAGCGAATTCATCGCCGGGATAGTGGTTGGTGCGGGTCTTGGCTGGATCATCGACCGTGTGGCGGGGACATCGCCATGGGGTCTGATTGTTTTTTTGCTGCTCGGTTTTGGCGCCGGCGTGCTCAATGTCCTGCGCTCCGCGGGACTTATGGCGGAATTCGGACAGGGCGACAAAGCCCGCGATCCGAAAGAATGACTTGAGGCGCCGCTTGCCGGCGCAGTGAACAGGACACTAAAGCCGCGCGCGGCTTTGATGGGGATTTAAAGTGGCTGCTGACAAGGTCGATCCGATCCACCAGTTCCATATCAACAAGCTGATTCCGATCGAGATCGGCGGCTACGACCTGTCGTTCACCAATTCGGCGCTCTTCATGGTCGCGACCGTCGCCGTTGCCTCGGCGTTCCTTTATCTCAGCACCTCGAGCCGCAGCCTCGTTCCCAGCCGTCTTCAGTCGGTCTCGGAAATGGCCTACGAATTCGTCGGCAACATGCTGAGGGACGCAGCCGGAACCCAAGGCATGAAGTTTTTTCCCTTGGTATTTTCGCTGTTCATGTTCGTTCTCGTTGCCAATCTGCTCGGTCTTTTTCCATATTTCTTCACCGTCACAAGCCATATCATCGTCACCTTCGGCCTTGCCGCGCTGGTGATCGGAACCGTCGTCGTCTACGGCTTCATGAAGCATGGCCTTGGTTTCCTGAAACTGTTCGTGCCGCATGGCGTGCCGGTTTACCTGCTGCCGCTGGTGGTGCTGATCGAGGTGATTTCCTTCGTATCGCGCCCGGTCAGCCTCTCGGTTCGTCTGTTCGCCAACATGCTGGCCGGCCACATCACGCTGAAGGTGTTCTCGGGCTTCGTGGTGAGCTTGAGCGCGCTTGGCACGCTCGGCATTGCCGGATCGGTCCTGCCGCTGGCGATGGCCGTGGCGCTGACGGCGCTGGAGCTGCTGGTCGCCTTCCTGCAGGCCTACGTCTTTGCCGTGCTGACCTGCATGTATCTGAACGACGCCCTGCATCCCGGGCACTGACCCAGGTTGACCCAAGAGTTTCCGGCCCTGCTGCCGGGATAGAAATCGCAACGGAATTTTTAGATCCAAAGGAGTTGAACACATGGAAGCAGAAGCAGCAAAGTTCATCGGCGCCGGCATCGCATGCCTCGGCATGGGTGGCGCCGGTATTGGCCTTGGCAACATCTTCGGCAGCTATCTGGCGGGCGCGCTGCGCAACCCGTCGGCCGCGGATGGCCAGTTCGGCCGCCTGATCTTCGGCTTCGCCGTGACTGAAGCGCTGGGCATCTTCTCCCTGCTCATCGCGCTTTTGGCCCTGTTCGGCTGAGCCCCTGTTCGGCTAACATTGGGAATTGGAAGGGCCGGCCGCAAATCGGCGGCAGGCCTGACATCAGGGGATAGTCCATGTTCGTGACATCTGCCTTTGCGCAAGAGTCCGCGCCTGCCGTCGAAGGCGGCCATACCGGCACGGAAGGCGATACGCATTCCAGCACCGGTGTGCCTGCCGAGGCGCACGGCGTGTTCCCGCCATTCGATCCGGCGACATTCCCGTCGCAGCTTGTGTGGCTGGCGATCACCTTCGGGCTGTTCTACCTGTTCCTGAAGAAGGTGGTGATGCCGCGTGTTGGCGGCATCATCGATGTCCGCAACGACCGCATCACCCAGGACCTCGACCATGCCGCCAGGCTGAAGGGCGAGGCCGATGCCGCCGTTGCCGCCTATGAGCAGGAACTGGCGGAGGCCAAGACCAAGGCCAATGCGATCGGCCAGCAGGCCAACGATGCCGCCAAGGCGGAAGCCGAGGCCGCCCGCAAGAAGGTCGAGGCAGCGCTTGACCAGAAGCTTGGCGAAGCCGAGGCTCGCATTTCGACCATCAAGGCCAATGCCATGAAGGAAGTCGGCACGATCGCCGAGGACACGGCTTCGGCTATCGTCGAGGCGCTTGTCGGCGGCAAGGCCAGCAAGGCCGAGATCGCGGCAGCCGTCAAATCCGTGGCCCGGTGAGGAGCGCATCATGGACGCCACATCACTCGCGACGCTTTGGGCCACCGTTGCCCTCGTCATTTTTCTGGCCATTGCCGTCTACGTCAAGGTGCCTAAGCTGATCGCCAAGGCGCTCGACGCCCGCGCCGACAAGATCAGCAACGAGCTTGAAGAAGCGCGCCGGCTGCGCGAGGAGGCCCAGCAACTGCTCGGCCAATACCAGCGCAAGCGCAAGGAAGCCGAGCGGGAGGCCGCCGACATCGTCGCCGCCGCCAAGCGCGAGGCGGACATGCTGGCTGCCGAGGCGCACAAGAAGACCGAGGACTATGTCACCCGGCGCACCGCGCTTGCCGAACAGAAGATCGGTCAGGCGGAGCGCGAGGCGATCGGCGAAGTGCGCGCCAGTGCCGTCGATATTGCCGTCGAAGCCGCCCGCACGCTGCTCGCCGCCAAGATTGACGCCAAGGCGGGCGCCGACCTGTTCCAGGCCTCGCTTCAGGACGTCAAGTCCAGGCTGAATTAAGCCGGGTAATCTCCCCCCTTGAGGGGGAGATGTCGCCGAAGGCGACAGAGGGGGTCGCCTCGGCGTCGCGACGCCCTGTCAGACAACACGTTGAATGAAAGAGGAGGTTGGCGCTTCATGCGCGGCGACCCCCTCTGGCCTGCCGGCCATCTCCCCGTCAAGGGGGGAGATTACCCGCTCAGCCGTCGCCTCAATCCAGACCGGAAAAACTCTCTTCGTCGAGCACTTCGGTTCCGCCAAGCCGGAACGGTGCGAAGGACGCGCGGTGCAGCCGCGCCACCGGTCCATGCACCTCGATCGCCGTGCGGTGGCGGACCGTGGCGTAGCCCATATGGAGCTCGAAACCGTAATCCGCGTGATGGCTGCCGCAGCCGCACATCATGCGGTCGCGCATCACCTTGGCGACGATCGAGGCGGCGGCGATCGACTGCGAGCGCTGGTCGCCCTTGATCAGCGCTCTGCCTTCGCATGGCAGTCCGGGCGGCACGTCGCGGCCGTCGGCCAGGGCCAGCTTTGGCTGCACCGAGAGCCCGACCAAGGCGCGGCGCATCGCCTCGAGGCTGGCCTTGAGAATATTGCTGCAATCGATGCCTTCCGCGCTGACCGACGCCATCGACACGGCAAGAGCGGAGCCGAGGATTTTCAGGAACAGCGCCTCGCGCTGCAGGTGGCTGAGGCGCTTGGAATCGTCGAGACCGTCGGGAATGTTGGCGGGATCGAGCACTACCGCTGCCGCGACGACCGGTCCGGCGAGCGGGCCGCGCCCGGCCTCGTCCATTCCCGCCACCGGCCACAGGCCTTCGGCCATCGCCTTCGTCTCGAAGGAGAAATCGGGTCTCTCAACGATTTCGAAGAGAAGCGGAGAATCAGAACGCGCGCGAGCCATGTTGCGGCGAGGTTCGCATCGGCTCCGATTCTCCGCAAGCCCCTCCGGGTCGGGTGAGGCACCGGACCCGGAGGGCACCGTCTGCAAGCCCGGGGACAGGACAGGCCGGACGGGATTTTTTTCATCTGCCGCCGGCGTCGGCGGCAGACGATGTCTTCAAAGCAGCATCAGTTGCTCGGTTGCCTTGGCTGCGGCGACGAACTGGTCGGTCCTGAGCGACCGCCGCTCGGCGTTGAGGCCAAGCCGTTTGGCGGCAATCTCGAAGCGCCGGCCGATCTGCCAGGCATAGGGGCCGGAGCCTTTCATGCGCTTGCCCCATTCCGAATCGTAATCCTTGCCGTCGCGCATCGAGCGGATCAGCGACATGACGTGACGGTAGCGGTCCGGATAATGACGCAGCAGCCAATCCTTGAAGATCGGCGCGACCTCCAGCGGCAGGCGCAGCAGGACGTAGCCGGCCTCGCGCGCTCCTGCCGCACGTGCCGAATCGAGGATTCGTTCCATCTCCTGATCGGTCAGGCCGGGGATGATCGGAGCGACCATGACCGAGGCCGGAATGCCGGCATCCGAAAGCTGCCTGATCGCCTCCAGCCGCTTGGTCGGCGTCGACGCGCGCGGCTCCATCGTTCTGGCCAGCATACGGTCGAGCGTCGTCACCGACAGCGCCACCTTGGCCAGCCCGCGTTCGGCCATGCGCGACAGAATGTCGATGTCACGCGTCACCAGCGCGGATTTGGTGACGATGCCGACCGGATGGCCGCGCGCCTCCAGCACTTCGAGGATCTCGCGCATGATCCGGTACTGCTTCTCGATCGGCTGATAGGGATCGGTGTTGGTGCCGATGGCGATGGTGCGCGGCTGGTAGCCGTCCTTCGACAATTCCTTGTCCAGCAGCCGCGCCGCATCCGGCTTGGCGAACAGCTTCGATTCGAAATCCAGTCCCGGCGACAGGCCCATGAAGCTGTGCGTCGGCCGCGCGAAGCAATAGACGCAGCCATGTTCGCAGCCGCGATACGGGTTGATCGAGCGGTCGAAGGAAATATCGGGCGATTCGTTGCGGGTGACGATGGTGCGCGGCTTCTCGACCTGCACCTCGGTCTTGAACTGCGGCAACTCCTCAAGAGAATTCCAGCCATCGTCGAACACATGCCGACTGACCGGTTCGAACCGGCCGGACGGGTTGATGCCGGCGGACCGGCCGCGATTGCGCTCCGGACGGATACGGACGCCGCTCTGCTCGATCATTGCATTGGCCATCTCGGCTCTTCCAGCCCCGAAGGCAGCAATGTCGGCACGCACGATCTGTTCCATTTTCGCCCTCTCCCAGGGACTGTCGGCTGGCTGTCGAATCGCTCTGTTCATGAAAATAATCCTATTTTATCCGTTGGAACAAAGCAAGAACATTTTTATGGAGCGACGCAAAAACTGGCGCTGTGCCCGGCTTTCCGCTATTCGGCTAACGATGCTCAGCGTGCTCATCCAGACCCTGAATGACGAGGAAAGGCTTGCCCGCACGCTCGCCTCGCTGATCGGCGGCGCGGTCGAGGGCGTGGTGCGCGACGTTATCGTCTGCGACACCGGCTCGACCGACCAGACGCACCGCGTTGCCGAACATGCCGGCTGCCTTTATGTGGCGAGCGGCGGCATCGCTGCCGGCATCAGGCAGGCCAAGGGCGACTGGCTGCTGCTGCTGGAGCCGGGCGCGCGATTGGGCGAGGGCTGGATCGACGAGGTCGTCGCCCACACCGCCAGGCAAACCATGCCGGCGCGGTTCTCGCGGGCGCGCGGTAGCCGCGTGCCGTTCCTGTCGCGGGTGCTTTCGCGAAACCGCGCACTGGCCGAAGGGCTGGTGATCAGCAAGCGTCAGGCCGCGGCTCTATCGAAAAACGCCCGCAGCGCCGAAGCCATCGCCCGCGGCCTTGCGACCAGGCGGCTCGACGCCGAGATCTGGGTGGCGCCGGTGAAGTGACGGTCGTTTCTTTGCCGGTAAGCGGGCGAGGACGGTCGCGTCGTCTGTGTTCCTCCGAAGGAGCCATGCGACCGCAACGGACGCATCAAGGACGAAGACCATTAGTAGCGATGGCTGTCATGCTTCCAGGCCAGAACCTCCTCGGCGGTGACGGGCTTGGCCCTGGACCGCGCGGCGCGGACTTCTTCGATCAGGGCGCCCAGGTCGTTAATTTTGGGAATTCGGCTCAGTTTCGCGATCGGTTCGTTGCCGCGCGAAATGATGACTTCTTCGCCGGCTTCGACCTTGGCCAGCAGATTTGACAGGTGTGTCTTGGCCTCTCCGACCTTGACGGTGATGGTCATGGTTCTCTCCTGAGGTCGCGCGTCAGCGCCGTCGTCGAGCGGCGTGTGGACAGAACGGCAATCGGGAACTTTAGACGACGGCAACGCGATTTTTCCGTGTTGGTCAACGCTTGATCTTACGACAATTATCCGGAGCGATTGAAGCAAATTGAATCAGCCGACGAACTCCTGCATGCGGTGATGGCCGGGCATGATGGAACCGCATTGGCGCGATATTCGTGGGAGGGATGCACATGCTTGTCGTCCCGCGGGAAACTCGCGATACTCGGCGAGATTTCGGGGAGATCGCAGATGAATATATCCAAATTCGTTCGTATCGCCTTGCTGGCAGCCGCTTGCTCAGTGCCAACGATCGTGGTGGCGCAGGAGTTGTCGCTTTGGTCGGTTTATGAGAACACGCTCAAATCGGCCAAGTACATCGATCTGACCCATGCCTTCGAGCCGGTGCAGCCGGTATGGCCGGGCTTCGCCAACGCCAGGTTCAAGCCGGCTGTCGCCGGGAAGGATATCGAGGGCTACGTCAAGGCCGGCGAAGAGTTCACTTACGACAAGCACGGGTTTGTCGCGAGCGCCTACGAGTTGGCGACGGACCAATATGGCACGCAGCTCGATCCGCCCTCCCACTGGAACCCGCTCGGCGCAACGATCAGCGACCTGCCGGCCACCTATGCCGTGCGGCCGCTCGTCGTCATCGACATCAGCAACAAGGTGCAGGCTGACGAAGGCTATCACCTCCAGGTCGCCGACATCGAAGAGTGGGAAAAGCAGCACGGCCGCATACCGGAAGGTTCAGTCGTCTTCGTGCGTTCGGATTGGTACAAGAAATGGTCCGATGCCGCGCGCTTCAACCAAAAACCGTTTCCAGGCGTCAGTTTGGACGCACTGAAATTCCTGCATCTGGAGCGGAAGATTCTGTTTCATGGTCATGAACCGCTCGACACCGACACCACGCCCAATCTCGAAGGCGAACACTGGCTGCTTCACAACGATTTCACTCAGGCAGAAGGCGTTGCAAATCTCGACAAGGTGCCAGAGGCCGGTGCGTTGGTCACAATCGGCTTCGCCAAGCCGCTCGGCGGGTCAGGCGGATATGCGCGTTACATCGCGATTGCACCCGCCGACTGGACCGAGGGCGTCTCGGTCACCGAAGCGCCTGGTGCGCCGCTTTCCCGGCAAACCGCGCCGCTCAAGCGCGACGAGAGCGGCGTCTTCCGTCCGACGCCCTGATCACTGGGCGTTAGCAATCGGGGCGGCCTGGGGTGTGGCGGGTCCCTTTCCATGCGATTTGTCTGCAAGTCGGGACAAGGTCCAGACGACCGGTCCCTCCGGCGCTCGCGAAAACGTGACTGTCCCGACGATAGCCACCACGATTGCTAGCGCTATCGTGGCACGCGTGCCAATCCTGCCACGGGAGACAGCCTTGCTCCGCCTGTCCGCCGCTGTTCTGCTGACTGTGGCTTTCTGGCCGTTCGCCGCTTCGGCCCAGGAAGAGCCGCCGCCGTCGAGATGCGTTGCGATCGCTGAAGCGCTGCCGTCGGCCACCTTTGCCAGCTTCACGGCGCCAAAGGCGCAGACGTCTCGGCTGGCCCAGGCTTTCGTCGATGGCGACGTTACGATCACCTATGCCGGCCATTCGACCTACGTGATCGAGACACCCTCCGGCGTCAGGATCGCCACTGACTTTTCCGGCGTCTATGGCGCTGACCCGCTGCCGCGCGTCGTGACTATGAACAAGGCCCACCGCACCCACTATTCGGACCATGTCGATCCCGGCATCGAATATGTGTTGCGCGGCTGGAATCCGGACGGCGGTCCGGCGCGCCACGCGCTTGTCGTCGACGATGTCTATATCCGCAACGTGCCGACGGATATCCGCAATGGCGGCGATCTCGGCAAGGACGGCAATTCCATCTTCATTTTCGAAGTGGCTGGACTCTGCATCGGCCATCTCGGCCATCTGCATCACCGGCTGGAGGACGCGCATTACGGCGCCATCGGCAGGCTCGATATCCTTATGGTGCCGATCGACGGCGGCATGACGCTGTCGCTCGACCGGATGACCGAAATCACCGCGCGGCTCTATTCCTCGATGATCCTGCCGATGCATCGCCATTCGACCCCGATCAGCGAGTTCACAGGCAGGATGGGCGACGATTTCGCGGTGGAATTTCTCTCCGGCCGGTCGCTGACAGTCTCACTGAAGACGCTGCCCGACCGGCCCACGATCATCATTCTCGAAGGTGTATGATCGCTTCGGCTCGATCCAATCCGCCATGCGTGGCCTTTTGCTAACTTGTCTTGGTGCCGCCGCGCCGCAGATGTTCGTCCAGGCGCGGCATGATCTCGACGAAGTTGCAGGGCATGTGCCGGTAGTCGAGCTGCGGCTTCAGGATGCCGTCCCAGGCGTCTTTGCAGGCGCCGGGCGAACCCGGCAGCACGAAGACGAAGGTCGCGTTGACGACGCCGCCGGTTGCCCGGCTCTGGATCGTCGACGTGCCGATCTTGTCGTAGGAAATGCGGTGGAACACTTCGGAAAAGCCGTCCATGCGCTTTTCGAAGATCGGCTCCAGCGCCTCCGGCGTTACGTCGCGGCCGGTAAAACCGGTCCCGCCGGTGGTGATGACGACATCGATCGCTTCGTCCCTCGACCAGGCCAGAACCTTGTCGCGGATTTTCTCGCGGTCGTCGGTGACGATGTCGCGGCCGGCGAGAATATGGCCGGCCTCGACGATTCGGTCGGCCAGCACGTGGCCGGATTTGTCGTCGGCAGGGCTGCGCGTATCGGAAACGGTCAGCACCGCGATGCGCACGGGAATGAAGGAACGGCTTTCGTCAATCCTGGCCATATGCGTCAGGCTCCGATGTCATGCTTCGCGTCGCGGCGACGAACCAGTCGGGATGGCGGCTGCGGATATCGACGGCGGCCCGCTTGGCGACATTGCCGGTCTCGAACAGCCCAAAACAGGTCGCACCGGAACCGGACATTCGCGCGAACCCCGCTCCGGCCTTGTTAAGCACCGAAAGCGCCTTGCCGATGATCGGTTGGATCGCCCGTGCCGCAGGCTCGAGATCATTGCGGGTGATCTCCAGCCAATTACGGATACTGTGGAAGTCGAGGTCGCGCGGCAGCGGCGGCAGTCCCTCATTGTCGCGATCAGAAAGCGCATTGAACACTTCGGCCGTGGAGATGGCAGTGCCGGGATTGACGAGAACCAGCCCGAGCGCGGGAAAGCCCGGCACGGCCGACAGTTCGTCACCGACGCCGCGCGCGATCAGCGGCCTTGCCATAAGGCACATGGGAACGTCGGCGCCCAGCGAGAGGCCGAGCCGCGCCAGGTCGGCATCGTCGAGGTCCAGCCTCCATGTCTCAACCAGCCCGCGCAGCGCCGTTGCGGCGTCGCTCGACCCGCCGCCGACCCCGGATGCGACCGGCAGGTTCTTTTCGAGCCTGATTGCGACCGGCGGCGTATGCCGCGCACCAGCCTGTTTTCGCAGCGCATCGCGCGCTCTCACGACCAGATTGCTGTCGTCGAGCGGGACTGCGGAGGCATATCGGCCCGACACGAAAAACCCGTCGTTGTCGGCGAGCTCGATGTCAACCCGGTCGCCGAAGCGCGTGAACACCGCCAGGCTCTCGATCGTGTGATAGCCGTCGGCACGCCTGCCGGTGACGTGCAGCGCGAGATTTAACTTGGCATGCGCATGCAAAGCCCGGACCCTATTGCCGGAAGCTACTGTCTCAGCCACGAGGGGGATGATGTCAGTCCTTGGCCAGGCGGTATTCGCCGGTCTTCGGGTCCCTGACCAGCGTGCCCATTGTGCCGTTGCTAGCCTGCTTTTCGGTGCGCCGTATCTTGGCCGTCACGCGCTCGGCTTCCCTGACGAAGGAGCGATAGCCGAAATAGGCGAGCAGGCCGACTGCGATAAAGAAAATGATCTGTGGCATGTCAAACTCCTCCCTCGCAAGGCCGACTGCGGCGCCCGTCGGGCCGATCAAGCTTTCAAGTTAAACGCTTTCGCCGGTTTTTCAAAGCCCGAAGCGCGCCCACAGCGCGCGCTCTTCCGCCGCATCGATCACGCCGCTTGCGGCAGCAGCGGCGATCTCGGGCGCCGAAAAGCCGCCTCTGTTTGAGCCGAACCAGCCGAAGCGGCCGAACAGGCCGCGCGGCGCCGTGATCAGCTTGAGCTGGGTTTTCGGCCCGAAGCGAGCCCTCAGCACGCTGCGCATATCGCCGAGCGCATCGACAAGGCCGAGCTCCAGTCCCTTCTTGCCGGTCCAGAACAGGCCGGTGAACAGGTCCGGGTCGTCCTTGAGCTTGGCCCCGCGCCGGTCCTTGACGAGGTCGATGAAGGTCTCGTGGACCTCGAGTTGCAGCGCCTTCAGCCGCTCGATATCTTCCTTCTTCTCTGGCTTGAACGGATCGAGCACCGCCTTGTTCTGGCCGGCCGTATGGACGCGGCGCTCGACGCCGATCTTCTTCAACAGCTCGGGAAAGCCGAACGAGGCCGACACCACGCCGATCGAACCGACGATAGACGACGGATCGGCAAAGATCTCGTCGCCGGCGACCGCGATCATGTAGCCGCCCGATGCTGCCACGTCCTCGACGAAGACCAGGACCTTTTTGTTCTTCTCGCTCGCCAGGTCGCGGATGCGTCTGAAGATCAGCCGCGACTGCACCGGCGAGCCGCCCGGCGAATTGATGGAAATGGCGACCGCGGGCGCGTCGAAGGAAAACGCCTTCTCGATGGGGCCGGCGGTGGATGCCAGCGACAGGCTCGGCCGGAACGGGCCGCCGCCGGGCATGATGGTGCCGTGCAGCCGGATGACGGGAATGGTGACGATGTCGGAGCGCCAGGATTTCGGCAGCAGGCGGTTCAGGAAGCGTTTCACGGGGTCTCCGGTCAAATTGGCTTGAAGGCATGTAGGGATTCGCCGGCCAACGGCAATGCCGCGACGCGGGGCCGGCCAAAAAGGCTCAGTCGCCGAACAGCGAAGCCATCCCGTTGTTGATCATCTCGGTCCGCTCCGTGGGGCCGTCACCGGATTGCGCGTGCAGCATCAGCGGCGGGCGGATCGACAGTTTTCCGCGTGCGCCGAGGATTGCCCTGACGACGATGCGGATCGCCGCTGCCTCGGGGCGGGGGTGGACGGCCAGCATCTCGGTGTCGCCGAAGCGGCCTGATATCGCATCGAGGATGGCGCCGAGCTGATCGGGCCTGGCAATCACGGCAAGACCGCCGCGCGGCCTGACCACAGCAGCCGCGCTTCGGATCCAGCTGTCGAACAGCCCGTCCTCCATCACATGCGCCGCCTTCCTGAGCGGGTCGGGCGTGGCGCGATCCTCGGCGGCGTTGAAGGGCGGGTTCATGATGACGAAATCGAAGGAATTGTCGGCAAGCCCGGTGGCGGTTCGCGCCTGGCCCGACAGCGCGACGTCGGCGGCGAGCACCGAGGCGCGGTCGTTGAGATGCGCATTGCCGGGGTGGGCAAGCGTCGTTGCGGCGAAGGCCGCCATTTCCGGAGACCGTTCGATGAGCACGGCCTCGGCGTCAGGACAGCGCGACAGCACGGCCAGTCCTGCGGCGCCAGCACCCGCGCCGAAATCGGCAAGGCGCCCGGCGAAGGAGGACGGCACTGCAGCCGCCAGCATCATGGCGTCCATGCCGGCGCGATGGCCTGCCTGTTTCGGCTGCACCAGCCAGAACCGCCCGCGATGGAAAGCATCGACCGTATGGGCCGGCGTGTCCTGGACAAGGGTGGCGCGCGCCGCGGACATTACTTCTGGCGCATCTCGTTGGCGATGCCGGCATCCGTCAGGATGCGCCGCGCCGCATCGGCCTGGTCGGCTTCGACCATGATGCGCCTGGGCAGGATGCCGATCGAACCGTCGAGCACGCTCATGTTCTGGTCGGCGACGAAACAGCCGATGCCGGCATCGCGCATCAGCGATTCGACAAAGGAGATGATCACGGCGTCGTTGGTGCGGATAAGCTCTATCATAGGACGAAACTCGCAGGTTGCAGCGTCTATGTAAACGTGGCTGGCTTCCGTCGCCACCTCGACCGCGCCAAGACGGCGAGACTGCCGTGGGGATCTCCTAAGCAGCGCCGGGTCAATTCGTTGGCAAAACTGATGTGGAGAGTTGAGCCGGCAAGTGGCTCGATCAGCGGAAAGCCGCCCGAAATTCAGCCGGAGCCTGTCCAACGTTCGCTCGGAAGAATTTGGAAAAGTTGGTAGCCTCGTCATAGCCGAGGCCCTCAGCGATCAGGTAGACCGGCCGATCCGTATGCGCGAGGAGCCGCTTGGCCTCCAGTGCAATGCGCCGTGCAATGCAGTTCTTGGCGCTGAGCCCCGCCGCCTCTCTCGTCGCCCGATTGAGACTCTTTTGCGTGCAGCCGAGCGCGTCGGTATAAGGGCCGACCTGGTGCCAACCGGCAAAGTTCGCTTCAAGCAATTCCTGAAACCTCGCAAACCGCTTCAAGGCGGGTTTGTGGCGGGTGGCAGCGGCGCGCTGCCTGCCGCTGAGCAGGTCAAGTCGCAAGATAAGCATACATAGCTGGTGTCTGAGGAGTGTGTGAACGACCTCGACCGGCGTCGCATCGGCCCGAGCGTCGGCTGCCATGGTGACGATCGCCTCGGAAGTCGTCCGAAAATCCCGCTCGTCCAGCACAAGATGGTCCGGCATGCGGTCGAGCATGCGTCCAGGCAGGAGGTCCGCGGGGACGTCGGAGGCGGTCGGCAGGAAGTCCGAACGGAAGAGGATCAGCCAGCCTTCCCACTGTATTTCGTGGCCAAAACTGTGCACCTGGCCCGGGCGCAATACCAGGATCGACCCGGGCGAACAGCTCACCGGTTCGAAGTCAACGATTTGCCTGGGCGCCCCCTCGGTCACCAGAAGGAGCATGTGGAAATCGTAGCGATGCGTCGCCCGCACCCTTGCCGGCGATGATCGGCGACGAATGTCGGAGAATGGGAAGATTTCTACGTCGAGCATGCGCCCGGAGGGTGTGTAGCCCATCCAGGTGAGATTCGCGGAAGACTTCCGCATGGCGAACTCCGGCGCGCGCAACTCCAAGAATGTCCAATATGTATCTGAAATGCGCCAGATTCAACCGAGAGTCAGGCGTATTGTTCGCATAGTTATCCGGCATCGGCTTTTCAGGAACGTGGAGACCGATCCCGAAACCGGAAAGTATCGGTTCGGTGGGCGCGGTTGGAGATGCCTGTCGCGTCAACGTCAAAGCAGCAGAGGTAAAAAAGATGAGCAATATCGATATCGCGAAGGCGTATTTCAAAGCTGTCCAATCGGGCGATCAGGCCGCCCTCGGCGGGATTCTTGCGCCCGAAATCGTCTGGCATCAGCCTGGAACCAACCGATTTTCCGGCGCCAAGAACGGCATGGCCGAGCTTGGGGCGATGCTGGGGGGCATGATGGAGGCTTCGGGCGGCAGTTTCGCCATCACCAAGGTCAATCGGTACCTTACCAACGGCGATCTGGTGGCGGTTGAACTCGAGTTCGCCGGCGAGCATGGCGGCCTGAAACTGTCGCAGTCCGGCATCGACGTCCTGCGCATCAAGGACGGCAAGATCGTTGAAGTGTGGCTGTTCTCGTCCGACCCCGAGCAGGAAGACGCCTTCTGGGGGCGTTGATCCAGGGAACTTGGGCGGCAAGGGGGCGCCTGGCAACGGCTGCATCAGGCGCTCCTGTAGCCAGGCTGCCCGTCTCATCCCCAGCCTCCGTTCGCTGCAGATCAAACCGGACAACTCGTCTGCTTAGGACACCGCGCCAAATCGCCTCTTGCCGTGCCTGTGGGTAGCGCCCTAGAGTCTGCGGCGGTATCGGGGTGCCGTCGTGCGCGTGACATAAGACGGGAGTTTGTCGTGGGTGTCGTTCTCAACATCGAAAACGGAAAGCGGGAAGCCGCCTCCATTAAGGATCTCATCGACCTGACTTCGGCCGATATGGGGCGCGTCAACAAATTGATCCTGTCGAAGGCCGGTTCCGACGTCGAGATGATCCCGGAGATTGCCAACCACCTGATCTCTTCGGGTGGCAAGCGGCTGAGGCCGATGCTGACGCTCGCCTCAGCGCAGATGTTCGGCTATTCCGGCGAGGGCCATGTCAAGCTCGCCACATCAGTCGAGTTCATGCACACCGCCACGCTCCTCCACGACGATGTCGTCGACGAGAGCGGCATGCGGCGCGGCAAGAAGACCGCCCGCATGATCTGGGGCAACCAGGCGAGCGTGCTGGTCGGCGATTTCCTGCTCGGCCAGGCTTTCCGCATGATGGTCGATGTCGGTTCGCTGGAAGCGCTCGACATCCTGTCCAGCGCCGCCTCGATCATTGCCGAGGGTGAGGTGATGCAGCTCGCCGCCGCCAAGAACCTCGAAACCACGGAGGATGAGCATTTCGCGGTGATCAAGGCCAAGACCGCTGCCCTGTTCTCGGCCGCCGCCGAGGTCGGTCCGGTCATCGCCCAAGCGACGCGAAACGATCGCGCGGCGCTGCGCTCCTATGGCATGAATCTCGGCCTTGCCTTCCAGCTGATCGACGATGCGCTGGATTATGGCGGCACCAGCAAGGATCTGGGCAAGAATGTCGGCGACGACTTTCGCGAAGGCAAGGTGACGCTGCCGGTGATCCTCGCCTACCGGCGCGGCACCAAGGCCGAACGCAGCTTCTGGAAGCGCGCCATCGAGGACAATGTCACCGATGACGCCGGGCTGGAAAAGGCGATCGGATTGATGACCCGCCACGGCGCTATCGCCGACACCATCGGGCGCGCCGGCCATTTCGGCGAGATCGCCCGCGACGCGCTGGCGCCGCTTGAAGCGACGCCGCAGAAATCGGCGCTGCTCGACGTCATCGATTTCTGCATCAGCCGGGTGAACTGAGAGACATCGCCGCCATTTGGCCGGCACGGCGCCGGCCCGTGATTTTGGTCTTCCCCGATGAACCATTGCGGCGGTGAAATCATGCACGTTCCGCAGCAGCATGGTTAGCAGCAGGGCAGGGCTCCGTGACGGTCAGCGCGCCCGGCAAACTGTCGAGGTCATGAAAATGACCACGCGCTCTTCAGCAGCGCCACGAGCTCGCTCTGACGGCTGGTTTCGGTTTTCCGGAAGATTCGCTCGAGATAGGTGCGGGCCGATTTGACGGCGATGCCGATTTCCATGGCCGCCTCCTGCACCGAATGGCCGGAGGCCAGCTCGACGGCGAGCCGGGCTTCCGCCGGCGTCAGGTCGAACAGGCCTGAAAGCACATTGGGCGACGGAACAGTGGCGCCGGTACCGACCGTGGTTGCGACAACCAATACATCTGCACCCGAAAAAATATCGTATGCGGCGCGGCGCAGCGGCAACAGCTGAATGACCAGCGCGGGCCGCCCTTTGATGGCCGCAACCGGGATGGACCGCACGACGCGGTTATCCCGGTTCTGCGCGATGGCCTGCTGGAAAAGCGCGTTTGCAGTTTGATCGGCAATCGCCATACCACCATGGGCTGTGGGAAGGAAGACGTCCGCCATGCCTTCGAAAAGCGGATTGGCCGTCAGCACACGGCCCGATCCACTCATGATTGCGGCCGGCAGCCCGATTTCCCGGAGAATGGATACGGCGGTCCTGGCCCGTTCCAGACCCAGGCGCCCGGCGACGAGGCCGGCCCGTGCGACGTGCGGACGCAGTCCGTTCAACAGATCGATTGCGGCCTGGTCATAACTCCCGTCCTTCAGCCAGCGCTGGAAGACAAAAAGGACAAGCTCGCCGCCAGGCATGGGGATGGCTGTGCATAGATGCGGCCCGATGCCAAACGCGGTGGCACTTTTGCGAACGGGATCGCGCTCGATCTCCTCGCAGGTGATGAAATTATCGACCCGCACAAAGCTTGCTGGCTGCGCGGCGCACATGCGCTTCACGCTCTCGGAAAACCGCCAAGTATCCCGCTTCATGAATTCGTCGAGCAAAGGCTGGAGATGCGTTTCGGTGATGGCGCGGACCGGCGAATGATCGCTGACTACAAAGATCGCGCCGTTTGCCGAGCGGGAGATCGCGCCTGCCGCCGCCAATACCTCCGGCCACAGCTCGGTCGCGAACGCCGCTTCGTAGATTCGATCGACAATGGCGAAGGCCTGCTGGCCCTGCGGCATTTCCAGCATTGGCATCTTCCTGGGCGAAGCAACGGCATCCATCTGCACGGTTCCACGCATCATTCCGCTGCGGAAACTATCGACGCCCGCCGCTTACGGATCGCTTACGGCATCGCGGCGCCGATGCTGCAGCAGGACAGGCCGGCAGCGCGTCAGGCCGGCAAATCGCGGTCGACGGTCGCAATTTGGCGCCTTTCCGCGTTGTTTTTGATAGCATTACCCGATTGTGAATTCGGGCCGGGTTGAAGCCTCACCCCAAAAAGGCCATGCTTAACGTGGAAAAGATCGAGTCAACGGCGATCCCGCTGACGCGGGTATGGCTTCGACTGAAAGGGATATGATGCGGCAAGGATGTGCGCGCTGGCTGGCAGGGCTGGCAATTGTGACGGGCATGGCGGTCTCCGGTCTGCCCGCCTATGCCAAAGAGACCACCGAGCCAGTCAATATCACGTCGTTCTCGGGGGCCTATCTTGCCGCGCGGGTCGCCGAAGTCGACAATGATCTCGACAGCGCCATCGCCTACTACAAGCAGGCGCTCGCCTTCGCTCCCGGTGACACCTCGTTGCAGCAAAGCCTGATGCTGTCGCTGATCGCGCAGGGGCGCTTCGAAGAATCCCTGGTCTATGCCGACAAGCTCAAGACGGTTCCCGACGTCGAGCGGTTCTCGCGCCTGGCGCTGGCCGTCGGCTCCTTTCACAAGAAGGACTTTTCCAAGGCCGAATACTGGCTCAAGCTTTCGCTCGAATCCGATCTCGACCGGCTGATCTCCGGCGTCATGACCGGCTGGGCCAAGCAGGGCGCCGGCGACCCCGGCGAGGCCATGGCCTCGATCGAAAAGCTGCAGGGCCCGGACTGGTTCGGCCTGTTCAAATCCTTCCATCGCGGGCTTATCGCCGATGCCTCGGGCCTGCCCGAAAAGGCGGATGCGATCTACGCCGCCACCTTGCAGGACACCGCGACCGGCGCCGCCGCGCCCGAAACCTGGATGCGCAACGCGCAGGCCTATGCCTCCTTCCTTGCCCGCAAGGGTGACAAGGACAAGGCGCTGTCCGTGCTCGATCAGGCCGAGGCATTTGCACCCGGCAAGGTCGAGATATCGGCGCTTCGCGACAGGATCACCAAGGGCGAGAAGATCGAACCCTTCGTTGCCGGCCCGTCCGACGGCGCCTCGGAAATTCTGCTCGATCTCGCCACCGCGCTCAATCGCGGCGGCGGTGAGCCGTTCGTCCGCCTCTATCTGCAATACGCCCTGGCGCTGAGGCCCGACAGCGACGCGGCCCTCGTCCAACTCGCCGCCGTCTCCGAGCAGTTGAAGGACGGCGAGGGCGCCATCGCCTTCTATCGCCGCATCCCGGCCGGTTCGCCGCTGAAGACGCTGTCGGAACTGCAGCTCGGCCTCAACCTTGCAGATCTCGACCGCTATGACGAGGCCATCGCCCATCTGAAGGCCCTCGTCGAAGCGCGTCCCGACGACATGCGCGCTTATCAGGCGCTCGGTGGCGTCTATGCCTCGAAGGAGGATTTCCGCTCCGCGGCCGGTCTCTATGACAAGGCGGTGGCGATGCTGAAGGCCCCGACCCGCGCCGATTGGAACATTTTCTACCAGCGCGGCATCGCCTATGAGCGACTGAAGGAGTGGCCGAAGGCCGAGCCGAATTTCCGCAAGGCGCTGGAATTGTTCCCCGACCAGCCGCAGGTTCTGAACTATCTTGGCTATTCCTGGGTGGACATGAACACCAACCTCGAGGAAGGCCTTCAGATGATCCAGAAGGCCGTCGAGCTCAGGCCGAGCGACGGCTACATCGTCGATTCGCTGGGCTGGGCCTATTTCCGCCTTGGCCGATTCGACGATGCGGTTCGCGAATTGGAACGTGCCGTTTCGTTGAAGCCGGAAGATCCGGTGCTCAACGATCATCTTGGCGATGCCTATTGGCGCGTCGGCCGCAAATTGGAAGCCACCTTCCAGTGGAACCAGGCTCGCGACCTCAAGCCGGATCCCGGCGTGCTCGCCGCCTTGCAGCAGAAACTGCTGAAGGGCCTGTCGCCGATCGAATCCAACACGGCGCAGGAAACCCCGAAGGTCAAGCCCGAACCGACGACTGCGCCAAAGGGCTGAATACTTCTGAATTCGATTATGCGGGGCTCGTCGCCGCTGTCGCTAAGGGTCTGGACTATAAGCCATGCTAATCGCGAGCGGTGCCGAGCACCGCTCGGAGCCCTGAGTCGTTCTGTTCCTCGATCCATCGGGTCGTACGGTCGTAGGCATCCGAAAACAACTCGGAATGCCGACTCCAATCCATGAAGCTGATCGTGTTGGAAACCTCCGGACAGATCAGGATGTCCTCTTCGCCGACGGCAATGTCCTGCGGCCGGTGTGCCAGCATGCTCGAGGCAATGACCTGAAGCATGCTGGGAACCCGAGGCAAGCGGGCACGACTGAAAGGGTTCAGCAAGGCCAATGCCAGTTCGGAAGCTCCGGGGATACGGTCATAATCTATGTCGTATTTCTGCGGTGCACTCGACCCGAAGGTAACGATGACATTGGGTCCGGTCTTGAGCTCCTTCATCTGCTCCAGCGGCAAATTGTTCATGATAGCGCCGTCCACCAGCATATCGCCGTCATCCGTAAAGAACGGCGGCAGGACGCCCGGGATGGAGCCGGACGCCCGAACGGCGTGCCAGAGCTTTCCACGACGGTGGAAATGGGGCTGACGGCTGCTCAGATTGGTCGAAAGCGCAAAGAACGGAAGCCAAAGATCCTCGATCAGAACGTCGCCGTATTCCAGCTGAAGGGCCCGATCAAACGCTTTGTGATCCAGAAGCGCGAAATGCGGCAAGGTGGGACGGCGAAACGCCCGGCTCTTGATAAATATGTTGTGGGTGCCTCGGTCGATCTGGTCGGCATCCAAGCCTCTTGCGAAGCCGGCCATCATCGCCGCGCCGGAACTTGTCCCGCCGAGATAGTCGAAGCAAGCGCCCGCCTCAACGAAAGCCTTGTAGACGCCTACATGAGCGCTGCCGAGGGACCCACCCCCTGCCGCGACGAAGCCCAGTGCCTTGCCCGAAATAAATCGGACCAGGCGCTGGAAATCGGACGCGTCGCCCAGCGCAACATGATGATGCTGGTCAACATAGGGTCGCTCATCGAGCCATGCAGAGGTACCGGAGACCGCAGCCGAGCGAGTGTCGTGAATCAGGACAAGCCGACTGGTCGATGGCCGATGGACCGATAGCGTCAGTTCCTCAGACGGGTTCAGGCGAGGCGAGCAGGACGCGTTGGCCAGCAACAGGACGGTATCGGCCTGGCGAATGCAGACTTGGGTCCATTCATTAGGTTCCTCATCGGCAACATAGACGATGAATTGGGCTTCCGCCTCCAGTTCGTTCAACCAGTTAAAGATCGGCTGGTCGTCGATCGGAAGACCTGGGAACTTCGCTTGGATGTCAAGCCGGGAAACGAACCGAGCGCGCGTGGCCGCGCCGAACGCTTGCCGCAGGTGCTGGATGAACACCGGTGAGATGCGACTTCCGCCGGCTGCAATGATCGCAAGCGTTCGGATCTTGGCAGGTTCCTTGAGACGCGACGAACTCGGAGATTGGATGGCAAACCGGCGCGCCAGAAATACCGTGACCGCCTCCCTCAGGCTCGGCAATGTCTCGGCCGCCTTCTCGAAATGATTGCGACCGATTTCAAGGACGATCGAATCGCGCGCTGCAAGGACAGTGGCCATGCGGGGTAGTCCCGCGAAGAAACCGATTTCACCGATGAGTTCACCCTGCGCGATCTCGGCGACCGATCCAGTCGAATCTCCTTTGTGTACCGTAAAGCGTCCAGACAGCACGATGAAAAACCTGTCCGACGCATCGCCTTCGCGAACCAGGACCTCACCGCGTCTCAGGACCCGACGGTCCGATTCGGCAGCTAAAGCCTCGAGCGCCAGCAACGACGCCCGATCGAACATCAATGTTGCCGACAATAAACTCGCTGCAAGAGAATCGACGGAGGACATCTGAGCCATCCCTTGGGAATTCATGACTTTGTCTCCTCGAGGGTGCTGGACGCCCCGCCGGATGATACCACACATGAGAGCCGCCGACGGCTGAGGCGCGGGGCTGATCGCTGGGCGCTCTCATCTCTGGCTCCCAGGAAGGGCCACGATCAGGCCGCCACGTCCCTGCCGTTTCGCCGTATGTCACGCGTTAACTCACCCGATTGCCTTGGCTGCGGCCGGCTCCTTGCCTTGACGCTTGCCGGTGGGCGCTCTAGGGAGGGCCGCATCCCCGTCTTTCCCGTCGAGGCCGCCGTGACAGTTGATATCCCAGCCCATATGCATCCCAGCCGCTCGTTCCAGGGGCTGATCCTGACTTTGCATAACTACTGGGCGGACTATGGCTGCGTCGTTCTCCAGCCCTATGACATGGAAGTCGGTGCCGGCACGTTCCACCCGGCGACGACCTTGCGCGCGCTGGGGCCAAAGCGCTGGAACGCGGCCTATGTGCAGCCTTCGCGCCGGCCGAAGGACGGGCGCTACGGCGAGAACCCGAACCGGCTGCAGCACTATTACCAGTACCAGGTGATCCTGAAGCCGAACCCGCCCAATCTGCAGGAACTTTATCTCGGCTCGCTGGCGGCCATCGGCGTCGATCCGCTTCTGCATGACATCCGCTTCGTCGAGGACGACTGGGAAAGCCCGACGCTCGGCGCCTGGGGGCTGGGCTGGGAGTGCTGGTGCGACGGCATGGAAGTGTCGCAGTTCACCTATTTCCAGCAGGTCTGCGGCATCGAATGCGCGCCGGTGGCGGGCGAGCTCACCTACGGGCTGGAGCGGCTGGCCATGTATGTGCAGGGCGTCGACAATGTCTACGACCTCAACTTCAACGGCCGCGACGGCGCCGACAAGGTGACCTATGGCGAGGTCTTCCTGCAGGCCGAGCAGGAATATTCGCGGCACAATTTCGAATTCGCCAATACCGCGATGCTGCTTCGGCATTTCGAAGACGCCGAAGCCGAGTGCAAGGCGCTGCTCGATGCCGGCGCGCCCCTCTCCCCCCTCGAGGGGGAGATGCCCGCGGAGCGGGCAGAGGGGGTCGCCTCAGAAGGCACCGCAAGCAAGGTCCCAGCGACTCCTCCCGCGTCTGGCCACCCCCTCAAGGGGGAGGGGAACCACCGTCTGGTATTTCCCGCCTACGACCAGTGCATCAAGGCCAGCCACGTCTTCAACCTGCTCGACGCGCGCGGCGTGATTTCGGTCACCGAGCGGCAGAGCTACATTTTGCGGGTGCGCAATCTGGCGAAAGCCTGCGGCGAGGCGTTTTTGCTGACGCAGGCAGGTGGACCGGCGGCTTAGCGGCGACTTTCAAGTCGAACGTGCCGCCGGGTCCGATGCTCTAACTCCAGAGGCTGTTTGCGATTTCGACTGAAGCGATGATTGGCAATACGCCTTGGCCGCTGGAGCCAGCCATTGTCCGCAGCGCTTGTCTAACGCCAGGCATCGTGAACGTGCCATGAGCCTGCGCCGCAAAGCAGGCGCTGAGCGCGAGGATCTGCAGGAATGTCGATGCCGTCTTCATGGTCGTTCAGCCAATAGTTCTCTGCCTGAGCGTTGGTCGCTTCAGCGCTGCGTTCGGTTCATGGAGATCTTTGACCCAAGGACGGACGACCCCGCTTCGACCCGACAGACAGCGGAATATTTTGGCAAACGTCCGTGGATGCGCCGATTGCATGGGGCCAGCCGAGTTGCTATGCCGCCTGGACCATTTCGCCGCGTGAGCACAATTTATGCCCGACCTGCTTTTAGAACTCCGTTCGGAAGAGATCCCCGCGCGCATGCAGCGCAAGGCGGCGGGCGACCTGAAGAAGATGATGACGGACGGTTTGGTCGAGGCCGGGCTGACCTATGAGGCGGCGCGCGAATATTGGACGCCGCGCCGGCTGGCGCTCGACATTCGCGGCGTGACCGCGCGCTCGAAGGACATAAGCGAGGAGATCAAGGGACCCTCGACCAAGGCGCCAGAACAGGCGGTCCAGGGTTTTCTGCGCAAGGCCGGTCTTTCCTCGATCGCCGAGGCGCATGTCCACGCCGATCCGAAGAAGGGCGACTTCTATGTCGCCCATATCTCGAAGCCGGGCCGGGCGGCGGAGACGATAATCGGCGAACTGGTGCCGGGCATCATCCGCGACTTTCCATGGCCGAAATCGATGCGCTGGGGGCCGGCCTCGGCGAAACCGGGATCGTTGCGCTGGGTGCGGCCGCTGCAGTCCATCCTCTGCACCTTCGGCCCGGAGACCGAGGAGCCGGTGGTCGTCGATTTCGAGATCGACGGCATCCGCTCGGGCAACATCACCTACGGCCATCGTTTTCATGCGCCGGGCGCCATCAGCGTGCGCCGTTTTGACGACTATGCCGCCAAGCTGGAGGCGGCGAAGGTCGTGCTCGACGCCGACCGGCGCAAGCAGATCATCCTTGCCGACGCCAGGAATCTCGCTTTCGCCAACGGGCTCAACCTTGTCGAGGACGAGGGGCTGCTTGAGGAAGTGTCAGGCCTGGTCGAATGGCCGGTCGTGCTGATGGGCGAATTCGAGCAGGACTTTCTCGCCATTCCGGCCGAGGTGATCCGGCTGACGATCCGCGCCAACCAGAAGTGTTTTGTGACGCGGCCGCAGGGCGCCGGCGAGGAGCTTTCCAACCGCTTCGTCCTGACCGCCAACATCGAGGCCAGCGACGGCGGCAAGGAGATCGCCCACGGCAACGGCAAGGTGGTACGCGCCCGCCTTTCCGACGCGCTCTATTTCTGGAAGACCGACCAGGGCGATTTGCCCGACCTCGACCAGTTGCAGGCATCGGCGGAAAAGTTCGGGCTCGATCTCAAGAAGCCGCTCGACCAGCGCATGGCCCGCCTCGACCATCTCGGCGTCACCTTCCACGCCAAGCTCGGCACGCAGGGTGAGCGGGTGGAGCGGATTGCCCAACTGGCTGAAGAATTGGCGCCGATAGTGGCGAGCGGAATCTCCCCCATTGAGGGGGAGATGCCAAGTGGTGGCAAGGAGGGCAGGCCAGAGGGGGTCGTTGCGCGTGGGTCAGCGACCCCCTCTGTCGCCTTCGGCGACATCTCCCCCTCAAGGGGGGAGATTACCGCGCTCGCACGTCGCGCTGTCGTCCTGGCCAAGGCCGACCTCACCACCGAGGTGGTCGGCGAGTTCCCGGAATTGCAGGGCGCCATGGGCCGCAAATACGCGCTGCTTCAGGGCGAGCATCCCTCGGTTGCCGCCGCCGTCGAGGAGCACTATAAGCCGCAGGGCCCGTCGGACCGCGTGCCGACCGATCCGGTATCGGTGGCCGTAGCGCTCGCCGACAAGCTCGACATGCTGGTCGGCTTTTGGGCGATTGACGAAAAGCCGACCGGGTCGAAAGACCCCTATGCGCTGAGGAGGGCGGCGCTGGGAGTGATCAGGATTTTGGTCGAGAATCGTGTCCGGCTTGCGCTGACATCTCTCTTCGACCGCGCTTACCAGATGGCGAACTATCTTGCGTCCGGACGGCCCTTTAGCGCCGACCTCCTGTCCTTCTTCCACGACCGCCTAAAAGTCTATCTCCGCGACCAGGGCGCGCGGCATGATTTGATCGATGCTGTGTTGGCCGGTGGCGCTGCCCCCTCATCCGGCCCTTCGGGCCACCTTCTCCCCGCTGGGGAGAAGAGGATGGCACCATCGTTGGCGACCTCTTCTCCCCTCGGGGAGAAGGTGGCCGCAGAGCGGCCGGATGAGGGGGCTTCGCGGTCCAACGACGATCTCCTGCAAATCGTCCGCCGTGTCAAAGCCCTTGGCACCTTCCTCGACACCGAGGACGGCAAGAACCTGCTTGCCGGCACCAAGCGCGCGGCCAACATTCTGGCGGCCGAAGAGAAGAAGAAAACGACGATCGCCGAAAATGTTGAGCCGGCTCTATTCCGGGAAGATGCCGAGAAATCGCTGTTTGCCGCGGTGAATCAGGCCGAGAAGGAAGCCGGCCAAGCGATTCACAACGAAGACTTTTCCGCCGCCATGCTGGCGCTTAGCGCGTTGCGTGAACCGGTTGATTCATTCTTCGAACGCGTTCTTGTGAATGATGAGGACCAGGCCGTGCGCGCCAACCGCCTGGCGTTGCTGGCGCGCATCCGGGCAGCGACCGACCAGGTCGCGGATTTCTCGAAGATCGCCGGCTGAGGCTTGGCAGTTCAGGCGAGCGTCCCGCGAACTTCTATCTGGCCTGGTCGATCTCGGGGATGGGCGTTGGTTGCGGCGTTGCGGGCTCAGGCGGGCTGTTCGTTGCGGTAATTTTTTTGTCGGATTTCGTGGCCGCCGCAGGTGCTGCGGCAGCGGTTGTCGCGGCAGGTGCGGGGCTGGGCGCCGGTGTTGCGAAGGCGTCGCCGACGATGCCGCCGCGAATGATCATCGGGCTTTGCGTGAAATCATGCTTGGGCTTGGGCTGGCTCGGGATCGCAGAAACTTTTTCATAGGTGACATCGGGCACTGGTTCGCCGAGCGCCACGATCGAAGGCGTCGAGGAGTTGCCAGCCACCTTCGCCGGTTCAGGCGCACCGAGGCTGATGACGGACGGCGTCGAGGATGGTGCACCGGGAACAACGAAGGACGAAGCCTGTGCTGCGCCCGCCGCCAGAGTGAGGCCAAGCGCCCCCAAAATACGCACCCAGACCATGATAGTTCCCCTTGCCCAACAAGCCGGCACCATAGCGTCCGGAAATTGATGCGGGCTTGCCAGGAAAGCCAGCATTTTAGCGATTGGCAATTCGCTTCCGCCGGACTTGCCCCGTGAACGTCACCGTATTACGCACCCACATCTGTGAGGTGATGAGAGTGGCTGAGATACTTGCCGCCGGCGAGGCGATGGAGCGGGCGCTGGCGCTGCTCGAAGGCGGCGATGTCGTCGCCATTCCGACCGAAACCGTCTACGGGCTGGCCGCCGACGCCACCAATGGCGTTGGCGTGGCGCGCATCTTCGAGGTGAAGGGCCGGCCGCGCTTCAATCCGCTGATCGCCCATGTCGCCGATCTGGCGATGGCTGAGCGCATCGCGCTGTTCGATCCCGTGTCGAAAAGGCTGGCGCAGACATTCTGGCCGGGACCGCTGACGCTGGTGCTGCCGCAGCGGCCCGGCAACGGCATTCATCCGCTGGTCACCGCCGGGCTCGATACCATCGCGCTGCGCATGCCGAAAGGCTTTGGCGGCCAACTGATCGCCAGGCTCGGACGCCCGCTTGCAGCGCCCAGCGCCAATTCCTCAGGCAGGATCAGCCCGACGACGGCGGAGGCAGTGGCCGCCGATCTCGGTCCAAAAATCAAGCTGGTGATCGATGGCGGCGCGACGTCGGTCGGGGTCGAATCGACAATCGTGAAGATAGAGGGCGAAAAGCTGCAGCTGCTGCGGCCGGGCGGCATTGCCGCCGACGAGATCGAAGCGGCCGCCGGCATGAAGCTGCGGCGCGGCGCGGCGGGCATCGAGGCGCCGGGCATGCTCGCCTCGCATTACGCGCCGGTTGCTGCGGTGCGGGTCAACGCCGCAAAAGTCGCAAACGGCGAAGCCTTGCTGGCGTTCGGCCCGCGTCGCGCAGAAGGCTGGCAGGGCGCCGCCGCCTTGCGCAACCTGTCCGCAACCGGCGACCTGCGCGAGGCCGCGGCCAACCTCTTTGCCCACATGCAGGATCTCGATCGCAGCGGCGCCAAGACAATCGCCGTCGAGCCGATCCCCTCCGACGGGCTGGGCGAGGCGATCAACGACCGGCTTTCGCGCGCCGCCGCCCCTCGTGACAAGATCGATGGAGCACCATAGTTTCGCATCCATGAACGACATCTCAAGGGATATCGACCCCGCCATCATCGACCGCTTTGCGGCACTCGTCGGCGACAAATATGCGCTTCGCGACCAGCAGGATATCGCGCCTTACCTCACGGAGAGGCGTGGCCTGTGGCATGGCCGGACGGCGCTGGTGCTGAGGCCCGGCAGCGTCGACGAGGTCAGCCGCATCATGCAGCTGGCAACCGAGACGGGAACGCCGGTCGTGCCGCAAAGCGGCAACACCGGGCTGGTCGGCGCGCAGGTGCCGGACACGTCCGGCCGCCAGATCGTGCTGTCGCTGTCGCGGCTGAACCGCATCCGCGAGATCGACGTCCTGTCCAACACGGTCACCGTCGAGGCCGGAGTCATCCTGCAGACGCTGCAGGAAGCGGCCGATGCCGCCGACCGGCTGTTTCCGCTGTCGCTTGCCGCGCAAGGCTCCTGCCAGATCGGCGGCAATCTCTCTTCCAATGCCGGCGGCACCGGCGTTCTTGCTTATGGCAATGCGCGCGAGCTGTGCCTCGGCGTCGAGGTGGTGCTGCCGACCGGCGAGGTGTTCGACGATCTGCGCAAGCTGAAGAAGGACAACACCGGTTACGATCTAAAAAACCTGTTCATCGGTGCGGAAGGCACGCTCGGCGTCATCACCGCCGCCGTGCTCAAGCTTTTCCCAAAGCCCAAGGGGCGCGAGGTGGCCTTTGCCGGCCTGTCGTCACCTGAGGCGGCACTGTCCCTGTTCAGCCTGGCGATGGATCGCGCCGGTGCCGCACTCACTGCTTTCGAGCTGATCGGCCAGAGGCCCTACGATTTTACGCTGCTGCACGCGCCAGGCGTCGTGCGGCCGCTGTCCGGCGATTGGCCATGGTATGTGCTGATGCAGATCTCTTCGGGTCGCTCGGCTGAGGATGCGAGGGCCCTCATCGAGGAGGTGCTCTCAGCCGGCCTCGAGCAGGAGATCGTCGGCGATGCGGTGATTGCGGCGAGCATCGCGCAGGGCGATGCCTTCTGGAGTTTCCGCGAGCTGCTGCCCGAGGCGCAGAAGCCCGAAGGCGCCTCGATCAAGCACGACATTTCTGTGCCGGTGGCGGCCATCCCGCAATTCATCGAAAAGGCAGCCGGCGCCGTTCAAGCGGTCAGCCCCGGTGCGCGCGAGGTGTGTTTCGGCCACATGGGCGACGGCAATCTCCACTACAACATCTCCCGGCCGATCGGCGGCGATGACGAAGCGTTTCTCCGGCTCTACCACGCCATGAACAAGGCCGTGCACGATGTCGTGCGCAGCCTTCACGGCTCGATCTCGGCCGAGCACGGCATTGGCCAGCTGAAGCGGGATGAATTGATCGCGACAGCGCCGCCGATGGCGATCGAACTGATGCGCAGGGTGAAGACGGCCTTCGACCCGGCCGGGATCATGAATCCCGGTAAGGTTATCTGATCCTTTCGCCGTCTTGTGAATGGTTGCATTCCGATAACCATCGCCTCGAGATCAGCAAAATTTAACCGACTTTCTTAAGCGCTGCGATAAGAAGCCCGCGCTAATGTTTCCCCACAACGAGGCTGGAAAAACCGGCCCGGAGAACCGGAAGACCGGCTCTCAGGAGAGACAGGAAAGGCACGATATGAACACTGGACTGAAGCCAGTCTGGGCTGGGCGCAATATGCGCCTCGACCCACTCCGCCTGCCGCAGGTGGTGAGCTACGCGACGCGCGACGACTTTGGCGACGTTACCTTCACCATCGACCATCGTGGCGCCGTCATTCGCCGCGTGCTGGAGATGAGCGGCCTGCCGGCGTTCATCGCTCTGCCCGCCAATGCGTTTCGTGGCGTGGCAGCCCGCGCAATGGAGGGCCCGGACGGCAATGTCACGGTGACGCTGGAGCTTCTGCACAATGATCCGATGCTGTCGGTGCCGCTGCTGGTGGCCGACGATCTCGAGGATGTCGCCGCCGACTGGCGCGCCTGGGCCGATGCCTACCGTCTGCCGATGCTTCTGATCGAATCCGACGGCATCGCCCGCACCCTGGAGGAATCGCTTGGCGTCGCCATCAAGACATTACCCGCGCAGGACCGTCGCAGGGGTCGGCTTTCGACCATGCGTCGTCCGCGCTTCCTCGCCCGCCGCAGGGCCGGCGCCCTCGGCCTCAGGCTGGTGATCGGCGGCCAGGAGATTATTTCGCGCGACGAATAGTGCATGTCGCGCAAAAGTCCGTTGAAACGCGACGCGCTTAGGGTGTGTTGAGATTCAGGTCAGCCCGAGCCGAAAATGGTGGTTTCCGAGAACCGGAGCGGAGCGTACTTTTGTACGTGAGCACCGGAAGCGGAGGAAGCCGCCGTTTGCAGGCCGGGATCACCTGAATATCGACATACCCTAAACCAGCGGCTTCAGCGCCACCCATAGCGCACCGCCGATCAGGCCGAGGAAGACCAGCCA
This sequence comes from Mesorhizobium sp. WSM4820, assembly GCF_055811075.1. Classification (NCBI taxonomy): domain Bacteria; kingdom Pseudomonadati; phylum Pseudomonadota; class Alphaproteobacteria; order Hyphomicrobiales; family Phyllobacteriaceae; genus Mesorhizobium; species Mesorhizobium sp. WSM4820. The sequence goes on along the minus strand of NZ_JBVVQN010000005.1, from coordinate 157,593 downwards.
GCCGACCTGGTTGTTCGACCTGAACAGAAGCATGCACTGGTCGGGATCGTCGATGTCGAGCACGGTGATCTGACGCGCCATATGGGCGCCGGCGGCGACCAGCCCGGCCAGCGCCGGCACCGGCGCCTGCGCCGCCGCGAAGGCGACGGCGAAGCAGACCAGCGCTCCGCCATAAAACCCGACGAGCCAGGTCTTGGTGTTGTCGCCGAACAGGCGTGCGGTCGAGCGCACGCCGACGATGGCGTCGTCTTCCTTGTCCTGATGCGCATAGATCGTGTCGTAGCCGATTACCCACAGGATCGAGCCGATATAGAGCATGACGGCCGGGCCATCGAGATTGCCGAACTCGACCGCCCATCCCATCAGCGCACCCCAGGAAAAGGCAAGCCCGAGAACCAGTTGCGGCCAATTGGTGAATCGCTTCATGAACGGGTAGATGGCGACGACGGCGAGCGAGCAGATGCCGAGCAGGACGGCAAAGCTGTTGAACTGCAGAAGCACGGCGAGTCCAACCAGTGCCTGGATCAAGAGAAACGCCCAGGCCTGCCGGCGCGTGACCTTTCCCGCCGGCAGCGGCCGCGAGCGCGTGCGTTCCACCTGGTTGTCGATGTCTTGGTCGACCAGGTCGTTGTAGGTGCAGCCGGCGCCGCGCATGGCGACGGCGCCGATCAGGAACAGCACGAGATACCATGGCGCCGGCAGCAGCGAGAGCAAGGGATCAGCAGGGCGTGGATAGGCACTCGCGGCAAGGGCTGCCGACCACCAGCACGGCCACAGCAGCAACTGCCAGCCGATCGGCCGGTCCCACCGGGCAAGCTGCGCATGAGGCCACAGCCAGCGTGGCAGAATGCGGTAGACCCAGTGGCCGCTCGGCGCATCGGCGACGCGGCCCTGGGCTGCTTTCGACTGGATCGGTTCCATCGTGCTGAAGTGGCAGCAGCGGCGAACGCCGTCAAGCGTCAAGCGGGCCGAACCATTCCCCGTTCCCGTGTGGAATTGCGCTCAAAGTCTTCCAAATGTCTTGACCCATCGTACGGGGCGCAATAGCGCAGTCCTGATCGTGGAATGGCAAGGGACCTGGGCATGCGCGTATTGTTGATCGGCTCCGGCGGCCGCGAACATGCTTTGGCCTGGAAGATCGCGGCCTCGCCGCTGCTGACCAAGCTCTACGCGGCGCCCGGCAACCCCGGCATCGGCCGCGAAGCCGAACTGGTGACGCTCGACATTGCCGATCATGCGGCGGTGGCCCGGTTCTGCACGGAGAAAAAGATCGACCTCGTCGTGGTCGGGCCGGAAGGGCCGCTGGTCGCCGGCATTGCCGACGACCTTCGCGCTGAAAACATTCGCGTCTTCGGCCCGTCCAGGGCGGCGGCGCGGCTGGAAGGTTCTAAGGGTTTCACCAAGGATCTCTGTGCGAAATACGACATCCCGACCGCCGCATATGGCCGCTTCGGCGATCTGGCGTCGGCCAGGGCCTATGTCGAAAAGACGGGCGCGCCGATCGTCATCAAGGCCGACGGCCTCGCCGCCGGCAAGGGCGTTACCGTCGCCATGAATTTGGCCGAGGCGCTGGCAGCGCTCGATGCCTGTTTCGACGGGTCCTTCGGACAGGCCGGCGCGGAGGTGGTGGTCGAGGAGTTTCTCACCGGCGAGGAGGCGAGCTTCTTTTGCCTGTGCGACGGCGTTACCGCGCTGCCGTTCGGCACCGCGCAGGACCACAAGCGCCTCGGTGACGGCGACGTCGGTCCGAACACCGGCGGCATGGGAGCCTATTCGCCGGCCCCGGTGATGACCCCGGAGATGATCGACCGCACCATGCGCGAGATCATCGAGCCGACCATGCGCGGCATGGCCGAGCTTGGTGCGCCGTTTTCCGGCGTGCTGTTTGCCGGGCTGATGATATCAGGCGATGGGCCGAAGCTGATCGAATACAACACCCGTTTCGGCGATCCGGAATGCCAGGTGCTGATGATGCGGCTGAAGGACGATCTCCTGGTCCTGCTCAACGCTGCCGCCGACGGCCAGCTTGCACATACCTCAGTGCGCTGGCGCAACGAGGCCGCGCTCACCGTGGTGATGGCGGCAAGGGGTTACCCCGGCACGCCGGAAAAGGGCTCGGTCATCCGCGGCGTCGAACAGGCCGTGGGCGAAGGCGTCGAGATCTTTCATGCCGGCACCGCCATCGACAGCGGCGCGCTGGTCGCCAATGGCGGCCGTGTGCTCGGTGTCACGGCGACCGGCGGCACAGTCGGCGAGGCGCAGCAACGAGCCTACGCCGTGCTCGACCGGATCGATTGGCCGCAAGGTTTTTGCCGCCGCGACATCGGCTGGCAGGCCGTGGCCCGCGAGCAGGCGCGCTGACGTACAGGATTTAGCGGCAAGATTAGCGGGACAGGGCGCTACGATCCAACTCGGTCGACGCTGTGCTGACCGCATCGGTGGGCACGGCATCAACGGCCGATGCGGAGGGCTTTTCTTTTGGCAGCCACCCCAGATAATCGGCGATCCGGCGCGGAAGACGCAGCGCTATCTCTACGGCAGGCATTTGCAAGCTGCCGCGGAACTTGGCCCAGCCCGCGCTGAACATGGCGACCATTTCGGTGAAGCTCGGCGGCGGCGCCACGGTCGCATAGGTAAGGGTGACATTGCCGGCAAGGCCGGCCGCCCGCGAGAGAGGCAGCGGTATCGAGGCGAGGTAATCCGGCTGCGCGTCGATCAGGCCGCCGAACGGCCATTGCGCGCGCAACGTCGCGGCATCCATCGGTGCGACATTGACATCGATGTCGTTGGGCGTGCCTGCCACCCGATAGGGGCAGCGGAACCGCCCGCAATTGGCTTTTGCCGAAAACTGCCAGAGTGCGTAGCCTTGCCAGTTGCCCATCGGAAAATGCACGCCGATGTCGGGCTTGTAGCGCGCATACCAGAGCGGCAGCCGTGACAGCAGCCGATATTTGTACTTGTTGTCGGCGATGTGCTTGGCGGTCTTGCCGTTGGTGTAGAGCACCGGAAAACGGCCAATCCGCCGATGCACATGGCGCACGAACTCCTCTGCATCCTCGAGCGACATCCATTTCGTCGGGTCGTCATCCTCGATGTCGAGGGCGAGCAGGTCGTCCGGACCAGGTTTCGCGAAATTGATGAAATTATTGGCCTGTCCGACGGGGTTGCCGGGGCGGGCGAGATGGTAAGCGCCCCATTTCAGGCCGAGCGCCTTGGCCACCACCTTGCGCGTCTGGAACAGTTCCTGTGCCACCGCATGGCGCTTCCACAACGCCTTGCAGAGCCGCGTCGCGGTCTCGTCGCCGAAACAGAAATACGCTGGTGGCATCCCGTCGGACGCCTTGTTGATGAAGCCGACGATGCGCTTGTCGGTGGCAAGCTCGGTCCAATCGATGGGATTGTATTCGTAGGCGTCGATCACCAGCGCCCGGTCGGCATTCTTCCAGGGCGCGGAGAAGTCCGAGGCTTGTGCCGGCGCCAACGCCATTGCCATCGCGGTCGCGACGGCGAGGAGTCCTGGGCGGCGAAGAGGGTGCGCCGGCGGCTTCAAACAGCAGATCCTTGCTGGCCAAAGCCTGATCCTGAACCGCCATGGTTAAGGAAATACTTTCGGCGGCCCGCGGCGACCGCCGCAATCGTGCCGGGGATGGCTTTGCTGGTCATCAACGGAGGGCGAGCGGGTGGAACGGGTCGGGCGCCGGCGCTTGCGGCAGCGTCCCCTCAGCCTGGCGCTTGCGGTGATGGGCCAGCGAGCATTGCGGCGAACACAGGATGCCGCGATCCGACCAATAGGCGGCGCCGTCCTCGATCTTGCCCCGATGGTGCCAAAAACCTGCCGCTCGATAGGGCAGGCCGCATTCGGTGCAGCGATAGGCGTCAGGTCTGGCGAGCACGGGCGGTCCCCTCCGGTATTCTTGATCGGTCGCCGGTCGACTTGTCCGGCTTTTTGCCGATTTTAGCGTGAACAATTCCAATTGCAAAATCTGCGTGACAAAATTTGACGTTTACGTAAAAAATGTCCCCGCTTCGCATTCATGATTGCCGAGCGTTTTCGTGTGTTCACATGTGTTCAATCTAGACGCTTGAATCTATTGCATCTTTAGCGATGCCCGCCTATGTTGCGTTCACGTGTGTTCACACGTGCTCGGCAACGTGCAGTCGCATTTTGTGGGGTCAATTGTAGGGCGGCGAAAGGATTCACGAATGAGCAGAGGAATAAATCGTCTCACGGATCGCGAAGTTCGCGCATTCAAGGGGCCGGGCAGGATCGCCGACGGCGGCGGGCTGTATTGGAATGGGGCGACCTGGTCGTTCCTCTACACGTCTCCCGTGACGGGAAAACGTCGAGAAGCCGGGCTTGGTTCGGTCACATTGGCGCAAGCCAGAACGAAGGCTTCGGCGCATCGGGACACGCTGGCTGACGGGAATGATCCGATCGAGGCGACCCGATCGGCGAAGGCGGCCGGCGTCACGTTCAGCGAGTTGGCCGCCGAGACGTTGGTCGTGCTCAAGCCGCGTTGGCGTCATGTCGAGCGCGAGATCGTCAAATGGGATCGCGCCATCGAAGCGTGCCGCTCTATTGCATCGAGTGCGGTCAAGGACGTGTCGGTTGAGGACATCCGCTCCGTGCTGAAGCCGTTCGATGACCGCGTACCGCAAAAGCGTTTCGTGCTCAGCGTCATTCGCCGGGTGCTCGATGTCGCGGTCGCCAAGGAATTGCGAGGCGGCAACCCTGCCGTCGCCCGCATCATGGACAAGGTGACGCCGCTCGATCACAAGACCAAGCACAATGCGTCACTGCCTTATCAGGACGTTCCGGCCTTCGTCGCCGGATTACGCACCAAGGACACGGTTGCGGCTCGATGCCTGGAATTCATCATCCTGACCGGCGTCCGCAAGTCCGAAGCGACGCAAGCCACATGGGACGAGTTCGACATGGATGCATGTGTCTGGCACATTCCGGCATCACGAATGAAAGCCAAGCGCCCGCATGACGTTCCCTTGACCCCTCGCGCCATCGAAATTCTCCATGCACAATCGAACACACTTCGTCAGCAAAGGGGGTCGCGTCGCCCGGGTGATGTCGTGTCGCCCCTCGACCCTGCCGCGCGCCCACTGACGGGCTACGTGTTTCAAGGTACTGGGAAAGCCAAGCACGTCTCGGCGGCGTCTTTCCTGCACATGACGCCCGACGGCGTGACCGTCCACGGCTTCCGCTCGTCGCTGCGCGAGTACCTGGGCGACGAGACGGACGTGAGCTACGAGACGGCCGAGGAAACGATCTCGCATCGTGTCGGCGATCGCACAGCGTCAAGCTATCGCCGCGCCTCTGGCCTCGCTAAGCGCCTCGCCGCGCTGACCTATTGGCACGACTTCGTGACAGGCGCGCGGCCTCACGTTTCACAGCAAAACAGCAACCAGGCGGCAATTGCGCCGCAGATTCAACTCGTTAAGGAAGCATCGTAATGACTGCCCCCACAAAGCGTCCCACAAACACGGCGTCCGATGCCGCCACGCTCAACGCAAAACAGGCTGCGGCTCTACTCGGCGTCGGCCGCACTCGGTTCTGGCAACTGCGCAAACAATTCGCCCTGCAGCGCGTCGCTTGGTCGAGCGAGGGCAGGCCGCGCTATCTGCGTGAGGACGTGCTGACGATCCGGCACAAAGTCCCGCGCCAGGACGGCTTGATTGAAGGCTCTCCCGAATGGGTGGCCGAGATGCACCGGCTGGCGAGGGAAGCGGCGGGCCTGTGAGCGCGGTCGTTGGTTCGAGTGTGTCACCAATCAGCTGGCACATCTAGGTGCGCGACGATTGTGGCGGCCGCATTAATGAACGCCGCTAAGATGACCGAGTCACCTTTGGGCAGCTCCCGCATTGTTGTCTCGGCAAGCTTGTTATGCTCTTCCAGATGGTGGTGGGCGGCATATACCACCATCTGCATCTTCTTGCGGAATAGGTGGTTGGCACGATCGCGTTGATCTTCGCGCAGCTGCGCAGCAAGTACTGAGGGATCCGGGCTGTAGTCAGTCATTGGTGGTCTCCTTTCGAAACGGGTCACATTCGCGTTGGGGGCGTGTAATGGGAGACTGGTAGGTGGCCGTCCCTTTACCCTTACGCCATCGAATTCGAGTGTGTTGCAGCGGCATCCCGTTCGGCTCCGCGAGGCTGGCGGATCGATCGGGCCACACTCGCATTCGGTCCCTTTCAGGGGAAAGCGCGCCCTGTTGATCGCTGATCGGCTGTGCCTTTTCGAGCGATTTCGAGACGCTTTGATGCCGAAGCATCAAGATTTTCCCTGTGACCCCATTGTGACCCCCTTGTGACACCCTGAAAAACCCCGCAAGCCCTTGTTGTGATTGCTGTGATCGCTGTGACCCCGTAATTTTGTAAAGGGCATTAGGGGAGGGAGAAGGTGATTATATATCGGGGCCTTACGAAAGGTGCGTGTGACCCTGTGATCACGTCACACAGCGGTCACAGACGGGGTCACAGACGTGGTCACAGATACAATCTCGTTTTAAAACGCCAAAATTATGCATGATTGATAGTCCGATTGTTTTGCAGCCGCTTCGCAATTTCTTTTGCTTTTTCGTAGCTGACGCCGCTTTTAGGGCCGCGCCACCAACCAACCTGTGAAAGCACAGCGCCTTCGCCCGTTCTCGGACCCTCGGGCCAAACGGCCTTTTTCTCGAACCCGAGCGACCGCAAAATGCCGATCATGGTCGATGCATCTTTCTTGTCCATCGAACCGATCTGCGCATTCACCGCGTGCTGCAAGACGTGTGTCACATTGCGAATATAGGCCATGTCCTGAGTCCAAAGCTCGACAAGGGGCAACCAAGGATGCTGTTGCTGACGTTCGCCCGTTACCTCATTCATTATCTCCCAAAGGTCGGGCTCGTCACGGCCAATCCAATAAACGAACGATGGGTTCGTCTTGAAGATATGCACTGCCTCGGCGTAAAGCTGTGCGCGATCCTTTACCAAGGCATCCAGCGCGATCATCTCGGCGACGAAGGGCCAGAAACGACGAGCGCCGGTAGGATCGTTGATGTACTCAAGCTCGTTGTTCGTTGACGCCCACCCGTGCGAGCGTTTTATTTTGCTCGGCAGGCGCCCGTATGGTGGACGGTAATCGTCTTCGGTCGCGGTGATGAAATCCTTCTGCGTCCCGATGTCGGCCTTCGATACCGCGACGCCCTCGGCGAAATCCATCAGCATCTTGCCGCGCATTTTGAGCAGGTTGTCTTTGTCCGTGAACGAACCGGTGAAAGTGCCATAATAATGGTCGAACCCGAGCGCCCGCAGCATGGCGGTTTTGAAGACGCCTTGTTCGCCGTCGATGCAGAGCACGCTGTCGTGTTGGCATCCGGGGTGGTAGATGCGAAAGACGTTGCCGACAAGCCAACGTTTGCCGATCTCGCGATTGAACGTCGTATCCTCGGCACCACAATAATCAATGAGCCATGAGCCCAGACGCGGTTTCTTGTCCCATGTGAGCTTGTCGAAATAATCGCGGATAATGTTCTTCGGGTTATCGTGTGCGACCGCTGCAATGCATTTGAGCACCATTTCCTCAGATGTGATGCGCGGCATGCCGTTGTCTTGCAGGTGCATGGTGATTTTGGTAACGAGGTGATCGTTGATCACCGTCCATGCCCGAGACGGCTGGGACCCATCCTCAATCGCGGTGTTCTTCGTGAACATGCAATGGATTTCCTGCATGAATTCATCGAACCGGAACATGCCCTTGAGCTCGGGCAAGTTCTTCAACATCTTGTCTATATTGGTTTGAATGGCGAGGACCTCACCGAACATGCTTCGGTGAAGGGTTGCACGCCAATCGCCTGCGACGCGACGCTTGTTCCAATGATCCTTGACCGCTGCAGCCATAAGGCTGTCAAACACCATGACGCCGCAACCAGGAATCTTCTTGAGACCGATTTCCTGTCTAACAAATGCTATGGCGTCCTCGCCGGCCTCATTCTCAGCGAGCAACCTGCAAATGTCGGTTAGCTCGGTCGTCCTGGATTCTTTGTGCAGAGCTTCGACCAAGGTCGCGACGGCATCACCGGGGCTCTTCAATTCATCGCGTTCGGTATCTCTGCGCCGTTTATGCTCGGCTGCTGCTGCGGCCGCCCTACGGGCAGCAAAACAAGCATTAATCTCGACCGAAGTATACCCGTCCTTCATTAACCACGAGCGCAAAGCATCGTAGTTGGTTACATCGCGTTCCAGTGAGATATACTGTTGGATCTGTTCATCAATAGTCATGACGACACCTTGACGGCGACGAATTTATTGTATAGGGTCATGATCGTACCTTGAAGTGAGCCCCGCTTTTGTGACCTGACCAGTCGAGCGGGGCTTTTCTTTGCCGGTAATGGTGAAGCGGTTCCGGTTTTCGCGATCGGCTTGGTGCATGGATTGCAGGACACAGAGCCGCCCTTATGTGGCTGATACGGTGGCTGGCGCAATAGGTCGCGAAGCGCCGGTCGCCTTGCCGTCAATGATCTCCCATTCCTTGCCGGGGTAGCCCGGAGCCTCGACCCAGATCGCCGGCGGCTTTGGCACGCGCACAGCGCAGACAATAGGGGCGGTATCGATCGGCGCCACAGCGATCTCGTAGCCAGGTGCGAAGTACGCCAACAACCTGCTGAGCGTGCTGAAGTGCGGGGCAACCGTTTGGCCGCGCTTGAAGGCGTAAAGCATGTGGTACGTGACCCCGACCTCCGCCGCCAACTCCTTGAGGCAGTCACCGTCAACGTCAATGACGGCATCGCGGATGCGTTCCACGACTTCTTCCGCTCTCGCTTGAGCGATAAGTTTAGTCTTTTCAGGATCAATACAGTGTAGCATTAAACGTAACCTTTCACGTTACTGTGATTTATTTAAACAATGATAGGGAACCCCCCTTTCCCTTGTCAATTGCATTTGTTTTAATGTACGCAGTAAATCGCGCATTTCTCTTGCGCCGTTGTTGAAAAACCGAAAGGAAACACTATGGGTGAGGCCAAACGAAAGCGCGATGCAGCCGGCAGCAAACCAAAAATGCGAACATGGCAGGAGATGCTCGCTATTACGCCGCGACACCTTCAGTGGACGGCAAAAGTATTAAGCGAAAATTCTCCTGACTATTTTGCAGGTGTAACGTTAGGGCATTTGCTTGGTCTCAATCGCAAACACTTCCCGGGCATGCTGACTAAAGAACGCAGGCTCTCATTCTATTCGTTTTCTAACTGCCCTGATTTTGGGGTGGTTGTTGAACTCCTACCGGAAAAGTTTCTCATTTACCGACAGCAACGTTCTGAACTGACCCGTCACGAATATCTGGAGTATCCTCCGCTTCCAGAAAAAGAACTTGTGTGGATGCGAACTGAATTTGATGGCGTGTTTACATTCACTAAGGAAATGGTGCAGTGACCACGTTTCAGCAAAAGCACGCTTTCGCCAAAGCCTTGATCCTTCACCTGCGCAACAACCCGAACCGCTTAATAGCCAGGACCCCGCTTATTCGCGCAATCCGCGCAACCGCCCCATCTGGATCGAAAATGTTCCCGCGCTCGGTCGTCTGCACCCGAATGCTCAAGGGCATGCCGGCAATGCCGTTCACCGGCCTGCCGATCTCGCAATTCAATCACCCGGCGCGCTACGGCAACGGGCACATCCATTATTTCGGATGGCTCGGCGACATCACATTGCCTGACGCATCGCCGCCCGAACTGGCTGCGATCCTTGCCCGTGCCGAACAGGACAAGCGCATCGCACAGCAGGTCAGGGCGATGCCGCGCACCGCGACGCCAAACCGTTGGAGCGACATCGGCGTCCTTTGGGACGAGGCTCCGCGCGTCACCGATCCGACGTTGGTCGAGTTGCGAAACGCGCCCTTTGCGGCCGAGTGCTGCATGACAAGATCCGCCGTGCTTCAGGGCCGCCCGTGTAATCAATTCCTACGCGTCGACCGCGTGCTTCATCGCCTGTGGCGAAACGGCGAATGCATCAATCTCGCAGATGCCATTGATGCTGGAATCAGCCGCCATGACGCCCTTTGGGTCATTCAGAAATTGGCATATTACAGCACGGATGTCCGCGAGAAATACAGCGCTTGGCGCAAACACACTCGAACTAACGCCCTGTCAGGGTACCCTTACAACCATCAGATTCGAGTGTGACGCATGACCGATCTCGCAGCCCGACACCATGACATCGCCCGCACACTCGCGGCGAAGGGCATCTTCATCTTCCCGGTCGATGCCAACAAGAAACCGCCGAGCAATTTCGGCTGGCGAGACAGCGCGACCAACCTGCCCTTCATGGTGGATGCTTGGTGGGGACCAGGAGGCATCTACGAAGGCTGGCCGGTGGCGATCGATCTCGGCCGCTCCGGCTTGTTCGTTGTCGACTGCGATCGGCATCCAGGTCAGCCGGACGGGGTTACCGCGTTCGCCGACCTGCGAGGCACGAACCCTTGGCCACCTGAAGCCGTGCGCACGCCGCAGGATGGACGACACCTTTACTATCGGCAACGGCCAGGACAAATCTTGCGTAGCGCAGGAACGACCGTTGGTATCGATTTCAAGGGGTCAGGCGGCTACGTCGTGGCGCCGGGATGCACCATTGCACTCGGCATGTATTCCGGTGTCGCGCTGCATGATCTCGATCTCGTTCCCGAATGGCTGCATTCGCGCCTGTGGCAAAAGCAATGCGAACAGGATGCCGCTGCTGCAGCGCGAGCCGCGAATCCAGCGCCGTCCGCCGACACCGACGAACTGGCCGCGCTGATCGAAGCGATACCGAACCATGACCTGCCTTACGACGATTGGGTCGGCGTCGTCATGGCTCTCCACGACGCCACCAGCGGAGGCGCTGACGGTCTCGCCCTCGCGCACGAGTTCAGCAAGCGAAGCGCGAAGTACGACCCGGACAACCTCGACTACATTTGGCGCAAGCTCAAAGGCAAGGGTCGCACCATCGCCACGCTGCGAATGCTGGCCGCTCAGTCGAAAGGGATAGCGCATAACGTCCCACTCGTATCTTCCGGCGACAGGGTCCAGCAATGGCGCGAACTGGCGCTTGACATCATCTGCGCAGCCTTCCCAGACGCTGTCCGTGCCGTGCTGGCGGGATATGACGACGCGACCCTCTCCGCGACGCTCGAAAAGGTGCCGGCGAGCAAGCGGTCAAGACCGTGGTGAGCGTCACGCCGGCATCGCTTTACACCGACGCCGCTTGTGGTGTCATTGCAACCGCGGATTGCGTATAAAAAATCATCGAAACGGAGCACGCAAATGACCTTCAATCTCAATACCATTCGTACCGACGTCCGTTCGAAAGCCACCACCGACGGTGACATCTGCTGGGCATTCAATTCGCATCCAATGATCCGCGCTCGTGCACTGACCATCGGGGCGCGCGCCGACCTGCTCGTGAATGTGTTCAAAATCAAACGTTCCAACGCGCTGATCGAAACGCGTGGCTACTACCATTCGCGGGGCAATCGCCATGCCGCCAAACAAAACTTCGCGCATGACATCGCGGGCCGTGAGAACGGGGGCCGCGTTGCAACCGAAAGCGACGTGATCGACTTTTGATCGCCCCAACCTGCACACCTTGACGCCCCTGCTCGATGCGGGGGCGTTTTGCTGTGCGTCACCGCCCCCACACAGGCGAGGTGTGGGCGGGGCGAAGCGATTTGCGCGACGTGACATCACCCGACGCGAAACACGCTCACACCGCCCCTATTCGTTCGGCATGCTCGATCCAAAGGTTCGCCCCAGCCGGCGCTTTGGCTGACCTGGACGCGGAGGTTGGCGGCTGCACCTGCGATTTTGCCGGCGATGGCATCGGCCACCGGCTGCTAGGGCTGAGCGGATCATCTCGGCCGCCGAGACGCCACCGGACATGAAACCGCCTTGCGCCGATGTAGCGGCCGCCGCACCGCCCTCTTGACCGGCTGTGCTCGCCGCAGTACCGCCATCGCCGATAGCAGCCTTGATAATCGCCGGCGGTCGTGTCCATACCCTGCAGCATGCGCTCGATTGTGCCAGGACCGGCTGTATCGGGCGCCATGTCCGCGTCTTTGCGATCGCGGATCGCTTGCGCGGCAGCCTCGCCGATCCGCTTCAACTCAGCCGCGACGCTGTCCGTTTGCGGGCCTGCGATGTTAAGGTCGGCGTCTTTGCGCTTGCGCATGTCGGAATCAACGATGTTCTTTAGCTCAGCAAGGGCGCTTGAAGAAGCAGAGAGGACACTTTCTGACTATCGGTAACTCCGGATCGCGCCCTCGCCAATAACCACGAACACCCTGACACAGTTGGACCCGTCAATCTTTGTGTGTTCATGCTCTATCAAAGACAGCGCCACTTTAATGCGTTCTGTCGCCCTTGGTTTCGGACATTCGAAACGGAGGAGACCCATGGTCTTAAATTGTGCAGGAGTGATACCGTGGCCTTTGGCGAGGGTCTTCATATCCGCGTCGGCCGCAACAAGAATGGCGTTGCCCGACTGTGCTGCTGAACAAACGACGGCATCGGGAGTGCCCTTTGTCAGTCCGCTCTTATCGAAGAAAATTACCTCATGACCCCCGTCTTCTAGAACGCGACCCACAGAAACTGGAACCCCCTCATCCAGTAAAAACTTCATGCTGCGTGACGCTTGTCCTCAAAGGCTATCGCTGCCTCAACATCTTTTTCATCGAGGGACGGATATTCCAGTAGAATTTGCGGGACGGAATAACCTGCCTCGGCAAACTCCTTAATCGCAGAGACTGGGATTCTTGTCCCAGCAATCACTGCCTGATTGTGAACCACACCGCGCTTGCGTTCGATGTGCCCGAACTCATCATCATCACGCTTGTTGAGTTCGCGAATCCGTTCTCTCATTCCACCGACGACGACCCGGAGCGGGATCTGAAAAACTTCTTGCCCGGAACCTGCTTCAAATCGGGTGTCGTCGTCGCGTTCGATCACGACATTCTTGCCCCTCAAATAAAGCGTGCTTTCAACCCACATGGTCTCGCCGAGGTGCGCCAGATCGCGCTTGACCTCATAGAGGTGATCCATCGACACGCGGGTGTGGTTGCGAAGCTGATTAAGGACTTTTAGCGAAAGCAGGTCGTGAAAAGAGTATAGACGCGCGTAGGCCCCGCCGCCTGAAAGGCTGGGCGTGAAAAATCCTTTGCGGTCCCAAGCGCCAAGTTGCCGTCTGGATACACCGGTAAGACGCGCCGTCTGATCAATTGTGAACGCGGCGACGACATTTTCTGATTCGCTGCGCATCATTCGCTCCCGAAAACACACCGTAAACTTTGAACCTAAACGCGCAAGGTGTCATTTTGCCCAGTCTGAATAGTGGCAATTATCGCTTACCGAAGCGTTGAAAAGGCAATCAGAGGAATTTATTCTCTGATCCGTGCGTACGGTCGCGGGTGTCTGCGTTTTTGCCCGCGTACCAGACCACAGGGAACCCGTGATACGTTCGACACGTTTCGACGTGCAATGATGACCCCCGACACCGAACGTCCCTGCCGACTCATGCTTGCGAGATGACGTAGGGAATCATGAGCTCGGCGCAGCCGCCATGGGGTCATACGCCTTTCAATTTGGTGAAGTTTCGAAAATAGCGGCCGCTGGAATCGCTGACCTGAACTACTGGCGCGGGATGCTTACGCGACACGGGAGCGAGACGCTTCGTCTCAAAGCTCTTGAGGAGTTCCTGCTCCTCAAGACGCTCAAGATCATCCATCAGATGTCGAGATGTGCGGTTCATTGCGGCACCCGCATAACTACCAAGATCGAAACAACCCACAACGCCATAACCGCCGCAGCAAGGGCCATCACCGCGAGGAACGCTGGTATCGCAGTGCGCGACTTACGAGACGGGTCGCGGGCTCGGGTCATTGCGCTCGCCTCGACACAACTGGCATTAGCCCGAGCGCGATGCTTCGAAGCGCGAGATCGAAGGCCGCTTCTCCGTCTTCGTCATCGATCACGCCGGGGTAAGCCGCCCTGATTCTCGCCTTGATAAGATTGGTCAGGTCATCGATCGACTGCCGGATCATGGCGTCGTACTCGTCCAAGGTTGCAGATCGATCGCCGAGCATGATCATCGGCCTACCCTCGCACTCGATGGCGTCGCTGGACCCTGACAGGCCTTGAGTGCGAGGGTGTTCATCATCTTGCACCAACAACCGGGTGATCCACCATGCCGCTCATGCTGACGGTCGGCCGCCAAGGGTCAACCCACGTGCGGCCCTGACCGTCGCTGCCCATCTTGTGTCCGAGCCACACGTGCAACGCGGTGTTTGCTTCCTTCGGCAGGGCCTTGCCCGTTTCCAAGAATGCGGCGACGGCGGCGACATCTTCGCACTTGATCGTCTTTGCGAGCACGTCGGCAGGGTAGCCGGCGTCAGCGATGGCGACGTGAAGCATTGAGGTGCCCCGCCAGGTCATGACTTGTGGTTCCTCATCCCGAAGATGCCGCCGCCGCTCGGCTTCTCGTCCGGCAATGTTGGCATGTCGTCCGCGGCGACGACGTTTTTCGCGCCGATCGGTGGCGAACGCAAAAGCGGCGCATCGTCCTGCGGCTCAGGTACAGGGGCTGCGGCGCCGAGTGGGTTCTCATAGGTGCGTCCCGACACCGGCAGAGGAGGGTACACCGTGCTAAGCTTTTCCGTTTTCGGCGGTGCGAACCCGCGCCGAACCCATTTGTTGTCGATCCCGCGGAGAGAGTACTCGCCGAGAATAAAGCCGGTGATCTTGTCCAACTGTTCCTCATCGACCGAACCGCCTGCCATGAAGCGTTCCACGATCACCGGAGATATCCCGGTCGCTTCGACGCATTGCGGCACGCTGAAATTGGTCGCGTTCATCACGGCACGGATGCGGTCCTGGCCCTGACCGAGCTTCGATGCGCCAACATGGGTGTGGTCACTGCCGCTCGGGAATGATGCCGGCACGGTGTCGCTGCCGGTTCGGGTGTTGACGGGATACATTATTTGGATTCCTCGTTTGCTTTCGGTTTCGCTTGCGGATCGGCGATCACCACAGGATTTTGCTCGACCCACGGTGCGCCTTTGTATTCCGGGCCGGCCGCTTGAATTGTTGAGTCTGCTGGCCTGACAGGGTTGCGCGTTGAATTGGTTGCGAGATGAAGTTTCATCAGATTAGACCCTCGATGGCTCGGCGGATTAGGTCGGCCTTGGCTGTCAGCAGATCGATATGCGCGGCGTTCGCTTTCATCAGCGGCCGCAGGTCGATCGGTTCGGCGTAAGGTTCGCGTGTCAGCACGACCGCTTCGCTGTTGCAGGGATTATCGGTGATGCTCAATTCCCGAAGGATCGCGCCTGTCACCGACGAATATGCGTCTTTTCCGCGACCGATCGTGGCAAAAGATTCAACCGCGCAGCGGACGCTGAACGCCTTCACATCCCTGTGGCAATCGTCAACGAGCACGTCAGCGTGCAATCCTTGCGGTCGCCATTCGAGCGACAGGATGCGGCCTGCGGTACGCGTTTCGTCATGCGAGACATACAGCGGCGGCATGCTTTTTGGGATGACGATGCTGCGAAGCTGTATGGCACAGCCGTCGGCGTCAACAGCCGGGGTCGATGCCCATCCGCTGAGACGCCACATGATCAGCGACCGAACCGGATCGGCGCCATCGCATCGCGAGAATGCTTCGCCGCCGCCTTGCTGTCGAATTTTTCGGTGGGATCGTAAGTGTCGGCGCGGGCTCGGTCGAGGTCGCGCTGCATGAGCAGCGCATTCATCTTGATCAGGGAGCCGGAACAATCCGGACATCCGCAGCCGGGCTTGCATACGTATCTTTTCATCGCGGTCGTCCTTTGGCTTCAGGAGCCGGACACCCCGCATCGAGGTTTACTGCAAGAGTTCACCCCAACGCGGGGGCCGACATGCTACGCGCTCAACGCCTCGTGAAAGGGGATCCGACGGAGCACGATCTTCGAGCAGGAGCATTTGTGTGATTGTTTTTGCATCTTACACCTTCCCGGCGATCCGAGCGGGTGGGACGCCGGCTAAGCCTTGAGGCAATGACCGGCGTCCCGGGGTGCGGATCGCAGGGTCGACATTGGGGTGATTTGCAAACAACGTCAACAGAAATTTTGAGATACGCTTGCATTTTGCAACGATTTGACGCATCGATGTACAATGACACCTTCGAATACGAGTGTACATCATGCCATTTGCCCTCAATTACTCAGTCCCGGTCATCAAAGTTGTTATCGTTCATGGCGAATACAACCAGATCTATTGCGATCAGGTTGTCGGTCGCTTGGCGACTGGCGTCGGTATATTGTCATTCGCCCGCTCGATCGGCGCGACCAAAAAAATAATCACGAAATGGGCGAAAGAGCATCCCGAGTTCGCCGAAGCGCTCGAACGGGCCTACGCCGCACGGGGTGCTTACTGGGAAGATCAAATCGTCGCCTTGTCAGCGGCCGGCAAGCCAACGGTATCGGCGCAGTGGATGCTGAAGAACATCGATCCGGATGAATACAAGGACAAGACCGAAGTCCAATCCACAAATCTCAACATGAATGTGAACCGAGATGACACCCGAAAAGCCATCGAGACCAAATTTGCGCGGATTCGACAAATCGAGCCTGCCAATGATGCGACAGTCCAAAGCGTCCCAGCTGGTCGCGATGGGACCCCAAGCGCAGGCTGAATTCTTCGCGTCTCTGTCCGACGACGAACTGGCTTTCCTGGAACACGATTGGAGCTTCTGGGGTCGCCCTGACCAGCAAATGCCGCGCGGCGAATGGTTCATCTGGCTGATCATCTCCGGTCGCGGCTGGGGCAAGACCCGCACCGCCGTCGAGAACATCGCTGAAATGCTGCGCGGCCCGTCGCCATCAATCGCACCCGACGGCGCACCGCGCTTCCTCACGCTCATTGCGGATTCGCCGAAGGATATGCGCGAATACAGCATTGAAGGGCCGAGCGGGTTCCTCAACATCGGACCGCCTGCACACCGCCCGCTTTACGAGCCTTCCAAATCAACCCTGACCTGGCCGAACGGCGCCAAGGCTGTGCTGTACTCGGCCGAAGACCCGGAATCGCTTCGCGGCGCATCCGGATCGTTCTTTTGGTGGGACGAACTTGCGAAATCGCGGTACGCCGCGCTCGGCTGGGATAACCTCATGTACGGGATGCGTGAGCACGATCCGCACGGCATCGTCACCACGACGCCGAAGCCGATCAAGCTGCTCAAAGAATTGATCGCCAGCCCTTCGACCGTCATCACCAAGGGCAGCACCTGGGACAATCAAGAGAACCTTGCCGCTGAGTACATCAAGAATGTTATCGCCCCGCGTGTCGGCACCCGCATGGGTCGGCAGGAGATCGACGGCGAAATCCTGACCGATGTCAGCAACGCGCTTTGGACGCACGAGATGTTTGACGGTCACCGGGTCAAGCGTGCACCGGAGATGCAGCGCATAGTCGTATCTGTCGACCCGTCCGGTGGCGGTGACGATATCGGCATTGTGGCCGCCGGCCTTGGCATTGATGGACGCGGCTACATTCTCGCCGATCTGACCTGCTCTCTGTCGCCTGCCGGCTGGGGTAAGCGCGCCGTCGATGCCTACCACCGGTTCGAGGCCGATCTGATCGTCGCCGAGAAGAACTTTGGCGGCGACATGGTCGAATCTACAATCCGCGTTGCCGACGCCAAGGTCCCTTACAAAGCCGTGACCGCTTCGCGCGGCAAGATCGTGCGCGCTGAGCCGGTGGCCGCCCTCTACGAGCAGGGCCGGATTTCGCACGTCGGCGAAATGAACGAACTAGAGGATCAGGCGTGCTTGATGTCCACCACCGGCTTCGCTGGCGAGGGATCGCCCGATCGCGTTGACGCTAAGGTCTGGGCGCTCACGGAATTGATGCTCGGCGAACACGACGATTCCGACGACTGGGTGCCTGTGGTCAGGAACGGGGTGATGAACTGGGTCCACAAGTCCCAGCTTACCGCCCCGGCTCCCGTTACCCCGACGCCATCAGATACGAGTGTGGACGATGCCACATCCGATCGGCCTTACGAGGGCACCCGCTCGCTGGTTGAAGACATGTTGAGAAGCTTGAGAGGCACAAATTGAGCGACAAGCCCGAAGAACTGTCCGAATGGCAAAAGCACCAACTGAAATGTGGCGCAGGTCCGCTCAGGCCGGCCGATCCTCCCACCACCTTGAAAAAGGGCATGTCGGCCTCTAGGCAGCATGACCTGAATCTGATCAATCGAGCCATTGGCAAGAAGCTGGCGCGAGACGCCGCAAAGCGAGATGCCAAAGCGCACGATGCCGAACTGCGTCGGCGAACGCAGGTCACCCCGGTCGTGTCGCCGCTCAAGGCGTTGGTGGATGCCCTGCTGGCGCGATTGAAAGGCGAGAGCGGCGAGGACGAGCAAGAGCTTGAGGTGTCATGGTGAGGGTAGCACAAGGCATCGGCGATGAACGTCACCGTCTCGCGCAACTCGAAGCACGCCGTCGCCGGCCGAGCATCCGCTCTAGCGTCGGCGCTCATTGACCGGATAAAGCCGGGCTTGTCGCTCGATGCCAAACGGGTGGCCCTTCTTGAGATGCTCGTCCGGCGTGGCGCCTCGCCGACCGTCGCCGTCGGCCTCGCCGGGACGTTGCTTCGTTGAACACTTTACCCTTACGCCATTTAGTTCGAGTGTGTTGATGGCTCGCAAGCGCTGGATCGTTCAATACCGGGATTGCGCGGTGTGCTGCAAAGCCATGGCGCTGACGACCAGACATAAAGGCAACAAACGATATTGCGGGAAGCGCTGCACTCGTGCCGCCGCTGCCTATCGCGCCGAGCAATGCCGCGCTGCCCAGCTTGCGGCGTCCGGCCACGTCGAGAGGCGTTTGCCCGAACCGATGTTTATTTAAGCAGCGCGCCGATTAAGCGGTGCCGAGGGCGGTGCAACCGTGGATTGTGTTCATGCCGCGATTGGCGCGGCGCAACGCAACGGAGCATACCAATGACCATTTACACCGACAAGAAAGAAGCCGTCGCCGCCCTTCGCGCTGCGGTCAAAGCTGGCCTTTACGAAGCCGGCACCCGCGAGCTTTATGGGACGCGTTCGCCCGATGGTATCGACCAATACGAGATTCGCGAGAAGGCCAAGCCTGTCGCACCTGCCGCCAAGGCCAAGGGCAAAGCCGCGCCTGTGGCAACGGACGCCGATCTCGGCCCGTGCGCGATCATTCGCGCCGCGACGATCAAACTGCATCCGAAGCTCGACCGCAAAGCGATCGTTGCAAAGCTGGTCGAAATGCATCCGACGCTGCATCGCACGACGATCGCCATCCAGGTAAAAAAGCAGCTGGACCGTCTCGCCAACGCTTGACCGTCCTGCGCTTCGGCAACAAAAGGGTCGCGATGCGGCCCTTTTTTAATGCCTATGTTTTGGGGGCGCATTGTGGGGTCACCTCGACCTCAGTTCTGTAACCAGTTGAAGTCATTCGCTTTTAGTGTTCACTCGACGTTTACGTAAAAAGAACATGGAGAGGCGACCCAAAAGCGGATGGTCTTGTGTCGGCACGGATCTTAAGTTGGCTTGCCGGACAGAGGAGGAGCGAGCGGCATGTACCGGGCACCAGTCGAGGAAATCGCCTTCACGCTGAAGCATGTGGCTGGCTTGAAGCCGGCGCTTGACGCCGGCACCTTTGGCGACCTTGGCGAAGACCTCGTCGACGCCATTCTGGCGGAAGCCGGCCGCTTTGCCAGCGAAGAGGTCGCGCCGCTCTACAAGATCGGCGATGAACAAGGCGCGGTGCTGAGCGGCGCTGCCGTCACCATGCCGCCCGGCTGGAGGGAACTTTATCACCGCTGGATCGACGGCGGCTGGAACGCGCTGTCAGCGCCGGAGGAATTCGGCGGCCAGGCGCTGCCGACCATGCTGGGCGTCGCCGCGCTCGAAATGTGGAACTCCGCCGCCATGGCCTACGGCATCGGCCCGACGCTGACCATGGGGGCGGTCGAAGCGCTCGACAAGCATGCCTCACCGGCGCTGAAGGCCAAATACCTGGAAAAGCTCGTCTCAGGCGAATGGATGGGCACGATGAACCTGACCGAGCCGCAGGCCGGCTCGGATCTGAATGCCTTGCGCACCCGCGCCGAGCCGGCCGGCAACGGCACCTACCGCATCTTCGGCCAGAAGATTTTCATCACCTATGGCGAGCACGATCTTACCGACAACATCATCCATCTGGTGCTGGCGCGGCTGCCCGACGCGCCGGCCGGCACGCGCGGCCTTTCGCTGTTCCTGGTGCCGAAATTCCTTGTCGGCGACGACGGCGCGCCTGGCGCACGCAACGACGTCTTCTGCTCCGGGCTGGAGCACAAATTGGGCATCCACGCCTCGCCGACCTGCACCATGATCTATGGTGACGGTTTCGAAGGGACCGCCCCCGGCGCGATCGGCTGGCTGATCGGCGAGGAAAACAAGGGCCTCGCCTGCATGTTCACCATGATGAACAATGCGCGGCTCGCCGTCGGCATGCAGGGTGTTGCGGTCGCCGAAACGGCCACGCAGAAGGCGCTCGCCTACGCCAATGACCGCCGGCAAGGCAAGGCCGCGAGCTATGATGGCAGCGGCATGGCGCCGATCGTCCATCACCCCGACGTGCAGCGCAATCTTCTGACCATGAAGGCGCTGACCCAGATTGCGCGCGCCATCAGCTATTGCTGCGCGCACGCCATTGACCACGCGCGCGTATCCGTCGGCGATGAAGCCATCCATTGGCAGGAGCGCGCCAATCTGCTGACGCCGCTGGCCAAGGCCTTTTCCACCGATGTAGGCGTCGAGGTCGCCTCGCTCGGGCTGCAGGTTCATGGCGGCATGGGATACATCGAGGAGACCGGTGCGGCAGCACTTTATCGCGACGCGCGCATCGCGCCGATCTACGAAGGCACCAACGGCATCCAGGCGATAGACCTGGTGGCGCGCAAGCTGCCGCTTGGCGACGGCGAGCATGTGCATGGCTACATCGCCGAACTGAAAGCCGTCGCCAATCAAGCGCGGACCTCGAACCTTCAAGGTTTTGGCCGCACCGCCGATGGCCTCGACCAGGCGCTCGACGATCTCAGCCAGGCGACGCGCTTCCTGCAAGGGCTGCTCGCCGACGGCCGCTCGGACGCGGCGCTGGCCGGCGCGACGCCGTATCTGCGGCTGATCTCGCTGGCGGCGGGCGGCGCCTATCTGGCGCGCGGCGCGCTTGCCGACCCAAGCCGCATCGCCGTTTGCCGTTTTTACGCCGAAAACCTGCTTGGCGAGGCGGGCGCGCTGAAGGAGCGTGTCATCGGCGGCGCCGAGAGCCTTGCCGCTGCCGGCCAGACGCTGATTTCTGCCTGACAGCCACCAGGTTGACGTTTCACGACGTTCACAAAGGATCACCCGTGACAGACCACATCCTCGTCGAGCGCCAGGGCGCCATCCAGATCATCCGCATCAACCGTCCGGACAAGAAGAACGCCTTGACGCGGGCCATGTATGCAACAATGTCCAAAGCCCTTGCCGAGGGCGACGCCGATCCGGCGATCCGCGTCCATGTCTTCCTCGGTGTTCCAGGCGCCTTCTCGTCGGGCAATGACCTTGCCGATTTCATGGTCGTCGCCACCGGCGGCGAGGGCGGCACCGAAGTCTGGGATTTCCTGATGGCGCTGGCCAGGACGGAAAAGCCGATGATCTCCGGCGTCGACGGCATTGCGGTCGGCATCGGCACAACGCTCAACCTGCACTGCGACCTGACCTTCGCCACGCCGCGCACACTATTCCGCACGCCCTTCGTCGATCTCGGCCTGGTCCCCGAGGCGGGGTCGAGCCTGCTTGCGCCGCAGATTCTGGGCCGGCAAGGCGCCTTCGCGCTGCTTGGCCTCGGCGAAGGCTTTTCGGCCGAGCGGGCGAAAGCCGCCGGACTGATCTACGCAGTGGTCGAGGAGGACGAACTCGAAGCCGCCGTGCTTGCCGCTGCCGGGCAGGTTGCTGCCAAGCCGCCGCAGGCACTGAAGATCGCGCGCGACCTGATGCGCGGCTCGCGTGAAGACCTCGTTGACCGCATCAGCCAGGAAAGCGAGCATTTTCGCGCGCGGCTCAAATCCGACGAGGCCCGCGCCGCCTTGATGGCGTTCATGACCAGGAAGAAGGGATAGCTGGGCTATTAGTTCCCACCACGTCTTCGTCATCCCAGGGTCTGCGCCGCGTCGCTTCGCTCCTTGCTTTGCCCTGGGATGACGAAGGGAGGGATGTTTCAGCCAATCCTAGAGGTTTGCGATTTGCCACTGAAATTGGCTGAGAGGAATTGTCGACGGTCGCTGCCGATCGGCCCAACCTGTCAAAACCACTGTGCAGAGGAACTAGACGCGCCGACCAAGAGCCTGGCACATGTCATGCAAATGCATTACATTGTCTGCCATGGTATCGAACGCACTGGTCCAGACCCGAATTGACGCTGAGGTGAAGGAACGCGCCACGGCGGTTCTGGAAAACATGGGGCTCACGGTTTCCGATGCCGTCCGCATCTTGTTGACGCGCACCGCCAATGAGGGCGCCTTGCCGCTCGAACTCGTCAGCAACAGTGACGCCCACGATGCCTGGTTCCGGGCGAAAGTTCTGCAGGCGCTCGAGGATACCCGGCCGGACGTTGAAGACGCTGACGCCGAATCCCATTTTGCTGGACGGCGGGCGGCAGCGCTTCGCAAGGCCGAGGCAGGTGAGTCTTGAGGCTGGGCACGGCTTGCGCTCTGCGATCGTGACGACATCTTCACGTATATCGAAGCCGAAAATCGCAAGGCCGCCGTTCACGTCGATCAGCAGATCGTCTCGCGAGGATTGCCCAGGCTCCTTGATGAAGTCGCTTAAGGGACCAGCCGCTCAGGGATAAAGCCTTGTCTTGTCCCAGCCGCCCTCAGGGTTGCGCGAGAAGACAATGCGATCGTGCAGCCGGAAAGGCCGGTCGTGCCAGAACTCGATCGTCTGCGGCACGATGCGAAAACCCGACCAGTGTTTGGGTCGTGGGATCTCGCCGATCGCATGGCGCGCCGTGTATTCGGCAACGGCTTTTTCCAGTGCGAAGCGGCTCTCCAGCGGCCGCGACTGTTTCGACGCCCATGCCCCGATGCGGCTGCCGCGCGGACGTGTCGCGTAATACGCGTCCGCTTCCGCCTCGGTAACGATCTCCACCGGCCCCCGTGCACGCACCTGCCGGCGCAGCGATTTCCAGTGAAAGCACATCGCCGCCTTCATGCTGCCAAGAATCTCGCGGCCTTTGGCGCTCTCGAAATTCGTGTAGAACACAAATCCGCTTTCATCGAACCCCTTGAGCAGCACCATCCGCACATTCGGCATGCCCTCGGCATCGACGGTCGCCAGCGCCACGCTGTTGGGATCGTTGATCTCGCTCTTCGTCGCATCGTCGAGCCATGCGGCAAACAGGCGGAATGGCTCGGCAGCCTCGGCAAAGTCACCGCTTGTTAACTCAGTTTCGCTCATAGTTTTTCCAAATTCTATTGCCGGCCGGGGGAGATTGCCGATTGTCGCGCATCGCGCAACTTTTTGACAGCAGGCAATGGCGCCTTATTGCTTCGGCCAATGCGCAAGGTGCGGTCAAGGCGGCCGCGATCGTGCTGGTCGCCTTGCCGCTTGCCGCCTGCGGTGCCGGCGGCTTCAGTTTGGAGCAGGCGGAGGTCGACCGTACGATCCTGACCAGCAGCACGCCTGCCTCTGCCATGCCGATCGACCAGGATCGCGCCTCGGACCAGGCGACGATCCGCAACGCGGTGTCTTCAGCCGATATCCAGGAACTTGGCGGGCAGGCCGTTCCCTGGGCGAATTCCGATACCGGTTCGCGCGGCTCGATCACCGAACTGGCGGAGTCCAGGGACAACGGTCAGCTTTGCCGCCGCTTCACCGCCTCACGCGAAAGCTTCGACGGCGTCGCCCTGTTCAAGGGCGAGGTGTGCCTGGCCGGCGCCGGCGCCTGGCGGATGCAGGACTTCAAAGCGCTCTGATTTTCCGCCATCATATGACCGTAAGCTACTGGAATTTCTTCCTATGCGAGCGCATATAGATGGCAATCATGGACTCACTCCTTCTCCAGGGCAGGAAGCATGCGCGACCCCTATGAGGTGCTGGGCGTTGCCAAGAACGCATCGGCCAAGGATATAAAATCGGCATACCGCAAACTTGCCAAGGAGTATCATCCGGACCAGAATCCGGATCCCAGGGCGAAGGAGCGGTTTGCCGCGGCCAACCAGGCCTACGAGATCGTCGGCGACGAGAAGAACCGTGCGGCTTTCGATCGTGGCGAAATCGACGCCGAGGGCAAGCCGCGCTTTCAAGGCTTCGAGGGCGCCGCCGGCGGCGCCGATCCGTTCGCCGGTTTTCGCCGGCAGCAAGGGCCGGGCGGCTCGCGTTTCGAGTTTCGCTCAGGCCGTCCGAGCGGCGATCCGTTCGACGGCAGCAGCGACATCTTCAGCCAGATTTTCGGCGAGACCTTCTCGCGCGGCGCCGGCATGGGTGCCGGCCGGCAGGCGCCGACCGGCGCCGACCTGAACGTGACGCTCGACATCACCATCGAAGAAGCGGCGACTGCCGAGAAGGTAACGGCGATGTTCCCCGACGGGCGCAAGGTCGCAGTCAAGCTGCCAGCCTATGTCGAAGACGGCCAGACCATCCGGCTGAAAGGCCAGGGCGAGCAAGGGCCGGGGCAACCGGGCGAGGCGCTGGTCAAGATCCGCTTCCGGCGGCATCCGCGCTACCGTGTCGAAGGCCGCGACCTCCACGCCGACCTGCCGATTGCGCTGGCGGATGCCGTGCTCGGTGCCAAGGTGGCGGTCGAAACGCCGACCGGCAAGGTTGCAGTCAATGTCCCCGCCTGGTCGAGCTCGGACAAGGTTCTGCGGCTGAAGGGCAGGGGCCTGCCGGAAAAAGTCGGCGGTCACGGCGATCTCTACGCGCATGTGCGGCTGATGCTGCCTGAGGGTGGCGACAGCGATCTCGAAGCGTTGATGCGCAACCGCAAACGTTAGCTTGGCGCGTCAAAGCCGCGCTGCGCCGCAAACGCTCCTGTCTCTCACCTGTCCGTCTTGTTCGACTGCAGGGCTCAGCCGCATTCCGCGACATCGCTCGATGGCGAACGCCCGCCCGCAACGTGGCCGGCTTGCGCCAGGCGGGTCAATCGCTCGTCGCCGAGAGCGTTTTCTTTTGCTCGGGCGGAATAAACCCGCGGCCGCCCCGTTTTCCAGACCATGCCGGACCGAACTCAGCCGGGCGGGCTGAACGTCGACGGGCGGTCCAGAAGCACGTCCTGCCCCAATCTTGACCTCTTGGTTGACTAACGAAATTGTCCGTCAAACGAAGAGCTACGAAGGAGCGCGTCGGATTGCTGGGTCATGCGTTATCGAGTTTGGAAAGTGCGTTCGGGGAAATCCGGGCGATGTATCGAAACGACAGGTTCAGCAGGGTTTTCGCGCTGATAGTAATATGCCTGAATATCCTCGTCATCACCGTTCCCTTCGCGATCGAGGCGCTTCGATCTGTCGGAATTTCACACTACGATCTGCCTGCGCGTCTCAACATCAGCAGGGATGGATCGCTGCCCGAGATGTTCAACTACGGGCAGGCCGCGCTTTGCGCCCTGTTTCTGTTCGGCATCTGGCTTCGAACCAGGGAGCATATGTTTCTTGCCTGGTCGCTGATTTTCAGTTTTGTGACGCTCGACGACGCCACCCGTTTCCATGAGCACGGCGGCCTGCTGCTGGCAGCGACATTCGACCTCGTTTCGCTGCCGGGCATGCGGGCTCGCGACACCGGGGAAATCATCACCTGGTCGGCGGTCGCGCTCGGCCTGCTGGCGCCGCTGTTGTGGTCATTCTGGCAAAGCAGACCGAGGCAACAAGCCCTTGGATCGGTGTTTTTGCTGCTGTTCGCGTGTCTTGTGGGTTTTGCCGTGGTGGTTGACATGCTGCACTTCCTGACGGGCTCGAAGCTCGTTGGCTACGCGGAAGACGGCGGCGAGATGCTGTCGATTGCCGTCGCCTGTTGCTGTGCGTTCATCCTCTATCGCGGGCTGGGGCGTGATGCGGATCTTCACGCAATGGATCCGGGCCTGCCATTCTCAAAGCGGACATAACCGAATTGCGGAAACGGCCGCGCGAACGGGAGGAATAAGTTTGGCTCCGGCCCGTTACCCCCGGGATCATTCCGGGAGGAGCCAATGCTGTCGCACCTGTTTCCGTCCGTTCCAACGCGCTGGTTCCGGCGTCGTTCAGAACACCAGGGTGTGAAGTCGAAGCCTGCCATGCCGGCGAAACCTTGCCGCTGGCGCGCCCTTCACCTCGCCCTGCCACTGATGGTCTTCCTGTGCGGCGCTTCGCCAGCGGCCAACGCGGTCGTGCCGGGCACCGACGCCAATGTCGTCACAGCAATCGACGTCTCGGACTCGATCGGCCGATATGAGGAATGGCTCCAGCAAACCGGGCTCGTGCGGGCGCTCGTCCACCCCGACTTCCTGCGCGCCGCCACCGCCGGCCCGCGGCGTCGGATCGGGTTCGCCGTCTTTACATGGTCAAGCGATGGCAAGTTCGACCTGTTGGTGCCCTGGACCGTCATCGACTCGGCCGAGGACGCCGCGCGCGTGTCTCAGGCGCTCGCTTCGGTGACGCTCATCGACCGAACCCATTACGGAGGCGGCGATATGGAGCAGGACGGCAACGCTGATCCCGCAGCGATGCACGATCGTCTGACAGACATGTCGGAGGCGATCGCCCTTGCTTCGCTCCTGTTGGCGTCATCGCCGCACGCGACGCAGCGCGCGGTCATGAACATCTGCGCCAACGGAACCGACAATTTCGAGCGCGGAACAGAATCCTCGCGAGACGCGGCGCTGGCGCAAGGTTTTACGATCAACGGATTGGTCCTGGGGCAGGATGCGGAACTTGCGCAATATTTCCGCTCCAGCGTGATCGGCGGTCCGGGAGCGTTCGCCATGGACATCTCGGATGCGAAAGATGCCGGTGAATTCATGACGAGGAAACTTGTTCGCGACCTATTGGCGTCGGCGCCGGCAGATGCGCCTCGTTTTAGGATCGAGTGACCGCTTCGACGCACAACCACGCTCGCAGAACTGCTACATGGCATCCAGGTCGGAAGGTCAGCCGGGCGGGCACTGTCCGTTTTGAGCGCTTGAAGGGGCTCTGTGCCTGTGCGATAGCCACTCACGAAGCAGCAAATCTTGCGGAGAGCGCTCACATGGCGGGTGGACAAGGCATTATGGCCGGCAAGCGCGGGCTTGTCCTGGGCGTCGCGAACAATCGGTCGATCGCCTATGGCATCGCCAAGGCCTGCGTCGACCATGGCGCCGAGATCGCGCTGACCTACCAGGGCGAGGCGTTCAAGAAGCGCGTCGAGCCGCTGGCGGCGGAACTCAACGCCCATGTCGCCGGCCATTGCGATGTGACCGATCCGACAACGCTCGATGCGGTCTTCGACGACATCGCCAAGCGTTGGGGCAAGCTCGATTTCCTCGTCCACGCCATCGCCTTTTCCGACAAGGACGAACTGACAGGCCGCTATGTCGAGACGACGCGCGACAATTTCCTGCGCACGATGGACATCTCGGTGTTTTCCTTCACCACCATCGCCAAGCGCGCCGAGGCGCTGATGACCGATGGCGGCTCGCTGCTGACGTTGACTTATTACGGTGCGGAAAAAGTGATGCCGCACTACAACGTCATGGGTGTTGCCAAGGCAGCGCTCGAAGCCAGCGTGCGCTATCTGGCCGTCGACCTCGGCGCCAAGAAAATCCGCGTCAACGCCATCTCCGCCGGTCCGATCAAGACGCTGGCAGCCTCCGGCATCGGCGATTTTCGCTACATCCTGAAGTGGAACGAATACAATTCGCCGCTAAAGCAGACGGTGACGCAAGAGGAGGTCGGCGATTCAGCGGTCTATTTCCTTTCAAACCTTTCACGCGGCGTCACCGGCGAGATCCACCATGTCGATTCCGGCTACCATGTCGTCGGCATGAAGGCGGTCGACGCGCCTGATATTTCGACCGTCAAGGAATAGACCCGCCTGGAATATACCCTCCCGCCTGCTCTCGGCCGCTCTCCGGATGACCTGATGTATCCGCTCGTCTACATCGCGCGCCATGGCCAGACGGTGTGGAACGCCGAGTCCCGGCTGCAAGGACAGGCCGACACCGATCTCAACCCGCTCGGCCGCGAGCAGGCGACCGGCAATGGCCATCGGCTGGCCGAATTGGTTCATAATCCCGAAGATTTCGATTTTGTCGCCAGCCCGATGCGGCGAACGCGTGAGACCATGGAACGCATTCGCATGGCGATGGGGCTCGATCCCAGGGCTTACCGCACCGATCCCCGCCTTGTCGAAATGAGTTTCGGCGACTGGCAGGGTTTCACCTTTCCCGAACTCGAGGCCCGGCATCTCGGCTCGGCCAGGGAGAGGCGCCTCGACAAGTGGAATTTCCTGCCGCCCGGCAAGGGCGCCGAAAGCTATCAAATGCTGCTCGAACGGGTAAAGCCGTGGTTCGACGCGCTGGACCGCCGGACGGTCTGCGTGACTCATGGCGGCGTCGTGCGCGTCCTGTTCCGCATGGTGCTGGGAATGCCCGAGAAAGAAGCCGCCAGGCTGAATGTGCCGCACGATCGCTTGCTCAGGCTGGAGGGCCGGAGCCTGGACTGGCTCTAATGCATGTCGCCCAAAAGCATGCCCACGGGCCCGCCTTCTACTGGCCCAACGATCTCAATGCCGCCGCCTCGTCTTCCCGTGACAGAGGCTCATGCGCTCCGGTTGCCGCGAGATAGGAATCGAGCGCTTCCGTAGACGAGGCCGGTGCATATCCGCCATCGCGTGCGGGCGCAACGACGGCAAAATTCACCGCCCAACCATCATCCGAGTGGCACGCCACGGATATGACGGTCGAGCGGTTGGCGGAATCGATTTCAAATTCGCGGCACAAGGAACCGGTTCCATCGCGAAACGTGGCTACGGCACGGATCCTGTCGGTGGAGCCTGTCAGCACGGTTTCTTCGCCGGACGCCACCTGCCCGAGCGCCTCTGAAAGAGGGCTGTCCTGCCCTGCCACCTCAAGTCCATGCGGCTGGTTTTGGATGGCAAGCCCAAAAAAATATCCGCCGAACCCAAAAGCGACTGCAACCAGCGAAGCAGCCAGCGGCATGATCCAGGATGCCTGGGGGCGCGGCATTGCCTGATTGTGCCTCGCCCTGAAGGCAACGACACGCGCGGCCTCGCCGGCGTGCGATGGAACGCTGCGCCGCCTGGCCTCGTCGATCATTCGCTGCACGGACTGGCTGAGTCGGTCGGGAACGGGTTCATCGAGAACCGGCGTCAGTGCCTCTTTGACCTGAATGCGGGTTTCCAGGAACAGGGCGACCCGGTTGGCGATTTCCGGTTGCATGGCTTTCTCGATGGCTGCGGCAGTCGCGTCGTCAAGTTCGCCGTCTGCAAAGGCCATGAGCGTTTCGTCAGCAAACTCGCATCTTATCATTTCTGTTCTCGCCCTTCATGACCGGTGAACGTGGCAAGCCAGGATTTATTCCGACTGCCTCGGCGAGATTCTTTCTGGCGCGCGCCAGCCGGCTCATCACCGTTCCGATCGGAATCCCGAGAACGCCGGACGCCTCCCTGTAGGAAAGGTCCTCGACGCAGACCAGGAGAATGATTTCGCGCTGATCGTCCGGCAGGTCGGTGATCGCCTGGGCAACGCTGTTCAGTGTAAAGCGTGCTTCGACATCTCGCTCGCCACAGGCGCCGACGAGGTCCTGCCGTTGCTCAATGTCCTCCTGCGGGCCGGCCGTGCGCTGCCTTCTGATGTGGTCAATCCACAAATTTCGCAGGATCCGGAACAACCACGCATCAAGACGGGTTCCAGGTTCAAAGCGCTCGGTGTTGGCAAGCGCGCGTTCGCAAGCCGCTTGCACCAGATCGTCGGCAAGATCGCGGGAACGGCAAAGGGAAATCGCAAAGCGGCGCAGGTTCGGAAGAAATGCAACAAGCTGCTTTCCGAATTGATCAGTCTCAATCACGTCGAAGTTTCCGGTTTCATGAGGACCAGGCGAAGTCAGCCGCCTCCGCACGCATTCGGGGTGGGTCGGTATCTTCATATGGCAGCATATGACCACGGCGGCTAAACCAGCGTGGGAGTCCGGCTAGA
Source organism: Mesorhizobium sp. WSM4820 (assembly GCF_055811075.1). Lineage (NCBI taxonomy): Bacteria > Pseudomonadati > Pseudomonadota > Alphaproteobacteria > Hyphomicrobiales > Phyllobacteriaceae > Mesorhizobium > Mesorhizobium sp. WSM4820. The sequence continues at coordinate 127,373 of NZ_JBVVQN010000005.1, read as the reverse complement.
TTTCGGCAAGGCCAGGATTAGACTATGGCAAGCATCAGGTTAGAGCTTGGTGAGAGAACTGCCTATTTCCTGAAAACGAAGGTGACCGCTGGCTTCAAGCCGATATCACGTAGCCGAAGCCCCGCACGGTTTTTATGAGCGGCTTTTCGTCCACGCTTTCGATCTTGCTGCGAAGGTAGCGGATGTAGACATCGACCACCTTCGTTTCCGGGTCGAAGCTCAGATCCCAAACATTGTTGAGCAGCCGGGTTCTGCTGATCACAGCGCCGGAGTGCGACATCAGATACGCGAGAAGCCTGAATTCCTTAGCCGTAAGGCTGATCTCGCGTTCGCCGCGCCAGACCTTCTTGCCGACCGGATCAAGCGCCAGATCGCCAACTCTGAGGACTGGGTCCGTGCCGGTGCTGGAGCCGCGGCGAAGCAGCGCCTCCATGCGCGCGATCAGCTCGTCGAAGGCGAAAGGTTTGGTCAGGTAGTCGTCGGCGCCCCCCTTCAGCCCTTCGACCTTGTCCTGCAGGCTGTCTCTGGCCGTGAGCATCAGGACAAGATGCTGGTGCTGCTCGCGCCGCAGCATGCGACATACTTCGAGGCCGTCGATTCCTGGAAGCATTCGGTCGAGAACGATCAGCGCATATGGCGTCTCCCGCACCATCGCCAGCACATCCCCGCCACTGTCGGTCACGTCGACAACGTAACCCTCGGCTTCGAGCCCTCGCTTGATGAAGCCGACGATGCGATCGTCGTCCTCTACCAGCAGAATCCTTGACATTTACACCACCTTCTCCCCAGGTCGTATTGCGGGGAGTGAGAGAATTCCCCGCCTCGCGGTGGGCGCGGTCATTCCGCCAAGCTCCCGCCTCAACAATCGTAATCCATGAAACGAAGGAGGTCGTTCTTTATTCCGAGCCGGTTTTTGCACGCAGCCTCTTTTTCAAAACGACCACGGCGGCACCTGCATTCGCAACCGCAGACGCGGTTGCGTCAGCGTGTGGAAGCCGGACCACGACCTCAGTAAAAGACCCGACCTCGCTCGTGAGCGCAATCTCGCCACGATGCTTTTCGATGAGCCATTTCGCGATCGCCAGACCGAGGCCACTGCCAAGTTGGCGCGACGCCCTTGGGCTTCGGCCACGGTAAAATCGCTCGAACACCTTGGGTATTTCCTCGGCTGGAATGCCCAAACCCTTGTCGCGTATCGCAATCTCCGCATGCCCGTCCATAACGGTCATGCTCAAGTTCACCGAGCGATCGCGCGGAGAATATTTTATGGCATTGTCCAGAATTATCACGAGAGCCTGTTTGAGACGTTGCGCGTCGGCAGTGATCCAGACCGGACGGGTGCTGTAGGCCGCCTTGATCGAGATGCCCTTGGCGCGCCCCAAGATTTCGCCCTCATGGACCGCATCGGCGACGATGGTAACGAGGTCCGTTCGGCGGGGCTCGAAGCGTATTGTATCGGTTTCCGAACGAGAAAGAAAAACCAGATCGTCGACGAGGCGTCCCATCTCCAGGCTCTGAGTGACAATCCGTTCGAGCGCATCGCGGTACACTGCCTCTGGCTTTGAACCATGGCGCAGCGGAATTTCCGCTTCACCGCGAAGCGCCGTCAGTGGAGTGCGCAGTTCATGGCTGATGTCGGCGAGGAACTGGACGCGCAACCGGTCGAGCTCCGTCAACCGCTGGTTGGCCGCGGCAAGCTCGGCGGTCCGTGTGGCAACTTGCTGCTCGAGTTCTGCTTTGGCATTGAGCAGCCGGTCGCGCTGGTCTTGCTGATGCGTGGCCATTTCGTTGAACCGCCTGGCGAGCGCACCAAGTTCGTCGCGGCCATCAAAGGCGATCCGGTGGTCGAGATCACCACGACTGATCGCCTCTGTGCCTTCGGTCAGCAGGCTGATCGGGCGCATCAATGATCGGGCGAGAAGGAAAGCAGCGACAAAGCAGAGAACCACAGCAGCCAATGCAAGCGCGGCCGTCATCCAGGTCAGGCGTCGCCACAGTGCTTCTGCCTGCAGTTCGGTTCGCACAACCTCCTCCTCTTCGTCGCGCCGCGCGGCTTCCAGGATGTTTTCGAACTCGGCGTCGAAACGATTCTCGATGTCCCGGCGAAAAATCCTGACCGCGTCCTCCTGGCGCCCCTGGTTGCGAAGATTGATTGCGTCCGACGTGGCTTTGGCGATTTCTCCGTAGAGCGTGCGCATCCGCGTGATGCGGAAGATCTCGTCACCGCTGTCCTCCTGTTCGCTGCTGCGCCCGAGAAACTCGGCTTCTCCCCTGGTCAGCTGCGCGAGCTTTTCGAATCCGGCCTCAAGTTCGGCGCGGGCGCTCTCGTAGTCGGGACGCTCCGGTTCGCCAATTAACAGGAACTCGGCGATCTGCTCAGAATATCGGTTGGCGTTGACCGTAAGCGCGGTGACGGCTTCCAGTTGGTTGTTGGCCCATTGCACGCGCTGTGTGTAGTAGGTTGTCGAGCGAATTGTGATGTAGACGATAGCCGCCATAATCACGACTGCCCCCACGACAATGAGCTGAAATACAAGAATGCGAGACCTGATGCCCATCGGTGTCCATCGGCGTTGAGAACCCGAAACCGATCGGATTCAAGAATACCCCCTTCGCGGCAGAGAAGGCCACCGTGCAGGATGGCTCGCGCAGATCGGCGCAACATTTCCGCGACGCCGTTTCAGCACGGAGCAACCATAGAGGACCCGCTATTAAGGATACGAGAGATTCAGGTTAGAAATTGGTGAGAATGCAGTCCTGCCGTCCGAATTTAGCGGCTTCACCCCGTGAGAGGCTAAGTCCAGCCGAACGCCTCAAGCCGAGGCAAGACTGGCTTGCCGGGTTTGATCGGGCGCGGAGTTGAAGCTTTCGCGGGTGACTTGCGAGTCACTTGCTGAACCGCCAGGAACCGAGACCCATCGCGAAACTGGTCGCGTTGCTCGCCAAAATAGCCAGCACCGCCCTGACTGAATGAGTCTATTCGGTTGAATCGCTTTCCGGCAATTGCATGTCGGTGATGATGTTCTCGCCGTTTGTCTCGTCGTAGGCGATCACGATGTCCATGCCGGGTTTCAGCGCTTCGAGATCGGTTTCGGCATTCAGCTTGTAGGATTTGCCGTCGTCGAGTGTCAGCGTCAACGTCTCCTTGTCGATCTCTTTGATCAGGCCTTCGGTCTGGCCGGCAAAGGCGGCGGTGGAAATCAGCAACATGGCGGCAACGGCGCCGATCGGGATACGCATCATCGTCCTCTTATCATTGCGCCGGCTCGGTGGCGGCGGGTGTTCAACAGACGGTGTTCAACAGACGGGTCGAGGGAAGCAGAAACCAACCGAATGTGTCAAAACTAAATCCGCCAGATCACAGTTTGACCGCTGCGGAAAACGCCAATAGAACGCAGCTACGGCGCCGCGCGTCCTGACGCAGAAACGACGCTGTGGCACGTTTGTTTTTGCGCATGATCCTTCCCGAAAATCGCTCCGATTTTCGGGGTCATGCGCTAAGCCGGCTCGGTGCCGGCAGGGCTGGTTTTCATGTCTCACAATACGTTTGGCCATCTTTTCCGTGTCACCACCTGGGGCGAAAGCCATGGCCCAGCGCTCGGCTGCGTCGTCGACGGCTGTCCGCCCGGCATCCGCTTCACGCGCGCCGAGGTCCAGGCCGAACTCGACAAGCGCCGCCCGGGTCAATCGCGTTTTGTGACGCAGCGTCGCGAACCCGACGAGGTCAAGATCCTGTCCGGCTTCATCCTGGATGACGACGGCGAGACCATGATCACCACCGGCACGCCGGTGTCGATGCTGATCGAGAATGTCGACCAGCGCTCCAAGGACTATGGCGAAATCGCCCGCCAGTACCGGCCTGGTCATGCCGATTACACCTACGATGCCAAATACGGCCTGCGCGACTATCGCGGTGGCGGCCGTTCTTCGGCCCGCGAGACGGCGGCGCGGGTGGCGGCCGGAGCCTTGGCCCGCAAGGTCGTGCCCGGCATGATCGTGCGCGGCGCGCTGGTGTCGATGGGGGAAAAATCGATCGACCGCGCCAACTGGAACTGGAATTTCGTTGGCGACGCCGAAAATCCATTCTTCACGCCCGATCCGGCATCGGTCGCCGTCTTCACCGCGTATCTTGACGGCATCCGCAAGGCGGGTTCCTCGGTCGGCGCGGTAATCGAGATCGTCGCCGACGGCGTTCCGGCAGGCCTGGGCGCACCGATCTACGCCAAGCTCGACCAGGACATTGCCTCGGGCTTGATGTCGATCAATGCCGTCAAGGGTGTCGAGATCGGCAACGGCTTCGAGGCCGCCCGCATCACCGGCGAAGAAAATGCCGACGAGATGCGTATCGGCAATGACGGCAAGCCGGTCTTCCTGTCCAACAATGCCGGCGGCATCCTCGGCGGCATCTCGACCGGCCAGGCGATCGTCGCGCGCTTCGCCGTCAAGCCGACCTCGTCGATCCTGAGCCCGCGAAAGTCGATCGACAAGGACGGCAACGACGTCGAGATCATGACCAAGGGCCGGCACGATCCGTGCGTCGGCATCCGCGCCGTGCCGATCGGCGAGGCGATGGTTGCCTGCGCGATCGCCGATCACTATTTGCGTCATCGGGGACAAACGGGAAGGCAGTAGGGCAGTAGGGCAGTAGGGCAGTAGGGCAGTAGGGCAGTAGGTTATCCCGCCGAAGCAGCCAATTTTTTCCTTTTCCCTAATCCCTTACTGCCCTACTGCCTTACTGCCCTATTCCCTGCGAGAGCGAAGCGAGCGTCCATGCCTTACGACCAGAAGAAGATCGTCGAAGCCCTGCGCGCCTTCGAACGCGGCGAGATTGTCGTCGTCATGGACGATGACGGGCGCGAGAACGAGGGTGACCTGATCGTCGCCGCCGTCCATTGCACGCCGGAAAAGATGGCGTTCATCGTCCGCAATACCTCTGGTATCGTCTGCACGCCGATGCCGCGCGACGAGGCCAAGCGCCTCAACCTGTCGCCGATGGTCGCCGACAATGACTCGGCGCACACCACCGCCTTCACCGTCAGCGTCGATTTCAAGCACGGCACCACGACCGGCATTTCGGCTGACGACCGCACATTGACCGTGCGCAACCTTGCCAACGGCAATGTCGGCGCCTCCGATTTCGTCCGCCCCGGCCACATCTTTCCGCTGATTGCGCGCGAAGGCGGTGTGCTGATGCGTTCGGGCCATACAGAGGCTGCGGTCGATTTGTGCAAGCTTGCCGGCCTGCCGCCGGTCGGTGTCATTTCCGAGCTGGTCAATGATGACGGCACCGTGATGCGCGGCCCGCAGGTGCAGGCCTTCGCCGAAAAGAACGGTTTGAAGCAGATTTCGGTCGCCGACCTCATCGCCTATCGCCAGCGCAAGGAAACGCTGGTCGAGCGTGTCGCCTGTTCGGAGATCGACACGCCCGGCGGCAAGGCGCAGGTCTTCACCTACACGCTGCCCTGGGACTCGATGCACCATGTGGCGATCGTCTTCGGCGACATCCGCGACGGCGAGGAGGTGCCCGTGCGACTGCATTCCGAGGATGTTGTGACTGACGTCTTCGGCACCGGCCACAGGCTGGACGGCATCATGAAATCGATGGGCGAGCGTCGGCGCGGCGTCATCGTCTATCTGCGCGAAGGTTCCGTCGGCGTCGCCCATCAGGAGCGCAACCGGCCGGCCGCCGGCGACCGCGAGGACCATGAAGAGGCGCGCCGCCGCGAAAGCGAATGGCGCGAGATCGGCCTCGGCGCGCAGATCTTGAAGGATCTGGGCATTTCCTCGATCAACCTGATCGCCTCGCGCGAACGCCACTATGTCGGCCTCGAAGGCTTCGGCATCCACATCGCCAAGACCGAGATTCTCTAGGACTGGTTTAGCGGATCGCCGGCATGCGTCCGGTCCCGCTTGGCACCGGACGCATGGAGACTATTCGGCAGGAACCGCGGCTGTTTCGCGCGCGGAGATGTCACTATCGCCCGTGGCAAGGCTGCGCTGGCCGGCGAGCACGGTGACCAGCGCGACAGTGCCCGCCGCCACCGACACCAGGAAGCCGCTCTGGGCACCGAAGGCGTCCACCACCCATCCGGCGGCAAAGGAGCCGAGCGCCATGCCGATGCCAATGCCGGTCATGACCCAAGTCACGCCCTCGGTCAGCATCGCCTCCGGCACGCGCCGCTCGATCAGGCCGAATGCCGTGATGAAGGTCGGCGAGATCGCCACACCGCTAACGAAGACAGCCAGCGCCAAAAGCGGTACCGTGTCTGCGACAAGCAACGGCAGCGTGGTGAGCGCGATGATGGCGATCGCGATGGCAAGCTGAATTTGCAGCGGTGTTTTCAGGTTCAGAGCGCCGAGGACGATGCCGACGACGAACGATCCGAGGGCATAGACGCCGATGACGAGGCTGGCGGCGCCCGGCTGGCCGAGCTCCTTGGTGATCGCCACGGTGCTCACCTCCGTGGTTGCGAAGGTCGCGCCGATGAAGATCAGGGCCAAGGTGATGATTTGGACCGGCCGCAGGCGGATTGCCGATCCGCGCGAACCCTGGTCGACCGGTCGCACGCGCGGCTCGGTCGAGCGTTGCAGGATGAGGGCTGTCGAGCCGAAGGCGAGGAACAATGTGCTCGCCAGCATTCCCGCTTCCGGGAAAAGCGCGACGCTCAGGCCAACCGACAGCGAAGCCCCGGCGATGTAGACCAGCTCGTCCGCCGCCGATTCGAAGGCGAACGCCGTGTTCATCTCGGGGCGATCCCGGAAGAGCTCTGTCCAGCGCGCGCGCACCATCGCTGGGATGCTGGGCATTGCGGCGGCCAGCAGCGCTGACACGAACAGTGTCCATATCGGCAAGTCCTGATTGGCCGCCGTAATCAGCACTACGAAGGCGAGCACGGAAATAACGGTGGTGGGCGCCACAATCCGCGCCTGGCCGAGGCGGTCCACCAGCCGCGATATCTGCGGCGCGACAAAAGCATTGGCCAGCGCATATGTCGCGGAGACGGCGCCGGCCAGCCAGTACTCGCCATGCGTCTGCGACAGCATCGCGACGATTCCGATCGGAGCCATGGCCATCGGCATCCGGGCGACGAAGCCGGCTGCAGCGAAGCCCTTGGCTCCCCTTGCCTTGAATATTTCGCGATAAGGATTGGGCATGGGAACACTCCTGGATTTTTGAGGCCGAGCCACTTATATACGCGGCGTATGCAAATCAGATAATGACATACGACGCGTATGTCAAATAATATACGAGGCGTATGTGAAGGAATGAGTGAATGGGGCACAAACCACGCAGGGAGATGATCGCCGAAACCCGCGCCAAACTGGTCGCGGCGGCGCGCCATGCCTTTGGCACTGTCGGCTATGCCGAGGCCTCGATGGACGACTTCACCGCATCGGCCGGGCTGACGCGTGGCGCGCTTTATCATCACTTCGGCGACAAGAAGGGCCTTCTCCAGGCGGTCATCGCCGAGATCGACGCGGAGATGTTGGCCCGGTTGAAGATCGTCTCAGTCAGGGCGGACACTCTCTGGCAGGGCTTTGTCGACGAATGCACCGCCTATATCGAGATGGCGCTGGAGCCGGAGATCCAGCGTATTGTCCTTCGCGACGGACCGGCGGTGCTCGGCGATCCTTCGCAATGGCCGAGCCAGAACGAATGCTTCCGCTCGATGAGCGAGAACCTTCAAAAGCTGAGGGACGAGGGAACCATCGTTGCCGTTGATCCCGAAGCCGCAGCAAGGCTGGTCAGCGGCGCCTCGCTACATGCCGCGCAGTGGATCGCAAATTCGGAAAATCCAGAAGCGACGTCGAAAAAGGCGGTGAAGGCGTTCAACGTGCTTTTGGAGGGACTGCTCAGGCAAGGCCGCAGCACTGGTCGTTCACAAGCACCGGCTGAGGTGGACAAATCGCCGGCCTGAGCCTGTATCAAGACCACCAAAGGCAAGGCGCGACCTCGAATGGGACGGGCGAAGCGCGCCTCAAGATTCGGGCAGCTCGCGCCGGACCCAACCAGCACCCAACGCCTAAACCCTGTTGAACGTCTGCCTTTGGCGGTTGCAAAACATGGTCAAAGCCGCCGGGCGCGCCTATATCGGGGGCATGGTCACAAGGCTTTATACCCACCCGATCTTCCTCGAGCATATAACGCCGCCCGGTCATCCGGAGCGGCCGGACCGCCTGCGCGCCATCGAGCGCGTGCTCGACGACGAGGCCTTTGCGGCCCTTGATCGTGCCGAGGCGCCGGAAGGCGACGAGGCCACCATCCTCTACGCACACCCGCAGGAATTCGTCGAACGGGTCCGCGCTATGATACCGGACACCGGTATCGCTCGTGTCGACGCCGACACCACGGCCAGCCCGAAAAGCTGGCAGGCGGCCGTGACGGCGATCGGCGCTGCCAACGCCGCCGTCGACGATGTCTTTCGGGGCGACGTGGCCAATGTCTTTGTCGCCGCCCGGCCGCCCGGCCACCACGCCGAAAAGACCACGTCCATGGGCTTCTGCCTGTTCAACACCGCGGCGATCGCGGCGCGCTACGCGCAAAGGCAGCACCAGGCCGAGCGTGTTGCCATCGTCGACTGGGACGTCCACCACGGCAATGGCACGCAGGATATTTTCTGGGACGATCCGTCGGTGCTCTATTGCTCGACGCACCAGATGCCGCTTTACCCGGGGACCGGGGCGGTGAGCGAAACCGGCGCCGGCAACATCGTCAACGCGCCGCTGGCGCCGCAGACCGGCAGCGAGGTTTTCCGCGACGCTTTCCTGTCGCGGATCTTGCCGGCGCTCGACAATTTCGCGCCCGACCTCATCATCATTTCCGCCGGCTTCGACGCGCACCACCGCGATCCGCTGGCCGAGATCAACCTGACCGAGGACGATTTCGACTGGGCAACCGGCCAGTTGATGCAGCGCGCCGGTCGCCACAGCGACAACCGGCTCGTCAGCCTGCTCGAGGGCGGCTACGATCTGCAGGGATTGGCATTTTCGGTCGCCGCCCATGTCGGGCGACTGATGAAAGGATAGACGATGGCTGGTGAGAGCAACGAAGACGTCAAGGCGATGAGCTTCGAGCAGGCGCTCGACGCGCTGGAGAAAATCGTCGATGATCTGGAGCGCGGCGACGTGCCGCTCGACCAGTCGATCCGCATCTATGAGCGCGGCGAGGCGCTAAAACTCCATTGCGACCGGCTGCTCAAGGCGGCCGAGGACAAGGTCGAGAAGATCAGGCTTTCGCGCGACGGCAAGCCGGTGGGGACCGAGCCGCTGGATGCGGAGTAAGGCACGGTCCCGGACGATAATTTCGCCGTGCGGCTTTCGACATGATCATGATTGAGGATAATACTCATCCCGCTTGAAACGGCTCCAGGACGAGAGGAGATTGCGAACGATGTGCAGAAACATCAAGACCCTGTTCAATTTCGATCCGCCGGCAACCGATGACGAGGTCCGCGATGCCGCACTTCAGTTTGTCCGCAAGCTGAGCGGAACGACACGGCCGTCGAAACAGAACCAGCATGCGTTCGACCACGCCGTCGAGGCCATAGCCGCGTCTGCGCGCGAATTGCTGGACAGCCTCGAGACGACACAGCATCCGCGCAATCGCGACGAGGTGGCGGCCAAGGCGAAAGCCAGGTCTGCACTCCGCTTCGCCTGAGGAAGACCGCATGAGCTTCTTCCCCGGAAACGACCCTCTGCCCGGTGACGCCTTCGCCAGCGACCAGATCGAACTGATGGTTATTCCGAACGCCAAGGACATTGGCGGCTTTCAGGTTCGCCGTGCCTTGCCGACCGCCAGGCGTCGGCTGGTCGGTCCCTTCATCTTCTTCGATCGCATGGGACCGGCGATTTTGCGGGCCGGCCAGGCGCTCGATGTCCGCCCGCATCCCCATATCGGCCTGTCGACGGTCACTTACCTGTTCGACGGCAAGATCAGGCATCGCGATTCGCTCGGCACCGAAATGGTCATCCAGCCCGGCGACGTAAATTTGATGACCGCCGGTCGCGGCATCGTCCATTCCGAGCGTACGCCGCAGGAACTGCGTGGTGCGCCGATGTCGGTTTCCGGCCTGCAGACATGGCTGGCGCTGCCGGACGATAAGGAGGAGGTCGACCCGATCTTCGAGAATACGGCGGCCATGCGTCTGCCCGAAATCGACGCTGAAGGCGTCAGCGGACGCGTTGTCATTGGCGCGTTTTCCGGGTTGCGGTCACCGGTCGTGACCGCTTCGGACACGCTCTATGCAGACCTCAGCCTGGCGCCCGGCGCCAGCGTGAAAATCCCAGCCGATGCCGAGGAGCGCGCCATCTATACGTTGGAAGGCGAGGTATCGATCTCCGGTGACCGCTTTCCAGCAGAGCGGCTGCTGGTGTTCCGGCCCGGCGACGAGATCGTCGTGTCGTCGGAGGGTGGAGCGCATTTCATGCTGTTCGGCGGCGCCTCGCTCGGCTCCAAGCGCTACATCTGGTGGAATTTCGTGTCTTCGTCGAAGGAACGCATCGAACAGGCGAAAGAAGAATGGAAGACAGGCCGTTTCGATATCGTTCCGGGGGATGAAGAAGAGTTCATTCCGCTGCCGGACAATTAATGCATGTCGCGCAAAAGTGTGCAGCGGTTTTGCGTTAACGACATGCATAAAACAACAACCTAAAGCGCGTCGCGTGAGGTCGGTCGACCGCGACGCGCTTTAGAGCGCCGCGCGTCCTTTTGGACGCGTAAAGGAAACCCTAACAGTTTGAAGCTATGCCGCGTCACTCACACGCATTTACATTCGCCGGCCGGCAGCCTATTTCGCAGATGAATAAAAAGCAGGCCCCAGCACCAGTGAACGCAAAGCTCCATACGCCACTTCTCGACAAGGTCCGCATCCCGGCCGACCTCAGGACGCTTGACGAACGTGCTCTGCCGCAATTGGCATCGGAGCTTCGCACCGAGTTGATCGACGCCGTGTCCCACACCGGCGGACATCTCGGTGCTGGCCTTGGCGTGGTCGAACTGACGGTGGCGTTGCACTATGTCTTCAACACGCCAGACGACCGGTTGATCTGGGACGTCGGCCACCAGGCCTATCCGCACAAGATCCTGACCGGCCGCCGCGACCGTATCCGCACGCTGCGGCAAGAGGGCGGCCTGTCCGGTTTCACCCAGCGCGCCGAGAGCGAATACGATCCGTTCGGCGCCGCCCACTCCTCGACCTCGATTTCCGCCGGCCTCGGCATGGCAATGGCACGCGATCTCTCCGGGGGCCGCAACAATGTCATTGCCGTTATCGGCGACGGCGCCATGTCGGCCGGCATGGCCTATGAGGCGATGAACAATGCCGGCGCGCTCGATGCCCGGCTGATCGTCATCCTCAACGACAACGACATGTCGATCGCTCCGCCGACCGGGGCGATGAGCGCCTATCTGGCCCGCCTGGCGTCGGGCAAGGCCTATCTGGGCTTGCGCGATTTCGGAAAGAAGCTGACCTCCTATCTCGGCGAGCGCGCCGATCGCGCCATCAAGCGGGCGGTCGAGCATGCGCGCGGTTACGTCACCGGCGGCACGCTGTTCGAGGAAATGGGTTTTTATCACATCGGCCCGATCGACGGTCACAATCTCGAGCACCTGATCCCGGTGCTGAAGAACGTCCGCGACAATGCCGACGGTCCGGTGCTGATCCACGTCGTGACCCAGAAGGGCAAGGGCTATGGACCGGCCGAGGCGGCCGCCGACAAATATCATGGCGTCAACAAATTCGACGTCATCACCGGCGCGCAGGCCAAGGCGCCGGCCAACGCGCCGAGCTACACGAAAGTCTTTGCCGACAGCCTGATTCAGGAAGGCCGCGAAGATGATCGCATCGTCGCCATCACCGCCGCCATGCCGAACGGCACCGGCCTCGACCTCTTCGGCGAGGCGTTCCCGGCGAGGACTTTTGATGTCGGTATCGCCGAGCAACATGCGGTGACTTTTGCCGCCGGCCTTGCCACCGAAGGCTTCAAGCCTTTCGCGGCGATCTATTCGACCTTCCTGCAGCGTGCCTACGACCAGGTCGTCCACGACGTGGCGATCCAGAAACTGCCGGTGCGCTTCCCGATCGATCGCGCCGGCTTCGTCGGGGCCGACGGGGCGACCCATTGCGGCGCCTTCGACACGACTTTTTTAGCGACGCTGCCCGGTTTCGTCGTCATGGCCGCGGCAGATGAGGCGGAACTGCGACACATGGTGCGCACGGCGGCAAGCTACGATGACGGCCCCATCGCCTTCCGCTACCCGCGCGGCAACGGCGTCGGCGTCGACCTGCCGGAGCGTGGCTCGGTTCTCGAAATCGGCAAGGGCCGTATCGTCAGGGAGGGCACCAAGGTTGCGCTGCTTTCCTTCGGCACGCGGCTGCAGGATTGCCTGGCTGCGGCCGAGGAACTCGGCGCGGCCGGGCTTTCCACCACGGTCGCCGATGCTCGTTTCGCCAAGCCGCTCGACGAGGACCTGATCCGGCGCCTGGCCCGTTCGCACGAAGTGTTGGTGACAGTGGAAGATGGCGCGGTCGGCGGCTTCGCCAGCCACGTGCTGCAATTCCTGGCCCATGAAGGGCTGCTGGAAAACGGCCTGAAGGTACGCCCGCTTGTGTTGCCCGACAGCTTCGTCGATCACGCCAAGCCCGAAAAGATGTATGCCGACGCCGGGCTAGATGCCGCCGGCATCGTGCGCACTGTCTTTGTGGCGCTGGGACGCACCGCCAGCGCGCAAAGCGCCTGAATCAAAATCTCAACGGCTTGCATCAGTTTGCCGACCGGCGGTCGTAACTGACTGTTTGCGTTGTCATTTGGCATTCGCCTACGCAAGCGTTTGTGCGAGTTCAGGATCCGCCAGCGTGCCTTCGAGGAACGGCATTCATGATGGCCTCCGCCAGTCCTTCGAGGACGGAAGTATCGCCTTTCGATGCGGCAAATAGCCTGAACTGCGCTTCTGGCAACTCTGGCAGACCGTAGCTTTCGGGTACCCTGACCAGGCCGTTTCTCAGCTGACTGACGATCATCGGCGCTACAGCGAAGCCTGACATGGCAGCCGCCCTCAGGCTGGCGTTGCTGGTGCATATCATCACCGTGCGCTGGCTGATCCCGGCCTTGGCAAGCCGTTCAAGAGCAACTTCCCTGTAGGGGCAGGGTACCGGCAACACGGCCAATGGCAGCGGGTCCGGAAGATCCACGCCGGTATGATCCGCCCATGCCCAGACAAGAGGCTCGCGCCACAGGAGGCGCCCCATCTCCTCACCCTCACACTGGGATCCGAGCACCAGTTCGATGTTGCCCTCCTTCATCTTCGAGAGCAGCGCACCCGGAATCCCGACTTGCACCTCGACCTGCAATCCGGGGCGATCAGCGCCGAATGCCTGCAAGGCGCGAAGGATGGGGACCTGTGCGAAGTCTTCCGAGAGGCCGACGCGAACTCTGCCGTGAAAGGGTGCCTGCGCCAGGTCGGCCAAAGCATCCCGGTTAAGGGCGAGCATCGCCCTTGCATAGGCGAGCAGGCGCTCGCCATCTTGTGTTATCTCAAACGAGCGCGTCGTCCTTTTGAGTAACGGCTTTCCGACCTGCTCTTCGAGACGACGCAGGTGCCCACTGACGGCCGACTGCGTAAGGTTCAGTCGCGCCGCTGCCCGACTGAAGCCGCTTTCGTCGAACACGGCGACGAACGTCCTGAGCAGGACTAATTCCAGCATATATTCTGATCCATGATGAATACTGTCGATAATCTCAATTTTTATATCGAATTAAAATATGACGCAATACGGTTCGTCACAATGAGCAAGGATGATCCATGACCAAGGTGCTGCATATCGTTTCCTCGCCCCGTAAAGAGCGTTCCGCCTCGCGTGAGGTCGCCGAGGCCTTTGTTCAAAGCTGTCGTGCTCGGCGACCCGACCTGGCGATTTCAACGCTCGATCTATGGGATGTCGACCTCCCCGAATTCGGTGAGGACGCGATGTTGGCCAAATATGCCGGGCTCAGCGGCACGCCGCTTACCCCTTCTCAACAGCAGGCATGGGCCACATTGCAAGAATTGGCGCAACAACTGCACTGGGCGGATATTGTCCTGCTGTCGACGCCCCTGTGGAATTTCAGCATTCCCTACAAACTCAAGCACTTCATCGACCTGGTATCGCAGAAGGACATCCTTTTCTCGTTCGACCCTGAACACGGGTTCGCAGGACTGCTCCGGGATAAGACCGCCGTGGTCGTCCATGCGCGAGGTCTCGACTATGCGGCGCAATCCATCACGCCGGCGCAGCGCTTCGACTTTCAAAAACCCTATGTAGAAGCGTGGTTGCGCTTCATCGGTATCGAAGATGTCCGCAGTCTAATCATCCAGAAAACCCTCTTTGGACCCGATATTGACCATGCGGCTCGCCAAGATGCACGGGCGGCCGCGTTACAGCTGGCGGAAGACCTGCTGTCGCAGACAACAGAGGCGATTGCATGATTACGAAGCGCTTGCTGCGGACAAGAAGGGCGGCTCTGGAGACTCGCCGGGAAGGTCGCCTTATGGTGCGACGGAGCACCCTCGGTTCGAGCCCGAGGGCATGTTTTCGCGCGACATGCACTAGAACCACATATCGCGCACGCAGCGACCATCGCCAGGCAGGTCCTCGAACGTGTGGAGACCATCGAAATGGTCGATTGGCAAGTCGGCGACGGTGTCAGGCGGCGCAAGCCTCACATTGACGGCGATCCGAGTGCGACCGGCGGCACTGGCGCGCAAACCACGCCAGGCCAGCACACAGGCGCATGTCGGACAGAACAGGATCTCGAGCGACGGGGCATCCTTTCCGGAGCGCGTATAAGCACTTGTCGGTCCCGCAAGGCGGATGCGTTCGTCGACATAATCGTAAGCCCACAGCGCGCCATAGCGGCGGCAAAGCGTGCAGTTGCAGGCTGTGATCGAGCCGGGATCGCCTTCCAAAATCCAGTGGGCCGCGCCACAATGGCAGGTTCCGGTCAGCATTCGTCCTCCTCACCTTCTGGCAGCAACACGAGCATTGTTCCCAACATTGTGCCGGACCCAGTGCGATATTCAACAGTTTGTGGCGCGGCCTGATGCGCTCGCCGCTTTGGCAAGATGTTCATTGTCTTCCCCAATATCCTTGCCTTCGTGACAGGCTTTCGCCATGAAGGCCGATGAACTCCCGTTTGCCAGCCAGCACACGCCAGCGGCTCGACGAACTCCTCGTCGCGCGCGGCCTGTTTCCCAGCCGCTCTCGCGCCCGCGACGCGATCGAGCGCGGCACCGTGATGGTTGACGGCGTCATCGCCCGCAAGCCCGGCCAAACCGTCCGGGCTGATTGCCTCATAGAAGTCGATGATCCGGCGCAGGGCTATGTGTCGCGTGCTGCGCTGAAGCTGATCGCCGGGCTCGACTATTTCGGCCTCGATCCAGCCGGCAGCGAAGCGCTCGACGTCGGCGCCTCGACCGGAGGCTTCACTCAAGTGCTGCTCGGACGTGGCGCGGCGCATGTCACGGCGATCGATGTTGGGCATGGCCAGATACATCCGGATATCGCCGGCGATCCGCGTGTGACTGTTATCGAGGGATTGAACGCCCGTGATCTTTCGACCGCCGATCTTGCCGATCGAATTCCAGATTTTATCGTCTCCGACGTCAGCTTCATCTCGTTGAAACTGGCGCTGCCGCCGGCGCTAGCCATTGCCAGGAGCGGCGCCAAAGCAATATTTCTGGTCAAGCCGCAATTCGAGGCGGGCCGCGAGGCGATCGGCAAGGGCGGCTTGCTGAAAGACCCATACGATGCCGCGCGGGTTGCCGGCCTGCTGCAGGATTGGCTGGACGGCGTC
The DNA here is from genome assembly GCF_055811075.1 of Mesorhizobium sp. WSM4820. NCBI lineage: Bacteria > Pseudomonadati > Pseudomonadota > Alphaproteobacteria > Hyphomicrobiales > Phyllobacteriaceae > Mesorhizobium > Mesorhizobium sp. WSM4820. Next base: position 111,542 of record NZ_JBVVQN010000005.1, on the reverse strand, counting down.
CCCGGCTGGCGCTCGCTCGGACTGCATCTGTCGCCGATCGAAGGCGGCGACGGCAACCGCGAGTTCCTGCTCGCCGGGATCAAGGACGCCGAGGTCGAGAACAGGGGGATCGGAGGCCGATGAACGCGCGCTTCACGATCACACGGCTGGGCTCCCAGGGCGACGGCGTCGCCGAAACCGAAACCGGCGAGCTTTTCATTCCGTTCACGCTGCCCGGTGAAACCGTCACCGCCGCGCGCGAAAAGGACCGTGCCACGCTGATGTCGGTGCTGGAGGCTTCGCCGCTTCGCATCGACCCTGCCTGTCGGCATTTCACCGAATGCGGCGGCTGCGCCATCCAGCATCTCGAGGCCGAAGCCTATCATCGGTGGAAGCGTGACAAGGTTGCGCATGCGCTCAACAGCAAGGGCATCAGTTGCGACATTGACGCGCTGGTGCCGTGCGCGCCGCAGACGCGCCGGCGCGTCGTGTTCACCGCCCGGCGCAGCGAGACCGGCATGCTGCTCGGCTTCGTTCGGGCGCTGTCGTCCGAAATCATTTCCATTGAGGAATGCCCGATCTCGCTGCCCGAGATCGTCGCAAAGCTCGATCGTCTGAGAGCACTTGCCGAACTGGTTTGCGCCACGACGAAATCGTTCCGCATGACGGTCACGGCGACCGGTTCCGGCCTCGATGTCGCGGTTCACGAGTCCGGCAAGCTCGGCGAGAACCAGCGCCGCGTCGCCTCCAATTTCGTCATCGCCCAGGGGCTGGCCAGGCTTTCGATCGATGGCGAGATCATCATCGAGCCCAAAAAGCCGGTTGTCACGTTCGGCAGCGTCGCCGTCGCGGTGCCGCCGGGCGCCTTCCTGCAGGCGACCGAGGCCGCCGAGCAGGCGATGGCCGACATCGTCGGCCGGCACCTCGCGCGCGCCAAAAAGGTCGCCGACCTCTTCGCCGGCTGCGGCAGCTTCGCGCTGCGCCTCGCCGCCAGGTCGGAGGTCCATGCGGTGGAGGGGGATGCGGCAGCGCTTTCGGCGCTCGACCGGGCATTCCGTTTCGCCAGCGGTCTGAAGCGGGTGACCAGCGAACGCCGCGACCTGTTCCGGCGGCCGCTCACTTCGAAGGAACTGAATGCCTTCGACGGCGTCATCTTCGATCCGCCCCGCGCCGGCGCCGAAGACCAGTCGAAGCAGATTGCCCGTTCCGACGTGCCGCTGGTCGCCGCGGTTTCCTGCAATCCGGTTACGCTGGCGCGCGACTTGCGCATCCTCGTCGACGGCGGCTACGCCCTGAAAAGCGTGACGCCGATCGACCAGTTCCTGTGGTCGCCGCATGTCGAGGCCGTCGCGCTTCTGGAGAAGCCGAAGCGAAGGCGGATCCGCATTTGTTGAGCTTGAATTTCGCGTAAAATGAGCATACTTTGAGTGTGTTCTGTTCAAAACACGCTAGGATCTGTTATGAATACCGCAGCTCTCGATATCAGGGCATCGCGCTTTGGCGACGAGCGGACGCCATTTCTTTCGGCAAGACGGGTGGCTGAACTGCTGGGCGTCAATCTGACCGAACTGGCGGGCCTGATCGGCGTCGCGCGCAATACGCTTGCCGCCAAGACCGGCGCGCGCAAGGTCGACGCCGCATTGAGTCCGATTGTCCGTATCCTTGCGATGGCAGGCGAGATGGCCGGCGATGAACAGCGTGCGGCGATCTGGTTCAAGCATCAGCCGATCCCCGGCTGGGCGGGAAAGACCGCCTACGATCTCGTTCGAGAGGGCAAGACGGACAAGGTGCTTGCCTATCTGGAGGCAGTCCGCTCCGGCATCTATGCCTGAAAACAGACTGAGCCTATGGCGCGCCTTCGTGCCGCGTTGGGCGCATCTGCCGCTTTCCGGCGAAGGAGCAGCCCGCTTTGGCGGTCGCTGGAATCCAGTGGGCGCCACGACGATCTATGCCGCGGGCGAATTGTCCACTGCTTGGGCGGAGTACAATCAGGGCTTTGTCCAGCATCCGGCGCTGATTGCGCAACTCGCACTTTCAGGCGCGCGACTGGCAGACCTTACGGACGCTGATGAGTTGACCAGGCTCGGCGTGACGGCAGACATCAACCGATGTGAATGGCGCGATGTCATGGATCAAGGCCTGGTGCCTGAGACGCACACGCTGAGAGATCGCCTGATTGCCGACGGGCAACATGGCGTGATCTACCCCTCCTTCATGTCGCCCGGCGGCACATGCGTCGCGCTGTGGCGATGGAACGAGAGCAACACACCCCGTCTGAAGGTCATCGATCCCGACCATCGCTTGCCGAAAACGGCGGCTTCATGGCTGTAATGCGTGTCGCGCAAAAGTGTGCAGCGGTTTTGCGATAACGACATGCGTAAAACAACACCCCAAAGCGCGTCGCATGAGGCCGGTCAAACGCGACGCGCTTTAGGGCAGTTCGAGCCGGCCGCGCCGCCGCGCTTCGGCCAGCACACCCGCGTCCATTTCTTCCAACGTCTTCGGCCTGTCTCTATGGGGCAGGGATCCAAACACGTCTTCTGGCCGTGTCTCGGCGAAGACTGGCGCAGGCTTCAGTAGCACGCCCTCCGGAGTATCCTCGACCAGAAGACCGTGTGCCGGCGTCCCATTCCCTCCGCTTGCGGATCGCGCTGGGCAGGGTGACCTGCCCCTTGGTCGAGACAGTGGTTACGAGTCTTTCCGGGTTGGCCGTCGCGGCGCATCCTCTGAATGTAAGACAAAAACCGCAGCTTCTATCAAACCCGCGTTCCGCCAACCGTCATCTGGTTCATCCTGAGGTGCGGCTGGCCGACGCCGACAGGCACGCCCTGGCCGGCCTTGCCGCACATGCCGATGCCGGTGTCGAGCTTCATGTCGTTGCCGATCATCGAAACCCGATGCATGGCATCCGGCCCATTGCCGATCAGCATGGCGCCCTTGATCGGCTGCGTCACCTTGCCGTTCTCGATCATGTAGGCCTCGGTGCAGCCGAACACGAATTTTCCCGAGGTGATGTCGACTTGGCCGCCGCCGAAGGAGACGGCATAGATGCCGTTCTTGACCGAGGCGATGATTTCGTCCGGCTCCATGTCTCCTGAAGTCATATAGGTGTTGGTCATGCGCGGCATCGGCTGGTGCGCGTAGCCTTCGCGCCGTCCGTTGCCGGTGGCGTTCATGCCCATCAGCCGGGCGTTCTGGCGATCCTGCATATAGCCGACAAGCTTGCCGTCGTCGATCAGCACATTGCGGGCCGACGGCGTGCCTTCATCGTCGACGGTCAGCGAGCCGCGCCGCTCGGCCATGGTGCCGTCGTCGACGACGGTGACGCCCTTGGCCGCCACCTGCTGGCCCATCAGCCCAGCGAAGGCCGATGTCTTCTTGCGGTTGAAGTCGCCTTCCAGCCCGTGGCCGACGGCCTCGTGCAGCATGACGCCCGGCCAGCCGCTGGACAGCACGATGTCGAAGGTGCCGGCCGGCGCCGGGATGGCCTCGAGGTTGACCAGCGCTTGCCGCAGCGCTTCCTTGGCGGCGTGTTTCCAGCTCTCCTCGACCAGGAATTCGCCAAAGCCTTTGCGTCCACCCATGCCGAAGGAGCCGCTCTCCTGGCGGTCGCCGTTGCCGACCACCACCGACACGTTGATCCTGACCAGCGGGCGGATGTCGCGCACCATCTGGCCGTCGGCACGCACGATCTCGACATGCTGCCAGGAGGCGGCGAGCGACGCCGTCACCTGCCGCACGCGCGGATCCTCGGCTCGCAGCCACGCATCGATTTCCTGAAGGAGCTTGGCCTTGGCCTCGAAGGAGGGCGAGGGGATCGGGTTGTCGTCGCCATAGAGATGGCGGTTGGTACGGGCCGGAGCCGCAGCAAGCGTGCCGGAGTAGCCGCTCTTGACCGTCGAGACGGCGTCGGCCGCGCGCAGCAGCGACGCTTCCGAAAGATCGCTGGAATGCGCGTAGCCACTCGCTTCGCCGGCGACCGCCCGCAGGCCAAAGCCTTGGTCTGTGTTGAAATTGGCGGTCTTCAGCCGGCCATTGTCGAACATCAGCGCTTCGCTCTCGCTGTATTCGAGGAACAACTCGCCGTCGTCGGCGCCGTTGATGGTTTCGGCGACGATCTGCTTGATGCGATCGTCGGAAATGTCGAATTGGCCGATCAGGCTGTTCATGGCGCGGTCCGTCCGTGGAAAGAGATTGTCCTCACGATGTAGGCGCGAAGGTGCGCCCAGACAATCGGCAATGACCATTGTCTGTACATGGCCCCGAAAATCGGAATCGATTTTCGGAAAGGATCATGCGCAAAATCGAAGCGCTACAGCGTTCTTTGCGCGTCCTTGGATGCGCGGCGCTGTAGCCAAAGGCGGTCACAATCTCATTTTCGTCAGCAGGGTTTTGGGCCTCTTGCCCCGTCTCAAGGCAGCGCGGCGAAACCGTCGGCGAAACCCTTGAGCTCGACCGGGATGCCAATGCCTTCCTCCGGCGTCTGGAAGACGATGAAGGTGGCTGACGTTCCGGTCTTCAGCGTGTCGAGCAGTGGCTTTTCGAGAATGACCTCGGCATAGCAGCCGTCCTGGAAGCAGCGCACGAAATAGGCCCGGCCGATGTCCTTGCCGTCGACATTGAGGCCGAGCCCGTTGGGCAGCAGCACGCCGAGCGGCGCCAGCACGCGCAGGATTTCGGCCTTGTTGTCGGCGGTGCGCAGCACGACGACGGAAAGCCCCATCTCGGGACGGTCTTCGGCGACGACATTCTGCATCATCACGCATTGTTCCGAGGTGGCGCCAGCCGGCGTGTCGCAGATGATCGACCATGCGCCATGCGTCGCCCGCACCTTGCCGCTTGGCTGCGCGGCATTGGCCTGGCTGACGCCAAACGAGCCAACATAGGACAGGCCGATCCCGGACAGACCAACGCCAGATAGGCCAACGCTACACACGGCAGCGAGAAGGATGGCCTTTGCCAAGCTTCTAGAAAGCCCAAGTCCCCAAAGCCAAGAGTTCATGACGGCTCCATTGCGAATCACGGCACTTTAAGCCGCGCCAAGGGCAAGTAAAGGATGAGACCACTGCCGGCCTGCCTCGACCAAGGCGATTGTGCGCTTTTCCGTGCCAAATTCGCCCGAATTGCGACGGCCCGGCGCATTTTGCCGGGACACTCCGCCGCTCGGGCGTTCGCGGGTCCGACACCGCCCCGGCCGCCGCCACAAGGCGCAGCCGCGCTTGCGCGCAAAAATGCCGCACGGTTTCCCCCGCTCCTTTCTTGCAGAGGCAAATAGAGTATGGTTTGAACCAGCCTCGGGACTATCCGGGATTCCCGTCCCGGCGTTGTTCGATATTCTTGCGGTCCGATCGCGAGGAACTGGGAGATAATGACGGCAATGAGAAAATTCCTAGCAGGCGCCAAACTCCTGGCAAGCGCTGCCGCCACACTGTTCACCGGTGCATCCGCCCATGCGGCCCAGCCTGCGCCGTGGGAGATGACCTTCCAGCCCGCAGCCACCGACATGATGCGGCAGATCGCCTGGTTCGAGGGCTATACGCTGTGGTTCATCGTGCCGATCACCCTCTTCGTGCTCTTTCTCATCGCCTATTGCATCCTGAAGTTTCGCGCGAGCGTCAACCCGACCCCGTCGCGCACCAGCCACAACACTCTGATTGAGGTGATCTGGACGGTCGGGCCGGTCGTCGTCCTGCTCTTGCTCGCCATCCCCTCGTTCCAGCTCTTGACTGCGCAATACACGCCGCCGGAGGAAGCCAAGCTGACCGTCAAGGCGACGGGAAACCAGTGGAACTGGGATTACGAATACCAGACCGAAAACACGCTTTCCTTCAACTCGGCGATCCTGGCGGATTCTGACCGCGCCGCGGCCGGCAAGGAGGACCGCGGCGCTTATCCGCGCCTGCTCGCCGTCGACAACGAGATGGTGGTGCCGGTCAACACCATGACCCGGGTGCTGGTGACGGCGGCAGACGTGATCCACGCCTTTGCCATGCCGTCCTTCGGCATCAAGACCGACGCGGTTCCGGGTCGCATCAACGAGGTCTGGTTCAAGGCGGAAAAGGAAGGCCTCTATTACGGCCAGTGCTCGGAGCTCTGCGGCAAGGACCACGCCTTCATGCCGATCGCGATCCGCGTCGTCTCCGACGCCCAGTACAAGACCTGGCTGGCAGCAGCCGGCACCGACCTTCCCGGCGCCAACAAGGCGCTGATGGCCGAGGTCGACGGCAAAGACAAGGTAGCGGCCGCCGGCAACTGATGCCGCGACCAGAAAAGATCAGGGAACGGAGCCGAACATGGCAGACGCTGCAGTTCACGACCACGACCACAAGCCGTATCATGGCTGGGTGCGGTGGGTGTATTCGACCAACCACAAGGATATCGGCACACTCTATCTGATCTTCGCGATCATGGCGGGCTGCGTCGGCGGTGCCCTTTCGGTCGTCATGCGTATGGAACTGCAGGAGCCTGGGATCCAGATTTTCACCGGCCTGGCCCAGATGGTCTACGGCTTGAACGCCGACGCTGCGCTCGACGGCGGCAAGAACATGTACAATGCCTTCACCACCGCCCATGCGCTGATCATGATCTTCTTCATGGTCATGCCGGCGCTGATCGGCGGCTTCGCCAACTGGATGGTGCCGATCATGATCGGCGCGCCCGACATGGCTTTCCCGCGCATGAACAACGTCTCGTTCTGGTTGCTGCCACCGGCTTTCATCCTGCTGATCATCTCGGCCTTCATGCCGAGCGCGCCTGGCGCCTACGGCGTCGGCGGCGGCTGGACGATCTATCCGCCGCTATCGACCTCGGGCCAGCCCGGACCGGCGATGGATCTTGCGATCCTGTCGCTGCACATCGCCGGCGCCTCATCGATCCTCGGCGCCATCAATTTCATCACCACCATCTTCAACATGCGCGCGCCTGGCATGACGCTGCACAAGATGCCGCTGTTCGCCTGGTCGGTGCTGATCACCGCTTTCCTGCTGCTGCTGTCGCTTCCGGTTCTTGCCGGCGGCATCACCATGCTTTTGACCGATCGCAATTTTGGCACCACCTTCTTCGCGCCCGACGGCGGCGGCGACCCGATCCTGTTCCAGCACCTGTTCTGGTTCTTCGGCCACCCTGAAGTCTACATCCTGATCCTGCCGGGCTTCGGCATCGTCAGCCACATCGTCTCGACCTTCTCCAGGAAGCCTATCTTCGGCTATCTCGGCATGGCCTATGCCATGGTCGCGATCGGTGCGGTCGGCTTCATCGTCTGGGCGCACCACATGTACACGACCGGCCTGTCGCTCGACACACAGCGCTATTTCGTCTTCGCCACGATGGTTATCGCGGTGCCGACGGGCGTGAAGATATTCTCGTGGATCGCCACCATGTGGGGCGGGTCGATTTCGCTCAAGACCCCGATGCTGTGGGCGATTGGCTTCATCTTCCTGTTCACCGTCGGCGGCGTTACCGGCGTCCAGCTTGCCAATGCCGGTCTCGACCGTCCGCTGCACGACACCTATTACGTGGTCGCGCATTTCCATTATGTGCTGTCGCTGGGCGCGGTCTTTGCCATCTTCGCCGGCTGGTACTACTGGTTCCCGAAGATGACCGGCTACATGTATTCGCCTGTCATCGCCAACACCCACTTCTGGGTCACCTTCGTCGGCGTCAACCTCGTCTTCTTCCCGCAGCATTTCCTCGGTCTTTCAGGCATGCCGCGCCGCTACATCGACTATCCGGATGCGTTTGCCGGCTGGAACATGGTGTCGTCCTACGGCTCGTATATTTCGGGCGTCGGCGTGGTCATCTTCCTCTATGGCGTGTTCGAGGCCTTCCAGAAGAAGCGGGTGGCTGGCGCCAACCCATGGGGCGAGGGTGCGACGACGCTCGAATGGCAGTTGCCTTCGCCGCCGCCCTTCCACCAGTGGGAGCAGCTGCCGAAAATCAAATAGGCTCTGCCTGGGGGAAATACGGGACCGCCGGTTCGCCGGCGGTTTTGGCCAACGGAATGATGGACTTTAAGTACGCATGGCCCTTGTCGACGACACATTGACTGACGAACCGGGCTTTCGCATGTCGGAAGCGACGGCGGGCGATTTCTTCGCCCTGTTGAAGCCGCGCGTCATGTCGCTGGTGGTGTTCACCGCCTTTGTCGGCCTGGTCGCAGCACCCGTGACCATCAATCCGCTTCTGGCGGTGATCGCGATCCTGGCCATTGCCATCGGGGCTGGCGCGTCCGGCGCGCTCAACATGTGGTACGACGCCGATATCGACGCGGTGATGACCAGGACCGCCGGCCGTCCGGTGCCGGCCGGCCGCATCCGGCCCGGCGAGGCACTGAGTTTCGGCCTGGTGCTGTCGGTGCTGTCGGTGATGACGCTCGGCGTGCTGGTCAATTGGCTGTCGGCCACACTCCTGGCCTTCACCATCTTCTTCTATGCCGTCGTCTACACGATGTGGCTGAAGCGCTGGACGCCGCAGAACATTGTCATCGGCGGTGCTGCCGGCGCCATTCCGCCGGTGATCGGCTGGGCCGCGGTGACCGGAACGGTCAGCCTGGAAAGCGTCGTCCTGTTCCTGATCATCTTCCTGTGGACGCCGCCGCATTTCTGGGCGCTCGCCCTCTTCAAGTCCGAGGACTATGCCAGGGCCGGCATCCCGATGATGCCGAATGTCGCCGGCCAGGCTTCGACCCGACGCCAGATCTTTGCCTACGCGCTGATCCTTGCGCCGGTTGGCGTGCTGCCATGGGCGCTCGGCTTCACCACACCCGTCTATGGCGTCCTTGCGGTGCTGCTTGGCGCCGGCTTCGTCTGGTATGCGTGGCAGGTGCTGCGGATGACGGATGACGACCATGTCATGAAGCCGGCCAAGGCATTGTTCGGCTATTCGCTGCTCTACCTCTTCGCCATCTTCGCCATCTACCTTGCCGACTGCGTTGTCGGGCGCGCGCTGGCCACGGGCGGAGCATGACCATGGCCGACAAGAAGCTTGAACTCGTCACGCTGACGGAGCGCCAGCAGAAGGCCCGGCGCAACCGCTCGGTGGCCATCGGCCTGGCGCTGGCGGTGCTTGTCGTCATCTTCTACATCGCGACCGTCGTGAAATTCGGTCACAACCTCACCGGAACGATGTGAGGCTCAGATGAACCGTCAAACGGTGACCCATCCTCAAAACAGGAACACCAACCGCATCGTCGCCGGGGTCTGCATCGCCTTTTTCGGCGGCATGATCGGCATGGCCTATGCTGCGGTGCCGCTCTACGCGATGTTCTGCCAGGCGACCGGTTACGGCGGCACCGTGAAACGCGCAACGCAGCAATATGCCGACCGGGTGCTCGACCGCGATATCACCATCCGTTTCGACGCCAACACGGCCGGCGTGCCCTGGCAGTTCGAGCCGGTCGCCCGCTCCGTCACCATCAAGATAGGCGAGACGGCGCAGGCGCATTATAGCGCCACCAACAAGTTCGTCCGCGCCACCACGGCCCGCGCGACCTTTAATGTGCAGCCGGAATTTGCGGGATCCTACTTCAACAAGGTCGAGTGTTTCTGCTTTACCGATACGACGCTGAAGCCTGGCGAGACGCTGGACATGCCGGTCGTGTTCTATGTAGATCCCGACATCGTCAATGCGCCGGAATTGAAGGACCTGAAGACGATTACCCTGTCCTACACGATGTTCCCGGTCGAGAAGAACGAGAAGACCAAGCCGGTCGTGTCGTCAGTGCCGGCCGAAGGCACAAGCAACAAAGTTTCACATACCGAACGAAGCCTCGGGGGTTGATATGGCAGACGCGCACGCAAAACCACAACATGACTACCATCTCGTCGACCCGAGCCCGTGGCCATTCCTCGGCTCGGTCGGCGCGTTGGTCACCGCGATCGGCGGCGTCTGTTACATGCAGTATCTCAAGGGCGGCGATTTCCCGATCTTCGGCTTCAACATCGCCAATCCGTGGCTGTTCTTCATCGGCCTCTTGATCGTCATCTACACCATGTACGCCTGGTGGTCGGATACCATCAGGGAAGCGCATGAAGGCCACCACACGCGTGTTGTGTCGCTGCATCTGCGCTACGGCATGATCATGTTCATCGCTTCCGAGGTGATGTTCTTCGTCGCCTGGTTCTGGGCTTTCTTCGACGCCAGCCTGTTTCCCGGCGAGGCACAGCAATATGCCCGCGCCACCTTCACCGGCGGTGTCTGGCCGCCGAAGGGCGTTGAGGTCCTCGACCCCTTCCACCTGCCGCTCTACAACACCGTCATCCTGCTTCTGTCGGGCACTACGGTGACCTGGGCGCACCACGCGCTGCTTCATGGCGACCGCAAGGGGCTGATCAACGGCCTGGTGCTGACCGTCGGTCTCGGCATCCTGTTCACCATGGTGCAGGCTTACGAATACATGCACGCGCCGTTTGGCTTCAGGGATTCGATCTACGGCGCCACTTTCTTCATGGCGACCGGCTTCCACGGCTTCCACGTCATCATCGGCACCATCTTCCTGCTGGTCTGCCTGGTCCGCGCGATGAAGGGCGACTTCACGCCCAAGCACCATTTCGGCTTCGAGGCCGCCGCCTGGTACTGGCACTTCGTCGACGTAGTCTGGCTGTTCCTGTTCGCGTCGATCTATGTCTGGGCCTCGAGCGGCGCGGTCATCGAAGGCCACTGAAATCTTCCTGAGGAAATCGATGAGGCGGCTGCGGCGACGTGGCCGCCTTACCTTTTGGAGTGAAGGGCATTAAAGCGCGTCACGGCTGAATGGATTCATGCGACGCGCTTTAAGTTCTTGTTTTTATGCATGTCGTTATCGCAAAACCGCTGCGCACTTTTGCGCGACATGCATTAAGGTATCGGAATGAGCGACGACAAGGCGATCTGGCCAGCAATCGATCCGATTTCGGCTGGCCTGCACGGCCGCTGCCCGCGCTGCGGCGAGGGCCGGCTGTTTTCCGGCTTCCTCACCGTCGGCGAACGCTGCGCCAATTGCGGCCTCGACTATTCCTACGCCGATGCCGGCGACGGTCCGGCGGTGTTCGTCATCCTGATCATCGGCTTCATCGTCGTCGGGCTGGCGCTGTGGATGGAGGTGACGCTCAGCCCGCCGCTCTGGCTGCATTTCCTGCTGTGGATACCGCTGACGCTGGTGCTTTGCCTGGGCGCGCTCAGGCTGATCAAGGGTGTGCTCCTGACGCTGCAATACCGCAACAAGGCGGCAGAGGGCAGGTTGGACCTCGGCGAATGAGCACGACATCGGCTTCGATTGCAGGCCGTTCGCGGCCGAAGACGGCATTGCTGCTTGGGCTTGGCCTCGTGCTGTTCTTCATCCTGCTGGCGCTCGGCACCTGGCAGGTCCAGCGCCTGTACTGGAAAGAGGGTCTTCTCCAGACCATCGACCGGCGCACGCACTCAGCGCCCTTGCCGTTGGCCGAGGTCGAAAAGCGGTTTGCCGCCAGCGGCGATGTGGATTACACGCCGGTGACGGCATCAGGCACGTTCCTGCATCAAGGCGAGCGACATTTCTTCGCGACCTGGGAAGGCCAGTCCGGTTTCGATGTCTTCACGCCATTGCATCTGGAGGACGGCCGCTTCGTCCTGATCAATCGCGGCTTCGTGCCGTACGATCTCAAGGACGCTGCCAAGCGCCCGCAAAGCCATGGTGCGGGCCAGGCAACGGTGACGGGGCTCGCCCGCAATCCGCTGCCGGCAAAGCCCTCGATGATGCTTCCCGACAATGATCCGCAGAAAAACATCTTCTACTGGAAGGATCGCGACGCCATGGCGGCCAGCGCCGGTCTGCCGGCCGGCGCGGGGCTGGTGCCATTCTTTATCGACGCGGACGCCACGCCGAACCCGGGTGGGCTGCCGGTCGGCGGCGTGACAATCATCGACCTGCCGAACAGCCATTTGCAATATGCCGTAACCTGGTACGGCCTTGCCGCTGCCCTTGCCGGCGTCCTCATCTTTAGGCTTCGCCGCCCGGCGAAAGACGCATCGGCCCGAAAATCGGAATCGATTTTCGGAAAGCACGATGCGTAGATTGAAAGTGTCAGAGCAATTCCAGGAAAAGTGTGAAACGGTTTTCCGTCCGGAATTGCGTTAAAACCAAGAGGTAGAGCCGTTCCACGAACGGCTCTACAGCGTACTTTGTGCGTCCAAATGGACGCACGTCGCTCTATGATCGGCCCTTGACAGGGCAGGGGTGCGCGCCTCATTTCGCGCCTTGAGTTCAAGACTTGAGTTCACGCTACGACCAACCGGCCGGGAATCATGCTTCACACGACCACAAAGCCACCGCTGACGATAAGGCTCTGCCAGCCGCGCGGCTTCTGCGCCGGCGTCGACCGCGCCATCCAGATCGTCGTGCTGGCGCTGAAGAAATATGGCGCGCCGGTCTATGTTCGCCACGAGATCGTCCATAATCGCTACGTCGTCGAGGGGCTGCAAAGCCTCGGTGCGGTGTTCATCGAGGAGCTCTCCGAGATACCGGCTGAGCATCGTCAGAGCCCGGTCGTCTTTTCGGCGCATGGCGTGCCGAAGTCGGTGCCGGCGGACGCCCAGGCGCGCAACCTCTTCTATCTCGACGCCACCTGCCCGCTGGTGTCGAAGGTCCACAAGCAGGCAATGCGCCATCAGCGGCTCGGCCGTCATGTGCTTCTGATCGGCCATGCCGGCCACCCGGAAGTGATCGGCACGATGGGGCAGTTGCCGGACGGCGCCGTCACCTTGATCGAGACCGAAGCCGACGCCGCGAATTTGGTGCCCGCCGACCCGCAGGCGCTCGGGTTCGTCACCCAGACGACGCTGTCGGTCGAGGACACCGCCGGCATCATTCGGGTGCTTAAGGATCGTTTTCCCGATTTGCATGCGGCGGCAGCGGAATCGATCTGCTACGCCACCACCAATCGCCAGGAAGCGGTCAAGGAGACCGCCGCGGGTGCCGATCTCTTCCTGATCGTCGGCGCTCCCAACTCCTCAAATTCGCGGCGTCTCGTCGAAGTGGCCGAACGCGCCGGCGCCTCGATGTCGATTCTGGTGCAGCGCGCCTCCGAAATTCCATGGACCGAGATCGCCGGCATCTCGACGCTCGGTCTTTCGGCAGGTGCCTCGGCACCGGAAATCATCGTCGACGAGATCATCGATGCGTTCCGGCAGCGCTTCGAAGTAACCATCGAGCTGGCGGTGACGGCGACGGAAACCGAGGATTTTCCGGTGATGCGGGTGCTGCGCGACGTCGAGCTGACGGCCGCCGACATGGCTTTCGTCAACGGGGCCGCGTAAGGTTCATGGCGGTCTACACCGACGTCAACGAAGGCGAGCTCGGCGCGTTCCTCAAGGCCTATCCAGTCGGCGATCTCCTGTCCTACAAGGGCATAGCCGAAGGCACCGAGAACTCGAACTTCCTGCTGCACACGACCAGCGGCTCCTACATCCTGACGCTCTACGAAAAGCGCGTCGACAAGGCCGACCTGCCGTTCTTCCTCGGCCTCATGAGCCATCTCGCCAGGAAGGGCATTTCCTGCCCGCTTCCGGTGACCGCGCATGATGGCGACGTCATCGGAACGCTTGCCGGCCGGCCGGCGGTCATCATCACCTTCCTCGAAGGCGTTTCGCTGCGGCGGCCGACATCAGCGCACTGCGGCGAGGTCGGCAAGGCGCTGGCGGCGCTGCATCTGGCCGGCGCCGACTTTCCGATGACCCGTCCGAATGCCCTTGCCATCGATGGCTGGCGCAAGCTGTGGAGCGCCTCTCGCCCTCGCGCCGACGAGGTCGAGCCGGGACTGGCGGCCGAGGTCGATGCCGACTTCGCCGATTTCGAGAGGAACTGGCCGAACGGCCTGCCGGAAGGCATCATCCATGCCGATCTTTTCCCCGACAACGTCTTCTTCCTCGGTGAGAAACTGTCGGGGCTGATCGACTTCTATTTCGCCTGCAACGATCTCTACGCCTATGATGTCGCTACCTGCCTCAATGCCTGGTGCTTCGAGAAGGATTTTTCCTTCAACCTGACCAAGGGCACGGCGCTGCTTGCCGGCTACCAAAGCGTGCGGCCCTTGAGCGGCGAAGAGAAAGCTGCGCTGCCGATGCTGGCGCGCGGCTCGGCACTGCGCTTCATGCTGACCCGGCTTTACGACTGGCTGATCATTGCCAATGGCGGGCTGGTCGTGAAACGCGATCCGACCGAATATATCAGGCGTATGCGTTTCCACCGGGCGATCAAATCTCCTTCCGAATACGGACTGACATGACCAAGCGCGTTGAAATCTTCACCGATGGTGCCTGTTCGGGCAATCCGGGGCCTGGCGGCTGGGGGGCTGTCCTGCGCTTCAAGGGCGTCACGAAGGAACTGTCGGGCGGCGAGGCTGCTACCACCAACAACCGCATGGAACTTTTGGCCGCCATCTCGGCGCTCAATGCGCTGAAAGAACCCTGTGCGGTCGATCTTTATACCGACAGCAACTATGTCAAGGACGGCATTTTCAGCTGGATCGACGGCTGGAAGCGCAACGGCTGGAAGACCGCTGCCAGGCAACCGGTGAAGAACGCCGAACTGTGGCAGGCGCTCGACGAGGCGCGCAACCGTCATCAGGTGATCTGGCATTGGGTCAAGGGCCATGCCGGCCATCCGGAGAACGAGCGTGCCGACGAATTGGCGCGGCTCGGCATGGCGCCGTTCAAGAACAAGACGGCCAGGCCCGCGCCCGTTTCGGCTGGGGAAAACACCCAAGCCAAACAACCGGCAGCCAGGAAACTGCGCCGCTCGACCCAAAGCTACTGACCAGTCTGGGCTACTGACCAGTCTGGTCCGCCATATTCAGCGGATCAGCAGCGCTGTGCCGAAAAGTCCGAGCGCGAACACAGTATGCGACACGAGGTTGAGGGCGCGGATCTGCATCGGGTTGGGGCGCTTTGACGCGGCCCAGCCGGCGCCCATGCCGGGCGCCAGCAGGAACCAGCCGGCGCCTACGGTGACGATGCCGAGGATGAAGGCCGGCAGGAAGGTCGGCGCGGCCAGCCACGCCGCTCCCGCCAAAACGGCCAGAACGATGCCGTAGACGATGCCGACAAAATAGTGGAAGGCCCAGCCCAGCGCCGATTCATGCGCATAGGGTGCTGCCTCGCCGATATCGTCATGGAAGACCTTGCCGTCCCTCAGGTGCCAGACCCAGCGACCAACCAGTCCCCAGTTCGGCCGTGGCTGAGCAAACACCGTGTTCATGAAAATCGCCCAGAGGTCCATGAGTGCCGTGGCGCCGATGCCGATCGCCACAGCGCGCCAGAAGTGGTCATACATCATTGAGGTCCCCTAAAAGCAGGCAATTCCTGAACAGCGTTCTTTGCACGCCCAATTGGACGCGCCGCGGCCGAAACGAGCGCGATAGTCAGGCCAAAGGACCGCGGCAACCTCGGCCTATGCTGTCGCCAAAACGGAAAGCTGTCCGAGAATGTGAGCAGCACCGGATTCATCAACGCCAGGCTTTGTCTCGACATTGAGCGCGGCGACCTTGCCGTCGTCGACGATCATCGAAAACCGCTTCGAGCGCAGCCCCATGCCACCGCCGGAAAGGTCGGCGTCGAGACCGATCGACTTGACGAAATCGCCATTGCCGTCGGCAAGATAGAGGATCTTGCCTTCACCGCCGCTGAAGCGGGCCCAGGCGCCCATCACGTGGACATCGTTGACGGCGACGACGGCGATGGTGTCGACGCCGCGCGCCAGGATGGCGTCGTAATTATCCAGAAAGCCGGGCAGATGGTTGTTGGAGCAGGTCGGCGTGAAGGCGCCGGGAACAGCGAACAGCACCACCTTCTTTCCCGAGAAAATCTCGGCCGTCGTGATCGCTTTTGCGCCGTCGGCAGTCATCGTCTTGAAGGTCGCTTGGGGCAGCTTGTCGCGAACGGCAATCATCATCGTGGTCCTCGTTTGACAAATGGAAGGGAGTGTCCTTGCGATAGCGAATTCAGCCGTTTCCCGCAACTGTCGGGGTGGCCGGAGCAAGGGATGTTCGATCTGAACATCCTTTGCTGGGGATCAAGGGAACGGCAGCAGGCCTTCGACGGCGCCGGCCGCAGTTGTCAGCGTGTAGTAAAGTCCGCCATCCGTCGGCGTCGTCGTCGGTCTGTCGAGGATCGGCACGGTAAACACCAGCTTGCCGTCCTTTTCGCTGCGGGCCGGCACGCCGAACATGTAGTCCCGCTCGCCGGCGACGAAGAAATCCGCTGCTTTGGGATTGCCCGGAAAGCTCGCCTCGACAATCAGTGTCTCGCGGTCGCCCGGCAGGATCTTGACGCCGAAATCGGGTCTTGCGGGAGCAGGCAGCGTTGCAAGCGCCGACTTCACCAAAGCGGCGTCTTCGACATTGTCCGGATCGGAGCCCGGATCGATGGTCAGCTTTGTTTGCACCGGGATGCAGATCGTCTCACAAATTCCGAGAAAGATATCGGCAACGATGACGGCCGGCTCGTTCGGCGCCGACAGCGTGAACGTTACCGGCAGCGAAACCGGATGGTCGTAGCCGGCCCATTTGCCGGAGCCGTCGTCGTGGCGCTGGGGTGGTGGAAACGAAAACGTCGCGTTGGCAATGTTGGTGCTGGCCGAAATATCGATTTGCGGCGGCACGCCCGCGTCGCCCGGATCGCGCCAGTAGGTTTTCCAGCCAGGCTTGAGCGAAATATCGAGGACGCCATGAATGCGTCCGGCTGTGTCGGGCTTGCCGCTGGTCACAAGGCGTACTTTGCCGCCTTCGCTTTCGTACCAGATCGACGAGGAGGCTGCGGCGGGAAGACCGGTTCCACATCCGACAGCGGCGCTGAGCAACAGGACCTTCAAGCTTTGCATGGCGGTGATTTGAGCGTCGGTTCATGGCTGCGCAATGACTTCATGGCGCCGCTGCTATCATATTTGCGTGACCTCGGGCACAGCTTTGCGTGCCTTGGATGCACATCTGCGACCAAATCGCCCGCGGCGCATCTTTTCGGCGCTCCAGAAACGCGTTACGCTCCCCTCATGGACTTGTTGCGCCACAAGAAGATGGCTGCGGGACGCGGCTTTCTCGACGACCAGTTCCTGATTGCCATGCCCGGCATGAAGGACGACCGCTTCACGCGCTCCGTCATCTATATTTGCGCGCACAGCGACGAAGGCGCGATGGGCCTGGTCATCAACCAGACACAGCAGATGCTGTTTCCGGATCTGCTCGTGCAACTCGGCATAATGAACGAACAGGAGGCGATCCGCTTGCCCGCGCAGGCCCGCGACTTCGTCGTCCGCAACGGCGGACCGGTGGACCGCAGCCGCGGCTTCGTCCTGCATTCGGGCGACTACCGGGTTGAATCGTCGCTGGCCGTCTCCGACGACATTTGCCTCACCGCGACCGTCGACATATTGCGCGCCATTTCGTCGGGCCGCGGGCCTCGGCACGCACTGATGGCGCTCGGCTATTCGGGCTGGGGCGCCGGTCAGCTGGAAAGCGAAATCGCCGAGAACGGTTGGCTGACCTGCCCGGCAAATGCGGAGCTTCTGTTCGATACCGACATCGAACGCAAATACGACCGGATACTCGCGTCGATCGGTATCGACCTCGCGCATCTCAGCCTGGCCGCCGGTCACGCCTAATGCATGTCGCGCAAAAGCATGCCCTCGGGCTTGACCCGTGGGTGTGCAGCGGTTTTGCGATAGCGACATGCATAGAACAACAACCTAAAGCGCGTCGCGTGAGGCCGATCAAACGCGACGCGCTTTAGAGGTTAAAACCCGATACCTGGCTGGTTACCGCCGCATTGCCATCGCCAGCCGTTTGCCCAGATCGTAGACGAGATTCTCGAAACCCGACGTCCAGGACAGGTCAGCCTGTTTCACGCGCGTTTCGACATCGCTGTATTTGCCGATGCGGGCTTCCAGGAAGGAGCGCAGGCGCTGGTGAAACTGGCCGACGGTGAGCTGTTTTCCCTCGGCCTTGAAGATCGCAATATTGAAGCGTGCCGCCTTGGGGAAGATTGTGCTGGCCGTGGCATTGGGCTTCTCATCGGCATTCGACAGGAGCGCTGCTGCCCCGTTGGTGCCAAGGAAATGGGGGAGGTAGAGATCCCTTTCATCCATGGCCTTCTCAAGACGAGCTTCGATGCGTTGCTTGGCCGCGAGAAGGTTCTTGGCCGCAAGTGCCGCCGACAGATAGGGATCGCGCCTGAATTCAAGGATGCGCTGTTCTTCGGCCTTGTCCTCGACGAAATGGTATTCGCGCTTGCCCTCGGGGCGGGTCCGGATCAGTTCCGCTTCGTCGCCCAGGCCGAATTCTGCACCGTACCTCTTCACCGCCTCGAGCCATGTCTGGTCGAGGAATTGCATAAGACCAAGCGCCGACCCTTTAGACGGGCGATTGTTGATGTCGAAGGAGGATTCCTTCTCGGCGATCGCAAAAAGCGTGTCGGCAGGAAATTGGGTGTCCTTGGCTGCACGAAGGATTTCGCTGGCGATGTGCTGCGACACCTTGTACTCGCCGAACTCGTGCATCGACATGCCGAGGACGATCTGTTCCGCGCCTTGGGAAAGGATGGAGACGGTGCCCTTCAATGCCTGGGCCAGCGTGCGTTCTCCCTCGCGTCCAGAGGTCGATATGGTGTCTGGATCGATGATGTCGAACTCGGGCGCGGCCGAGGGAAAACTCAGAGCCGAGAACGGAACAGCAGTGGCAACCGCGGCTTCGGTCACGCCGTTGACCAGGACTCCCGAATAGACCGGCCATGGCATGGCTGCCACGGTCGCCGCCAGGCCAAGCCCCGCCATCCTTTTCGACAAAGGCCGTCCGCCCGAAAGGACGAAGGCTCCGCAAGCAAAGAATTCAAATGTTCTTTGGAGTGACGCCAGGTCCCCCTCCGTTCCTTGTCTAGCCGCCCAGATATTTTGGGACAGGTCTATTTCCAACGTTGAGCCGTCAACGTCGAAAAAGACAAGAAGAACGGTCAGTGCTTCATTCAACTAGTCATGGATAATGGCGGCACAATGGCCACAGTGCGGCAAAATAATTCGAAATGTAAAACAAGCTGGTTTTAATCGAGGGCTGCGTAGCCGATGCGTTGCTTGTGAAGCCTCTCGATTGGCGAGCAGAAATTTCCCTGAGGTGGTCTGCCTTCGACCGCAGCCGGGCAATCCTTTCGGTTCTCGAACGGCAGATTGTGAATGAGCAGCCATTCTCGGCACAATACTCGATCGAACGAGTCCGCAGCTGGTGAGAGATCATTTAGCCTTTGGCTGTCGCCAGATTGGTGCTGAGCTCGAAGGCCAGTCCCGACCCGATGGTGTATGGCTGCAGCACGGGCGCACTCCCGCTCACGATTGCCTCCACGACGCGCTTGCGTTCCTGATCACCCAATTCCTTGGCTGACGAACTCATCCCGACCAGCGCCATCGTATTCAATTGCAGGAAAGGTACGCCTTCCCCGAAATGGATGGTGCGCGAAACAATCCTCGATCGGACCTCGTGGAAGCCGGCGTCTCGCAGCAGCGCCTCAAGCGGAGCCGCTTCCCCGAAGCTGTACCGCTGATCGGCGATGGCGCCCAGATGGCGCTCCGCGACGCGGCGCAGGTCGCGAAAGAACGGGATTTCGTCGTCCGGGCGCCACGTGGCGATTGCCAACCTGCCACCCTTCGTCAGCGCGCGACGCATCTGCGCCGCCGCCGCGGGTTTGTCAGGAAAGAACTGCAGTCCTTGCTGGCAGACGACCACGTCGAACATCTCACCACTACGCAGAGGCAACTCGCCGGCATTGCCCTGGCGCCAGTCGACGGCTGGTTCTACAGCCCGCGCCACGGCAAGCATGTCCGCGCTGACGTCGACACCGACGATAAATCCGGCTCCACCGAGCCGCTCTCTTGCAACGCGCGCCACTATTCCTGTTCCACAAGCGATATCGAGTACGCGATCGCCCGAAGACAATTCCAACTCGTCAAGAGCCATCTCGGCCCATGGACGGAAGAGAGGGCCGACGAGCCACCGCTCGTACATCTCCGGGAAACTTACCTGGTTCATTGCGTAGCTGGGCAAGGTCATGATCGTCCTCCCTCAGGGCGCATGACTATGGCGGATCTACTCCACCGGCACCAGCAGGTGCTCGCAAGGCGCGTCGGGCCACATCTGGCGCCATTGAATGACGTTCTGCGTCGACGAGAAGCGAAAACCCTTCAGCGGGCTTTGGACCTTCAGCCAGAGCGCTCCGTCGGTAATGGCAACACTCTTCGCATCACGCGGCTTCGCCGCGTGCAAGGGCCGCCGCCTGCTCCAGACTCACGCCCTTGACCAGGGGGTCAGCGTGCCGATGCACCAGGCGCCATTCCGCCTCTTCGCGGCGATAGACCAAGGTAACCCGCAGCGGCCAATCCTGTGCTGGCAGACCGCCGACCTCGACATGCGGGCGTTCAATGATCGCGAGGACCACCATGTCGGCGGAACCATAGGCTTGAAGGAGTTCGTGCTCGAAGGTCCCGTTCTTGAAAAAGCGGCCCATCGCTTCGATCCGCTCCGCAGTCAGTTCAGAAGCCCGCGTGGGCTTTCCGCCGAATGGAGACATCAGCAGGAAGTCCCCGGTATGTGGGATCACCTCGTAGTACTTCGTTATCTCCCCGCGCATCAGCGCCGAATTTGCTTCCGCAGACCGCTCGACGAGATCGGCAACCGTCTGGTCCATGGCAGGCTCCGCAAGAGCCTGTGCCGAGGCGTTCGTTAATCTTGCAGTTTCTGACAATGCCACACCAGCGCTTGCTGCGGCGAGAAGGGAACGTCGTGATACTGGCATGCGGGTGCTCCTGCATCTGTTTCCGATGCGAAGCGCGCCTTGCGCCTGCTCCGCTTGCTCAGGAGATCGCACTTCGGTGATGCTGAATCCAATGATATGATTTCATCGACATGCTGAACAGGATTGATCTCAACCTCCTCGTTCTGTTTGCGATCGTGCACGACGAGTGCCACGTGGGCCGAGCGGCCGAGAAGTTGAATCTGACGCATCTCAAATCAGCAAAGCTCAAGCCTCAGCGCTAAACGCCTAGCCTGGCCAATCGAACGTCTGGGCAGCTCGGACCATTGCCGCCGTCGCCGGGCTATAGGGCCGGCCCGGAATGCTAGCCAGGGACACCGTGCGTGCCACCGCGGGTTCGATCAGCGGACGCTGCAAAAGTTCAGGCGATGTCACCGAATATTCAGGCATGAAGGCGAAGCCGATCCGCGCCAGCACCATTGATTGGATCCAATCCTCGCGCTCGGAACGAAAGCGGGCATAAAGGCTGACGTTTCTTTCCCGGCACACACCCATCACCAGGTCCCGCATTTCACAGGACAGACGATCGACGTAGGGTTCTTGAGAGAGATCGACCAACTTGATTGCATTGAGGCTCGCAAGCCGGTGATCCGGCGCGAATACGACGACGTAACGCTCACTGTAGAGATCATGGACACGGAACGCCGCTCCCAACCCCTCCAGCGGATTGAGAACGGCAAGATCGAGATCGCCTTGCTCAAGCCTGTTTTTCAATTCCTGAACGCTCGCCTCGCTAACTTCAAGCTCGACGCCATGATAGTCGCGCTGGAACTTTGCGAGGAACCGGGCGAGTTTCACATGTCCGATGGTCGACATGACGCCGAGGCGGATCGGCACCTGGTTGAGCAGCCTGAAATTGTCGGCAAGCGTTCTGGTTGCGTGGGCCTCCTGCATGATCTGCTGAAGATGCGGCAGAATGGAGCGCCCGAACTCACTCAGGAGGACGCGCTTTCCCTCGCGGTGGAACAAGGGCGCGCCAAGCTCATCCTCGAGCGTCTTGACCGCTTTGGTGAGCGCCGGCTGAGACACGTTGCAATCGGAGGCGGCTTTGGTGAAGTTCAGCATCTTCGCGGCGGCAAGCACGTAGCGGACCTGAAACATCTCCATGGCGAGCCCTCCCGAGGCGGTTCCACGAAACGACATTGTAATCCTTTCATCGATAACTGTCGGCTATCGATCGATAGAAAAAATGTCGTTCTCTTTCGCCCGCAGCTGCGTTCAACTCCTGTGGTCACTTTTCACAGGAGGAGATCTGGAAATGACTGTCTACATGGTGGAACGCGACCTCAAGGGCATCAGCATGGAAGTTCTGGGAGATGCGCAGAAGGCGGCGATCAGCAAAGCCGCCGAGATGACCTCCAACGGCACCGACATCAGCTATCTGCGCTCGACCTTCGCACCGGAGGACGGGCGCTGCATGTGCCTGTTTGACGCTGCCTCCGATGTCGACGTGAAGCGTCTAAACGACGATGCGGGGCTGCCCTATCACAGAATCGTGCCGGCGCTCGATCTTACCCCATAGGGCCGGCGCGACCGGGCTCGTGATGGCTATCCGGGCCCGGTGTTCTTGCGGAGTTATGCAGCGCGCCAGTTTGAATCTTTGGAACGACGGAAGGGCCAAGACGTTCGTGCTGCATCCGCCAGCCACACGCGTTGCCAGGAGAGTCGGAGCATGTTTGGCAATTCGGGCACCCTTCCTCTGCCTCGCCCGCTTGGGCGTCGTGTGGATAATCTTGCGCAGTCGTTCATGCGCCAGCGGCTCGGATCGCAGATGGACTTCTCGACCCCGCGGGGCGAGCCGGCGCTGTTGCCGCCAAACTCGGTGTCGTGGCGTATTTTCAAGAACCCGGTTGCGCTGTTCATCGGCGGGGTTACGGCGGTGCTGCTCGAATTGGCAGAGCCGCGGGTTCGCGACGCCATTTGGCAGCACAGCACATTCCGCTCCGACGCGCTCCGACGATTACGGCGCACTGGCCTCGCCGCCTTGGTCACGGTCTACGGTCCCCGGACCAAGGCCAAGGCCATGATTGAAGGTGTGGTCAGGATGCATGAGCGCGTTTCAGGCCGAACCAGCGAAGGTGAGCCATACGACGCCACCGACCCGGAGTTGCTGGACTGGGTGCAAGCGACGGCCGGGTTTGGTTTCATGGAGGCCTATCACATCTATGTGCATCGACTGCATTTTTTCGAACGGGATGCGATGTTCGCCGAGGCTCGCCCCGTCGCGCTTCTCTATGGTGCGGTTGACGCGCCCACGTCGCAGGCCGAGCTTTACGCGCTGTTCGACGTGATGAGGCAAAGACTCGTCGCATCGCCGATCGTCCTGGAATTCCTGCAGATCATGGAAGACGTTCCCGTCTTGCCGGGGGTGGCTCAACCGCTTCAGCGGCCATTTCTGAAGGCAGCTGTCGAGATCCTGCCCCGCTGGGTCCGCAAGCGGTTGGCACTCGGCGACCACTGGACGTTGAAGCCGTGGGAGCGTGCTTTTGTGAAGACGACGGCTGCAATCTGCGAGCGCATCGTGCTCCCTTCATCTCCGGCCGTCCAGTCGTGCCGTCGCCTCGGTCTTCCCGAGAACTATCTCTATCGCCGACAGAAGGCACCTAGACACGAGCAGCACGGTCGCGATCATGCGGGATCTGATGCCCGCATAAGGGAAAGCGACGGGTTAAAAGTGCGGCAATGGCCGCCCTAAGGGCGCGTATCTCGCGTTGGGGAATGTCCAGCAAAGGGCCCGAAAGCGACGATCAGCGGAGCCGGAACTTCCCTATCATTTCGACCTGGCAGGCTGTCGGACATGCTCCGCTGGTAGCCGCCCAGCAAGTTCCCTCGCGATCCTGTTCAGGGCGTCGCGAGGCCGGTCCCGCGACGGGCCGCATCGACGCTCCACGCGCCGCCTCCCGCGAAAAAGAAGTACAGGAAAATGAAGCAGTAGAGGATCGACGAGTCGCCCTCGTTGACAACGGGAAAGAAGTTTTGCGGCGCATGCGCCATGAAATAGGCGACCGCCATGTTGCCGGACAGAATGAACGCGACGGGCCGGGTGAAGAGTCCGAGGGCAAGCAGCGCGCCTCCGATCAGCTCGATCAATGCCTGGATCACAATAAGCCCCGACAGTTGCATCGGCTCGGGAGCGGGCGGAAAATTGAAGAGCTTTTGAGTTCCGTGCTCCAGAAACAGCAGCGCCGACATGATCCTCACGACGCTTAACCACACCGGAGCCCAGGCAGAAATCTTGTCGAAATTCATCAGTTGGGCCTCCATCATGACCGGTGATTCCGGCCAGCAGGCTGAATATCAGCGGGTCAGCTCTTCGCACCGATTTCGCGAAGTGGGTATGATGCACAGCGCGAGCCGTAAACCAATACTCCCAGTTCACAGTCGCGTGACCGCCGGTCGTACTTTTGATGGAGTGCCGAGCCGCGGGAGCTGAGACCTTGCCGATGCGCTCCAGCGGGTGCCAATCGCCAGGCTCATGCCGCCCAAAAAGGGCAGCGGTTTTGGGACAACGACATGAACAAGATCAAGCCCGGGTCAGCGGATACTGTTCCTTCAGCGTCCTCAGCACCTGATCGCCGGGCATCGGCGCGCCGAACATGAAGCTCTGCACATATTCGCAGCCCATCTGGCGCAGTTCGAGCGCATCGCTTTCGTCCGAAATGCCCTCGGCCACGACCGAAAGGCCGAGTTCATGCGCCATGTTGACCATCGATTTGAGCAGCACCGCGCGCTTCGGTGTGGTGTCGTCGACAAAGCTCTTGTCGATCTTGATCGTGTCGAAGGGAAAGCGCGTCAGATAGGCCAGCGATGAGTAGCCGGTGCCGAAATCGTCCAGCGACAGGCCGATGCCAAGCTTCTTCAGCTTGTTCAGCACATGGGCTGTCTGCTCGGGATTGTCCATCACCAGCGATTCGGTGAGCTCGAGTCGGAAACAGCGCGGCTTCAGATTGGCCCGCGCGATCACCGAGCGAACGTCGCTGACCAGATCGCGGCGGATGAGCTGTCGGCTGGACAGGTTGACCGAAACCGACAGCGGCGCGTCGCCGATCTGCTTTTGCCATCCCGCCAGATCTTCGGCGGCCTGCTGCATGGCAAACAAGCCAAGTTGCACGATCAGGCCGCAGCTCTCGGCGACCGGGATGAAATCGCCTGGCGGGATCATGCCGCGACGCGGATGATCCCAGCGCAAAAGCGCCTCGAAGCCGGCAACACTGCCGTCTTCCAGCCGCACGATGGGCTGGTAGGCGAGTGTGAATTCGCGCCGTTCGATGGCGCGGCGCAGGTCGGACTCGAACTGCAGCCGGTCGGTGCCGACGGTCCGAAAGGCGGGTCGGAACGGTTCGATCCTGTCGCCGCCAAAACGCTTGGCCTGGTGCATGGCAAGCTCGGCGTCCTTGACCATGTCCTCGGCCGAACTCTGCGCCGAGGTCCAGGTGACCAGACCGATCGAGGCGGTCAGCACGATCTCGCGTTTGGCAAAGGTAATCGGATTGTTGATCGCATGCTTGATGGCATCGGCAACGGCTGCGATGCGGGCCGGGTCCTGCTCGGAAAGCAGCATCAGCGCGAACTGGTCGCCGGCAAAGCGCGACAGCGAATCCTTCGGCTTGAGCAGCCGGTGCAGCCGGCGCGCAACAGTGAGCAGGATGGTATCGCCGGCCGAGATGCCGAGCCCGTCATTGACCTGCTTGAACCGGTCGATGTCGATGACGAAGACGGTGGGACGGACCTTCTCTTCCGTGCGCGCGATCGAGATGATCGCCTCCAGCCGGTTCATAAGCAATTCCCGGTTCGGCAGGCCAGTCAGATTGTCGTGCACGGCATCGTGCAACAGCCTCTCCTCGGACTTCTTCTGCTCCGTCACGTCGACCATGGTGCCGACGCAGCGGATGACCTCGCCGTCCGATCCGATCACCGGCCGGGCGCGCAGCGAAAACCAGTGATAGTGCCCGTCGGCGCCGCGCAGGCGGAAATTCTGCGACACCCGGCCGCGCCGGTGTTCAAGCACCACGTCGAGCGTCGTACGGAAGGTGTCGCGGTCGTCGGCATGGAGTACCGGCAGCCAGTTGCGGGCAGCGCCGCCTAGGCTGTCGGGCGCAAGGCCCAGCTGGATGCTGACATCCGGCCTGGTGACGACGCGGTCGCGCATCACGTCCCAGTCCCACACCGTGTCGCCCGATCCGGCCACGGCCAGCGCCTGGCGTTCGAGATCGGAGAACAGGCCCTGATGCAGCGCACCGCCGGCAAAGGCGTGCTGCATGACGGTGAAGCCAATAAGCAGTATGATGAGGATCAGACCGCCGCCCAGTGCCGGCTGGGCGATGTCGTTGTCGAGCATGCCGGTGATCGCCATCCACGACCCGCATAGCCACAACAGCACCATGACCCAACTGGGCACCAGCATGATGGCACGGTCGTAGCCGCGTATGCCGAGGAAGATGATCAGGCCGAGGCCGGTCAGCGCGGTGGCGGCGAAGGACAGCCTGGCGATGCCGGCGGCGACCGCCGGGTCGACGATTGCAACGCCGGCGATCAGCAGCAGCCCCAGAATCCAGACCAGAGCGCCGTAGCTGAAATGGCCGTGCCATCGGTTAAGGTTGAGATAGGCGAACAGGAACACCACGAAGGTCGCTGCAAGCGCCACCTCCGTTCCGGCCCGCCACATCTGCTCGTTGCCGGGCGATATTTCCAGGACCTTGTTGAGAAAGCCGAAATCGATGCAGATATAGGCGAGCACCGCCCAGGCGAGCGCTGCGGTTGCCGGGAACATCGAGGTCCCCTTGACGACGAAAAGGATGGTCAGGAACAGCGCCAGGAGGCCGGCGATGCCGATGACGATGCCGCGAAACAGCGTGTAGGAATTGACCGAATCCTTGTAGGATTCCGGCTCCCAAAGATAGACCTGCGGCAGTTTGGGCGACGCCAGTTCGGCAATGAAGGTGATCACCGTTCCGGGGTTCAGCGTCACCCGGAACACATCAGCGTCGGGGCTGCTCTGGCGGTCGAGCGCGAAGCCCTCGCTGGGCGTGATCGCGGCAATGCGGGTCGAGCCGAGATCCGGCCAGAAGATACCGGAATTCACCAGCCGGAAATGCGGTGCGACGATCAGCCTGTCGAGCTGCTGGTCGGTGGTGTTGGCAAGCGCGAACACCGCCCAGTCGCCGGTCGAGCGCGCATCATTGGCCTCGACCTCGATGCGCCGCACGATGCCGTCCGGTCCCGGAGCAGTCGACACCTGAAAATTCTCGCCCTGGTTGCGGTAGATTTCGACGGCGCCCGAAAGGTCGAGCGCCACATCGTCGCGGGCAATCTTGATCGGTTCGACGGCGAAGGCCGAAGACGCCCCGCAGAGCACGACGATTGCCGTCAGCACAAAGGCGAACAACGACCCGATTCGCAGGAAATTCGTCAAAATCAGTCCTTCGTTTCCGCGCCCGGCGGATCGTCCTCGATCCGGGCGTAGAGGTAGTGGTCCTGCCAGATGCCGTTGATCCTGAGATAGGATCGGAGAAGTCCTTCGCGCCGGAATCCGGCTTTTTCAAGCACGCGGATCGACCGGGCGTTGTCGGGAATACAGGCAGCTTCGATCCGGTGCAACCTCAGCGTATCGAAGGCGAAGCGCGTCACCACCTTGACCGCGTCGGTCATCAGGCCACGGCCGCTGTAGCGCTCGCCGATCCAGTAGCCGATATGGCCGCTTTGCGCGACGCCGTGGCGGATATTGCCGAGGGTGATTCCACCGACAAGCTTGGCGTTGCCTTTGTCGAAGATGAAGAAGGCTATGGCCGTTCCCTGCGCATAGTCTTCGCGATAGCGGCTGAGGCGATGCCGCCAGGCCGTGCGGTCGAGCTCGTCGGGGTTCCAGCGCGGCTCCCACGGCTCCAGGAATGCGCGGCTTTCCCCGCGCAGCACCGACCATTCCCGATAGTCGTTGGTCAGCGGCACGCGCAGCGTGACCCGGTCACCCTTCAGTGCCGGCAGGTCACGGCGAAAGAAAGGGAGCGCGAACATGACGCTTTGATGGACTTAGCCGGCGAGCTTTCGGGCCGTGGTCTGCGTGCCCGAAAGCGACTCGAGGACCGCCTCATAGGGAGCGAGCGTGCCCACCGGTCCGACGGCAGTCAGCGTCGGCTTGGTCGAAAACAGCCGTGACGAAAGGTCCGTCAACCGCTCGACCGTCAACGCCGACAGCCGTTCCATCAGCTCTTCCTTGGCGATCGGCCGGCCGAACAGAAGCATTTGCCGGGCGATCTGCGAGGCGCGGCTGGCTGGGCTTTCGGCCGACATGATCAGGCCTGCACGGTACTGGGCGCGTGCCCGGTCGAGTTCTTCCTGCAGGATGGTCTCGCCGACCTTCTGCAACTCGCCGATGACCACCGGCACCAATTCGGCGATGTCGCTCTGCCCGGTCGCGGCATGGACGCCGAATATGCCGGTATCGGAAAAACCCCAGTGGAAGGCATAGACCGAATAGCACAGCCCGCGCTTTTCGCGGACCTCCTGGAAAAGACGCGACGACATGCCGCCGCCAAGGATCATCGACAGAACCTGCGAGGCGTAGAAGTCGCGTACATGATAGGCGCGGCCCTCGAACCCCAGCACGATCTGCGCGTCCATCAGGTCGCGGTCCTCGCGGAAATCGCCGCCGACATATTGCGCATATTGCGGCATGGTGTTGTCGGACTTGCTGCGGAAACCGCCGAGATGCTTCTCGACCTCGCGCACGAAGTTGTCGTGCTTGATGTCGCCGGCGGCAACGATCACCATGCGCTCGGCGCCATATTGCCGTTCGATGAATTTGCGCAATTGCTTCGAGGTGAAGGATTTGACGGTTTCCGGCGTGCCGAGGATGGAGCGGCCGATCGTCTGGTGGCGGAAGGCCGTCTCGGTGAAGTGGTCGAAGACGACGTCGTCGGGCGTATCGTGTGCGGCGCCGATCTCCTGCAGGATCACATGCTGCTCGCGCTCCAGTTCCTGCGGGTCGAACTCGGATTCCTGCAGGATGTCGGACAGGATATCGACGGCCAGGGGCACGTCGTCGCTCAGCACCCTGGCATAATAGGAGGTGGTCTCGACACTGGTGGCGGCATTGATCTCGCCGCCGACATCCTCGATTTCGGAGGCGATCTCGAAGGCGCTGCGCCTTCTGGTTCCCTTGAACGCCATGTGTTCAAGCAGGTGGGCCATCCCGTGCTCTTCGCTACGCTCATTGCGGGCGCCTGATTTGATCCAGGCGCCAAGAGCGACGGATTCGAGGCTTGGAAGGGTTTCGGTGGCGACTGTCAGGCCGTTCGACAGACGGCTTACCTCAACACCCATATAGCTGATACTCCCTAATTTGCCGCCCGCGTGTGGCGGCTAACATAATCTTCCACCATTTTCAGGTCGGATGGAAGTACCGTGTATTTTTCCTCTGAAGTCATCAACCCGCCTAGCCATGCGGGCAGGGCAGGCGACACGCCGCTGGACGCTTCGACGGCGGCCGGGAACTTTGCCGGATGGGCGGTGCCCAGCACCACCATCGGCACGGCATTGGTGGCTCTTGCAACCGCAACGTGCATGGCCGCGGCCGTGTGCGGGTCGAGCAGATAGTTGCTGGCTGCGAGCGTCGAGCGGATCGTGGCGGCGACTTCGTCCATGGTCGAACGGCCGGCGTCGAATTCGGAGCGGATCCTGGCAATCTCGCCGGCTTCGATGGTGAAGGCGCCGGACTGCTTGAGGCCGCTCATGTAGCGCCGCACGGTAGAGGCGTCGCGGCCGGCCGCCTCGAACAGCAAGCGCTCGAAATTCGAAGAGACCTGGATGTCCATCGACGGCGACGTGGTCGAAAAGACGCCTTTCGTGCGGTACTCGCCGCTCGACAGCGTGCGCGCCAGAATGTCGTTGTCGTTGGTTGCGATGATCAGCCGCTCGATCGGCAGCCCCATCTTCTTGGCGGCGTAGCCGGCGAAGATGTCGCCGAAATTGCCGGTCGGCACCGTGAACGAAATCGGCCGGTCGGGCGCGCCGAGCGACAGCGCCGATGAGAAGTAATAGGCGATCTGGGCCATGATGCGGGCCCAGTTGATCGAATTGACGCCGGACAGCGATACCCGGTCGCGAAAACCGTGATCGTTGAACATGTCCTTCACCAGGCCCTGACAATCGTCGAAATTGCCTTCGACCGCCAGCGCATGGACATTTGCGGCGATGGACGTCGTCATCTGCCGCTGCTGCACCGGCGAGACCCGGCCGTGCGGGAAAAGAACGAAGATGTCGGTGCGGTTGCGCCCGGCGAAGGCATCGATGGCGGCCCCGCCGGTATCGCCGGAGGTGGCGCCGACAATGCTGGCGCGCTGGTCGCGTTCGGCAAGCACATGGTCCATCAGCCGGGCGAGAAGCTGCATGGCGACGTCCTTGAAGGCAAGCGTCGGGCCATGGAAGAGTTCCAGAACGAACATGTTCGAGCCGGTCTGCACCAGCGGGCAGACCGCCTCGTGACGGAACGTCGCATAGGCTTCGCGCACCAGGCGTTCGAACACCGGCATCGCGATCTCGCCGCCGAGAAACGGCGACAGCACGCGGACGGCGAGGTCGGGATAGGCAAGGCCGCGCATCGCGCGGATCTCAGTTGCCGAAAACTGCGGCCAGGTTTCAGGGACATAAAGTCCGCCATCGCGCGCCAAACCAGCCAGCACAGCGTCGGAAAATCCAAGCACGGGCGCTTCCCCGCGGGTACTCACATAGCGCATCGTCATGTTCCATTGCTGCCGGGCGGTATTGTCCGTGGCAAAGTGGTTAATTTCCGTACTTGCTCAGTCGCATTTTTGCCGCGCGGTTGATATACGTCACCCGCTTTGCGAGAGGGAAGTGCAGTTCATGGCGTTTAATACGTTTAACGGTCGTTTTGTCGCGGGTCTGGCGCTCGCCGGCTTTATGCTTACCGCCGCCGGCTGCCAATCAGGCGGCAGCAGCATGCTGGGCTTCGGAAAGAAGGACACGACACCGCCACCACCGCCGGACCCCAAGGTTCTCGCCAGCCAATTGCTGGCCTATTGTCCGAAAGTGACGCTGCGCGACGGCACCGCCTTCTTCAACACCTATGCCAAGGGCAGTCAAAAGCCCAAGAAAAAAGCCGCCGCCCTGGATGCAGAGGCTGCCGCGCTTGACGCGAGCAGCGGCCAGCAGGATGGTTCCGCCAAGATCGTCTATCAGGCTTCGATCACCGATGTGACCCGCGACTGCATCCGCGCCAACGGCTCGCTGACGATGAAGATCGCCGTCGCCGGCAAGGTCGTTCCGGGACCGATGTTCAGCCCTGGCACCATCACCATGCCGATCCGTATCGCTGTGATGCATGGCAAGGAGGTCCTTTACTCGCAGCTTCACCAACATCAGGTCCAGGTTACCAATCCCTCGAGTGCCACCCAGTTCGTCTTCACCGATTCGAACGTTGTCGTTCCCGAGCCCACCGCGCGGGACTATCAGGTGTTCGCCGGCTATGACGAAGGCCCGCCGAAGAAGACCGACAAGAAGGTTGCCGCGGCCGAATAGCCGCGGCTTGGATCAGCGCGTCCATTTGGACGCCTGCTTCACGCATCCGCCGACCACTCCGACAGGGCGGAGATCACGCTTTTCAGTTCCGCCCAGCGGCGGATGACCGTTTCGGCGCCGGCCTCGGTCAGCGCGTCGGCATGCCCGGGATAGCTGTGCGCTGCTCCGGTGAAGCCGATCACACGCATGCCGGCTGTCCTGGCGCCGGTCACGCCATGCACGGAATCCTCGATGACGAAGGTGTTCGCCGGATCGGCCTGGAGCGTTGCCGCGGCAAAGAGAAACACGTCGGGCGCCGGCTTGGATTTCCCGCTTGGTGTTTCCAGCGAGGAAAAAATCCGGCCGCTGAAAAACGGCAGCAAATGCACCTTCTCCAGCATGAATTCGATCCGCTCGGTGCGCGAATTCGAGCAGATGCAGCGCGGCGCCGTCACCGCGGCGACCGCCTCGTGCACCCCGTCGACGGCGCGCACGTCGCTGCGCAGGCGGCGGTCGACCAGGTCTTCGGCGCGATCGATCAGCGAGGCCTGGAATGGGACGCGGGATTTTTCCTCGACCCGCATCATGATGTCCTTGAAGGTCAGCCCGGCATAGGTTTCGGAAATCTCCTCGGCCGATATCTCGTAGCCGGCCGACGTCAACAGCTCGGCTTCGATGCGCGCGGCGATGATCTCGGAATCGACGAGCACGCCGTCGCAATCGAAGATGACAAGGTCTGGCTGGGGCATAGCGATCCGAAAAGCGGGAGGGAGGAGGCTGGGACGGTTCAGGCGGCGCGGCATACACCAACAGGCCGATCTTCGCAAATTACCCGGGGTCCGCACCCCAGGCCTTCACCGAATATTTACGCTGATCGGTAACCATAACAGGGAGTAAACAGTAACGCGTGCTTTGGGTGTAACAATGTCTGCCGTGCGTCTTCTCGACGAGCTTTCCCATGCTCCCCAGCAATCCGAATGGCTCGATACGATCCTGAAGGGCGATTGCGTCGCCGCGCTCGACCGGCTGCCCGAAAAATCCATCGACGTGATCTTTGCCGATCCGCCCTACAATCTGCAGCTCGACGGCGATCTGCACCGGCCCGACCAGTCCAAGGTCGATGCCGTCGACGACGACTGGGACCAGTTCGCAAGTTTTGAGGTCTACGACGCCTTCACCCGGGCCTGGCTGCTGGCGGCGCGCCGCGTGTTGAAGCCCAACGGCACCATCTGGGTCATTGGCTCCTACCACAACATTTTCAGGGTCGGCGCCAAGATGCAGGATCTGGGGTACTGGATCCTCAACGATGTCGTCTGGCGCAAGACCAATCCGATGCCGAATTTCCGCGGCCGCCGCTTCCAGAACGCCCATGAGACGATGATCTGGGCCTCGCGCGATCAGAAGGGGAAGGGTTACACCTTCAACTACGAAGCGCTGAAGGCGTCGAACGACGACATCCAGATGCGGTCCGACTGGCTGTTTCCGATCTGCACCGGCGCTGAGCGCCTCAAGAACGAAAATGGCGACAAGCTGCATCCGACGCAGAAGCCCGAAGCGCTGCTCGCCCGCATCATGATGGCCTCGACGAAGCCCGGCGATATCGTGCTCGATCCCTTTTTCGGCTCCGGCACCACCGGCGCGGTGGCCAAGCGCCTCGGCCGCCATTTCGTCGGCATCGAGCGCGAGCAGGCCTATATCGACGCCGCCAACGAGCGCATCGATGCAGTCCGGCCGCTGGACGGCGCTGCGCTTACCGTGCTTACCGGCAAGCGCGCCGAGCCGCGCGTCGCTTTCGTCAGCCTCATCGACACCGGGCTGATGCTGCCGGGCGCCACGCTCTACGACGCCAAGAAGCGCTGGGCGGCCAGGGTGCGCGCCGACGGCACTGTGGCGGTCGGCGGCAGCGCCGGATCGATCCACAAGATCGGCGCGGAAGTGCAGGGGCTGGATGCCTGCAACGGCTGGACCTTCTGGCACTATGAGCGCAGTGGCGGCCTGACCCCGATCGACGAGCTTCGCCGCATCGCCCGCCTCGGCATGGAGCGGGCAGGGGCCTGACGATAACCGCTACAGAGGTCTCGTTGCACATCGTTCTCATGCGGCGCGCAGGCCGAGGTAACGAACCATCGGGTCGAAGTCTCGGTCATCATGCAACAGCGCGTGTCCGCCCAGGATGCAGAATGTGCCGATAATCATATCGACTGTCTTGCGGATGGTGATGCCCCGCTGCCGGAGCATGCGGTAGTTTCGGGCAGCTTCGACTGCCGTCGCCGGATCCAGCATCGGCACGATGGCGAATTGTCGGAGGTTCCGCTCGATCAGTTGGGCATGCGGTTCGTTGAGCGCGCCTTGCAGCACTTCCAGCAGGATCAAGTCTCCGACCAGAATCTCCTGTGTGTCATCGAGATGCCTGAGCTTGCCGACCGAGACGCTGTCCGTATTGCGGAGATGGGCGATCCACACGGAACTGTCGACGACGATCATCGCTGCCGATCGGGCGAACGGCCTTCCCGCATGGCGTCGAGATCGCCCTCCCAGCCGGCGCCAGCAAGGGCGGCGATAGCCATATCCTGCCTGTGCCGGCGCACCAGACTGCGCAGCGCCGCCTCAATCGTCGCTTTCTTGGTCTTGAGGCCGGAGGCGGCCATGGCCTCCGCGATCAATTCGTCGTCGAGTTCGATGTTGGTTCGCATGGTGCTTCTCGATGTGTATAGATTGGACTAAATATACACATTCTGCTCCTGACCAACAAGCCGTCACGACGAAAGAGAGGACATCTTCGACACCTAGTGGTCAGAATCTGACACTTGGTACCCGGTTGGGAGGTCGGTTCAGGGGTTCAGGGCGGTTAGCGAATCCTGAGTGGAGCGCGGAGCAACGCGACTTCGCGACGGAGTGCGGAGCTAACCGAAGTGGACCCTGCCCGGAACGGGTCTTCGGCTTACGCGTTGCAACGTGGAGGTGACGGCAGGCGTGCATCACGACGCGCTGTTGGGTTTCCATCCAATTGTTGCCGCGACCGGACATGCGAAGCGCGCCGCAGTCATCGAAGAAAACGCCCATACATTCGTCATGTCCGCGGCGATGGAGTGCTGGCACGACGTCGATCCAAAGGAAAGTAGATGAGTGCGTTCACTCTTTCATCGGACGGGAAACTTGCGATAACGGCGAGCGAGACGTCGTCCAAAGATGATTTCGACTATTTGGTGGGCAACTGGAACATCAGGAATCGTACGTTGAAGGAACCACTGGCCGGCAGCGACGAGTGGGAGGAATTCGACGCGACCCAGGAGTTCCGCCAAATCCTAGTGGGTTTGGGCAACTTCGACATTTTTCATACGGAGTTGGGAGGACAGCCGTTCGAGGGCCTCACCGTGCGATTGTTCGATCCAAGGACGCGTCTCTGGACGATCTACTGGGCCGACAGCAACGCGGGCAAACTCGACGACGGAAAGGTGGGCTCGTTCAATGGCGACGAAGGCGAATTCTTCGGCCGTGAGGTTGTGGCCGGCAAGGACGTTATCGTGAAATTCCACTGGGATAAGCGCAACCCGAAAACCCCGATTTACAGCCGTGCGTTCTCCGCTGATGCAGGCAGAACGTGGGAATGGAATTGGTACTCGAAGTTTTCACGACGGTGACTGACTGAGTTGGCCCAAACTAAATGTCGCTCCTTCGCGTGCAGCCAAGAGGAATCCCGAGCCGGACTCTTATGTCAGGTGGGTACCACTAGCGCGGGTAGCCGGTTCGGGTTTTCGGCGCCGCCGGAGGATCACGGTGAGCGATTCCCGAGGAAGAGTTATTGACCTTTGCCCACCGTTTCTCGAATGCTCGATTCTCTTATCCATCGGAGACCAGATCCATGAAAGCTCTTGCCTCGCCGTTTGTCGCCGCCCTCGTCATGGGTTTGTTGGCCTCTCCGGCGATTGCGCAGAACACCGGCGCAGAAAACCAGCTTGATGCGGTTATCAAGAACGGCAAGCTGCGCGTCTGTACGACCGGCGACTACAAGCCCTTCACCTTTCATGACAAGCCCGCGAACAACTACCAGGGCATCGATATCGATCTCGCAAAATCTCTGGCAAGTTCACTAGGGGTCGAGGCGGACTTCGTGGCGACTACCTGGAAAAAATTGCTTGCCGATTTTACAACCGGCAGGTGTGACATCGCGATGGGCGGTATTTCGGTGACCCTGGAACGCCAGAAGCAGGTGTTCTTCAGCGAGCCCTATCTCGTCAACGGCAAGGCACCGATTGCGCGCTGCGAGGACGAGGCGAAATTCCAATCGATTGCCGACATCAACAAGCCGGATGTGACTGTGATTGTTAATCCCGGCGGGACCAATGAGAAATTCGTGCGTGAAAAACTCAGTGACGCTAAAATTGAGATCTACCCGGACAACGTCACGATCTTCCGCCAAATCCTTGACGGCAAAGCCGATATCATGATCGCCGAATCGGTCGAAACCGAGTTGCAGGAGAAACTTCACCCCGGCCTTTGCGCGATCAACCCCGAGAAGCCGCTCCAATATGGCGAAATGGGTTATATGCTTCCTGAGGGTGCCGTTGTCTTCAAGGCCTATGTCGACCAATGGTTGCATCTTGCCAAGGCGACGGGTGAGTTCGATCGCATCTACGCCTCACACGTCAAGTAGCGCGCGAGACGGATCCAATGGCAGCGCCGTGGACCGCGCGTCTCAGCGACTGCGGTCAGGCCGTCACAGTGATCACACTCTGACCCCCAGGCGATCGAGGTCCGCCTCGAGCGTCTTTGCGTCGGTGAACAGCACCGACTGCCAGCCGGCCGCCTTGGCGCCGTCGACATTCTTTTGGCTGTCGTCGATAAACAGCGTGGCCGCGGGCTCGAGGCCGAACGCGGCGACGTGATGGTCGTAAATGCCGCGATCCGGCTTGATCATGCCGATCTCGCCCGAAATGGTCACACCGCGCGGGCGGTTGAGAAAGTCGAAACGCTGCCGGGCTTCGGCAAGCGTGTCTGACGCAAAATTGGTCAGCATGGTGACGTCGTGGCCGCTCTCGATCAGCTTGTCCATGAGCTGGACGCTGTCGTCGTAAGCGTGCGGCACCATCTCGTGCCAGAGGCGGCGGAAGTTGCGGATGTTTTCGGCGTGGTCCGGGTGTTCGGCGATCAGCAACGCCTCGGCCTCTTCCCAGGTGCGGCCGCGGTCCTGCTCGATGTTCCAGTCATGCGTGCAGACATTGTCGAAAAACCACTTTCTCTCCTCGGCATCCGGAATGATACGGCTGAACGGCAGGTTCGGATCGTAGTGGATCAGCACTCTGCCGATGTCGAAAACGATGTGGCGGATTTCGGTCATTCTTGTCCTCGTTCAACGCAGTTCAAATGGGGCGACGTGGGCGATTCAATGTGCGCGCTGCTTCTTCGTCGCGCCCGGTATCGCTGCTTCGATTACCTTTTTCATGACGGTGGGCAGTGCTTCGCCGGAAATTTCGTCGGCCAGCGACCAGAAATGACCCGCTGGGGCGGCGACATCGGCCATCGCTTTGAAGATTTCGAGTTCGAGCGCAAAATGGGTGAAGACATGGCCAATCTTCCCGGCTGGCCGCCAGTTGCCGGGGAAGGGCGCCGCCGCCGCTGTGGTGCCGCCGTCGATCCGCGCGGTCCAGCCGGTCGTTGGCACTTCGGTCATGCCGCCGAGCAGGCCCTTATCCCCACGTTTGCGCAAAAGGATGGCGCCATCGCCGCGTACGGCAACGAAAGCAGCCCCGCGCCGCAATGGTTTCTCGCCCTTCGGCAGGCGGACAGGGAAGCGTTCGGCATCGCCGGAAATAATGGCGCTGCAATCCTCACGCAGCGGGCAGAGCCCGCAGCGCGGCCGCCGCGGCGTGCAGATCGTCGCGCCGAGATCCATCATCGCCTGGGCGAAATCGCCCGGTCTGGTCGCTGGAACCATGCGCTCGACATAGGTGCGTATGTCGCTCTTGGCCTCGCTCAGCGGCGTGACGATCGAAAACAGCCGGGAAACCACCCGCTCGACATTGCCGTCGACGACCGCGGCGGGCTGGTCGAAGGCGATCGCGGCGATCGCCGCCGCCGTGTAGGCGCCGATGCCGGGCAGCTCTCTCAAGCCAGCTTGCGTATCCGGAAACCTGCCGCCTTGCCGCGCGACGAGGTCGGCGCAGGCCTTGAGATTGCGCGCGCGGGAATAATAGCCGAGTCCGGCCCAGGCCTTCATGACGTCTTCTGTCGGTGAAGCGGCCAACGCCTCGATATCGGGCCATTTCTCGACAAAGGCCCGGAAATAGGATTTTACGGCTTCGACCGTGGTCTGCTGCAGCATGACTTCGGAAAGCCAGACCCGGTAGGGATCGGGTCGTATGCCGCGTGCCAACTCGCGCGGCGCAATGCGCCACGGCAAGTCGCGGTGATGCCCGTCGTACCAAGCGAGCAGGCGGGACGCGATCTCGCCGCTGTCTCCGGATGCGGCTTTGCCGCTGTCGCAGGATGCGGTCTTGCGGGTCTGGTCGTGCAGTGCCATTGATCGAGGACTGGCCTAACGGATGTATGGTGAAGGTCGTGACTGGAGAACGCACATGGCAGGGAAAAGGCCCTTCGGCAATCCCGTTCCGGTGAGTGATCTCGCAACCCAGATCCTCGATCCGGTGCTGCGCAAGCGAGCCGGCATGTCGATCGGGCTCGTCCAGTCATGGGAGGAGATTGCCGGGCCGCGGCTTGCCAGCCGTTCGCGCCCTGAAAAGATCCAGTGGCCGCGCCGCATGCATGAAGATGATCCGTTCGAGCCGGCGGTGCTGATCATCGCCTGCGAAGGCATGGCGGCGCTCCATTTGCAGCACGAGACCGGCGAGATCATCAACCGGGTCAACGCCTTCCTCGGCTTCAACGCTATCGGCCGGATCAGAATCGTGCAAAAGCCGGTCACGGTTGACAAAGGCCGGCGTAAACCAAGCATCCGGCCGCTGACCGCGGCCGAGAAGGTGAAGCTGTCGGGCACTGTCGGAATGATCGAGGATGATGGGCTGCGCGCCTCGCTGGAGCGGCTCGGCGCCACCATTCTCGGTCAAAAGAAAATATAATCTCGCGCTTTCGTGATCGCGTACCCAGGATTTGGCGATTGGAATGGGGACGGCGATGCCTTAATTCGCGCCAACTCTCGCCTTTTCTAGCCTTTGCATTGCAAAATCCAACCATTGTCAGGTGATTCGTATGCCCCGTCTTTTGTCCCGCAGAAACCTCCTGTCGTCACTGGCCGCCATTCCGGCGGTGGCTCTGCTCGCCGCCTGCAGCGACTCGGGCGAGAAAGCCGTGGCGGAGGATGTGAAGCCTGCGGCCCCCGCCGATGCGATGAAGCCGGCCGATCCGGCAAAGCCGGCCGCTCCGGCCGCGGCCAAGGCGCCTGAGGCCCAGGGCACGGTGGACATGGCTGCCTTGCTGAAGCCCGGCGCACTGCCCGACATGCAGCTCGGCAAGGACGACGCGAAGGTCGCCATCGTCGAATATGCCTCGATGACCTGCCCGCACTGCGCGCATTTCCATGAAACCACCCTCCCGGCGCTGAAGACGAAATACATCGATACCGGCAAGGCCCGCCTTATCCTGCGCGAGTTCCCCTTCGATCCCAGCGCCGAGGCCGGTTTCATGCTGGCGCGTTGCTCCAAGGACAATTATTTCCCAATGGTGGACGTTCTGTTCAAGCAGCAGGCGAACTGGGCAGGTGTCGCCAATACCAAAGACGCCCTGCTGCAAATCTCCAAGATGGCCGGTTTTACACAGGAGTCGTTCGAGGCCTGCTTGACGGACCAGAAACTTCTGGACGATGTGAGGTCGGTCCAGAAGCGCGGCGCCGATGAATTCAAGGTCGACTCGACGCCGACCTTCTTTATCAACGGGAAGACCTACAAGGGGGCGCTGTCGATTGAGGAAATCTCGGCCATTATCGACCCTCTGCTCTGACGTCTCGGCAGCGCCGAAGCGGCAGCGCTTCGGCGTGCGCAACTTTTTGTTGCGCCGCGAGTTCTTGTCGCCAAACCGCGGAACACTTTTGCAGAACCCGCTTTTGGGGCGGCGCGAATGAAATTCTCGCGCCTTCGCCTGCTCGGTTTCAAGTCGTTCGTCGAACCCGGTGAGTTCGTCATCGAACGCGGCCTGACCGGCATCGTCGGCCCCAACGGCTGCGGCAAGTCGAACCTTGTCGAGGCGCTGCGCTGGGTGATGGGCGAAAGCTCGTACAAGAACATGCGCGCGTCCGGCATGGACGACGTCATCTTTTCCGGTTCCGGAACGCGTCCGGCCCGCAACACCGCCGAAGTCACGCTTTTCCTCGACAACAGCGACCGTAGCGCGCCCTCGGCCTTCAACGACGCGGACGAGTTGCAGGTTTCGCGTCGCATCGAGCGCGAGGCGGGTTCGCTCTACCGCATCAACGGCAAGGAAGCCCGCGCCAAGGACGTGCAGCTGCTTTTCGCCGACCAGTCGACCGGTGCCCGTTCGCCCTCGATGGTCGGGCAGGGCCGCATCGGCGAGCTGATCCAGGCCAAGCCGCAGGCGCGTCGCGCGCTGCTGGAAGAGGCGGCCGGCATTTCGGGCCTGCACACACGTCGCCACGAGGCCGAACTGCGTCTGAAAGCGGCCGAACAGAATCTGGAACGGCTGGACGATGTCGTCGGCGAGCTGGAAAGCCAGATCGAAAGCCTGAAGCGCCAGGCCCGCCAGGCCTCGCGCTTCAAGAACCTGTCGGCCGATATCCGCAAGGCTGAAGCGACGCTGCTGCATCTGCGCTGGACGCTGGCCAAGACGCAGGAAGGCGAGGCGCGCTCGGCGCTGGCGATCGCCACGGCACTGGTCGGCGACCGCGCCGCCGCCCAGATGGCTGCCGCCAGGGAGCAAGGGATCGGCGCCCATCGGTTGCCGGACCTGCGCGACGCGGAAGCCGCCGCGGCCGCCGCCTTCCAGCGCCTGTCGATCGCCAAGACGCAGATCGAGGAAGAAGCGGGCCGCATCCGCGCCCGCCAACTGGAGCTCGACCGCCGGCTCCAGCAGCTCGACGGCGACATCGTCCGCGAGGAGCGGATGGTCCGCGACAATGCGGATATTCTTGAGCGTCTCGCCGCCGAAGAAACTGCGCTCAACACCGAGAACGCCGGCGCCGCCGACCGCGATGCCAGCACCCGCGCGGCGGTCGAACAGGCGGCTTCGACGCTTGCCGCCAGTGAAGCCAAACTCGCCGAGTTGACCGCCGAACGGGCGGAGGCCGCCGCCTCCCGCAACCAAATCGAACGAACGCTGCGCGACACCGCAGAGCGCCGCGACCGTTTCGCCCGCCAGCTCGCCGATGTCGACCGGGAATTGTCCGATATCGCCTTCAGGGTCGCCGGCCTGGCCGATCCCGCCGAGAAGCAACTTCTGGTTGAACAGGCGCTGGCGCTGCTCGAGGAAACCGAAGCCGCGGCGATTGCCGCCGAACAGGCTGTCGCCGAGGCGCGCGCGGCGGAGAGCGCCGCCCGCCCGCCGGTTCAGGATGCAAAGGCCGAGCTGGCGCGAATCGAAACCGAGGCCCGCACGCTGGCCAAGATCCTGAATGCCGCGAGCGGCGACCTCTTCCCGTCCGTGCTGGAGCAGATCAGCGTCGAGCGCGGCTACGAGACGGCGCTGGGCGCCGCCCTTGGCGAAGATCTCGACGTGCCGCTCGACCGCAGCGCGCCGGTGCATTGGGGCCAAAGCGAGGTCCAGCCCGGCGACGCCGCTCTGCCCGAAGGCATCAAGAGCCTTGCCAGCGTCGTCCGCGCGCCGGCGCAACTCGCCCGCCGATTGGCGCAGATCGGCATCGTCGACGCCGGCGACGGAAAGCGGTTGCAGGCGCAGCTTGCTCCCGGGCAGCGGCTGGTCAGCCGCGAAGGGGCGCTCTGGCGTTGGGACGGATTCACCGCCAGCGCCGACGCGCCGACCGCCGCCGCGCAGCGGCTGGCGCAGAAAAACCGGCTGTCCGAGCTCGACGCCGAGGCGGTCCACGCGAACCGCATCCTGCGCCAGGCCGAAGAGGCCCTTGCCGATGCCGAGCAGGCGCTTGCCCAGGCGAGCGAGGCCGAGCGCAACGCCCGTCAGGCCGGGCGTGATGCCCAGCATGGGCTGGACGCCGCCCGCAACGCACTGGCCGAGGCCGAGAAGGCCGGCGGCGAGCTGTCGAGCCGGCGCGCCGCACTTGACGAGGCGCGCGCGCGCGTCGTCGACAGCCATGAAGAGACTGCCGCGGCTTTCGTCGAGGCCGAGATGCTGCTGCAAAGCGCTCCCGATCTCGGTGATCTGCAGTTGCAGCTCGAACAGTCGGCCGCCAACGTCGCTCGCGACCGCGCCACCCTTGCCGATGCCCGCGCCGTCCATGAAGGCTTGAGGCGGGAAGCCGAAGCGCGTTCGCGCCGCCTCGACGCCATCGGCGCGGAACGCCGCAACTGGCTGGAGCGCGCCGAAAACGCCTCGACGCAGATCGCCGCACTCGGCGAACGCAAGGCCGAGGCCGAGGCCGAACGCGAAAGGCTGGCCGACGCCCCCGACGAGATCGACGCCAAGCGGCGCGCCTTGCTGTCGCAGCTTGCCGAAGCCGAAAGCCTGCGCCAGGCCGCCGGCGACCGGTTGCAGGAAGCGGAAAACAAGCAGTCCGAACTGGACAAGGCCGCGACATCAGCGATCCAGTCGCTGGCCGAGGCGCGCGAAACCCGAGTTCGCGCCGAAGAGCGGCTGACCGCTGCCGATGAAAGACGGCTGGAGGTCGAGGCGCGCATCCAGGAAACGCTGAACACCCCGCCGCATCTGGTCATCCGCCACACCGGCCTGGAGGCCGACAGCCCGATGCCGGAGAT
This sequence comes from Mesorhizobium sp. WSM4820, assembly GCF_055811075.1. Lineage (NCBI taxonomy): Bacteria > Pseudomonadati > Pseudomonadota > Alphaproteobacteria > Hyphomicrobiales > Phyllobacteriaceae > Mesorhizobium > Mesorhizobium sp. WSM4820. Next base: position 69,402 of record NZ_JBVVQN010000005.1, on the reverse strand, counting down.
GACTGAGATCGAGCGTCAGCTCGACCGGCTGAAGATCGAGCGCGAGCGGCTCGGCGCCGTCAATCTGCGCGCCGAGGAAGAGCAGAAGGAACTGTCCGACCGGCTGGAGACCATCGTTTCCGAACGTGAGGACATCATCGAGGCCATCCGCAAGCTGCGGCAGGCGATCCAGAGCCTGAACCGCGAAGGCCGCGAACGGCTTCTGGCTGCCTTCGACGTGGTCAACGGCCATTTCCAGCGGCTGTTTTCGCATCTGTTCGGCGGCGGCACGGCGGAACTGCAACTGATCGAGTCCGACGATCCGCTCGAGGCCGGTCTCGAAATCCTTGCGCGGCCACCCGGCAAGAAGCCGCAGACGATGACGCTGCTTTCCGGCGGCGAGCAGGCGTTGACGGCGATGTCGCTGATCTTTGCCGTGTTCCTGACCAATCCCGCGCCGATCTGCGTGCTCGATGAGGTCGACGCACCGCTCGACGATCACAATGTCGAGCGTTTCTGCAATCTGATGGACGAAATGGCGGCCACCACCGAGACGCGCTTCGTCATCATCACGCACAACCCGATCACCATGGCCCGCATGAACCGGCTGTTCGGGGTGACCATGGCCGAGCAGGGCGTCAGCCAACTCGTGTCGGTCGACCTGCAGGCGGCCGAGGCCCTGCGCGAGGCGAGCTGACGCGTCGACGGCACAGCTTGTCGGTAGCGCCTATTGGGGCTTTCGGCTAAAACACGAATTGGACTGGGTCGGTTCCGTTCATTCTGATGAGCGTTTTGATGTTGCGCATGATCCTCTCCGAAATCGATCTCGATTTCGCGATCATGTGCCAGCATATGCGTGGAGAACTTCGTTGCCTGTACTTGTCACGGGAGCCGCAGGATTCATCGGCAGCCATGTTTGCCATCATCTCCTGAGCAGGGGGGAAGCGGTCGTCGGCGTCGACAACATGAACGACTACTACGACCTGGCGCTCAAAAAGGGGCGCCTCGCCCGCTTGCAGCCTTACAAGGATTTTTCATTTCACCAGATCGACATCGCCGAACAGGGCGCTCTTGCCGACGCTTTGGCCGGGCAAGGCATAGTCAGGATCGTCCATCTCGCCGCTCAGGCGGGTGTGCGCTATTCACTCGACAATCCGAGGCTCTATGTCCGTTCCAATGTTGTCGGCCATCTCGAAGTGCTCGAATTCTGTCGCGCGCAGCCCGCATTCGAGCATCTGGTCTATGCCTCGTCGAGCTCGGTCTATGGCGGCAACCGCAAGGTGCCGTTCAGCGAGACCGATCAGGTCGACAAGCCCGTCTCGCTTTACGCCGCCACCAAGAAGTCCGATGAATTGATGAGCCACACCTATGCCCATCTCTTCGGGGTGCCGCAGACCGGTTTGCGATTTTTCACCGTCTACGGTCCCTGGGGCCGGCCCGACATGGCCTATTGGATATTCACCAAGGCAATGCTCGAAGGCAAGCCGATCCGGGTGTTCAACAATGGCGAGATGTGGCGCGATTTCACTTATGTCGAGGATGTGGTGAGAGCTGTCGTTGCCGTGCTCGACAAGCCGCCATCGGCTGAAGTTCCGCCGAGCAGGCTCTACAATGTCGGCAACAACCGGCCGGTGCGGCTTGGCGATTTCATCGACGCTCTGGAAAAACTGCTCGGCGTAAAAGCGATCCGCCACAGCGAGCCGATGCAAAGCAGCGATGTCGAGCGGACCTATGCCGACATGACTGCGCTGGAGCGCGATTTCGGCTTCAAGCCGAGCGTTTCAATCGAAGACGGGCTGAAGAAATTCGTCGACTGGTACCGGTCTGAATGGGCTGCAGGATCAACGACAAGGTGACTGCGGCCCGCGGGTCGTCGCCTGCGGTCTCCGCGTTTGCGGCCCGAGGGGCGCGACTTCGCTCCAGTCGCCGCTCGATCATCGCCTCAGCCCACTCATGAAGGTCTTTACTCGGGCAGGGTCGACCTGGTTCCACCAGACGCCGTCATGCTTCAGCGCACTGGCGATGACGATCCCATCGACGATGCCAAGGATATCGTTCGCATTGTCGGGCGTCACGCCGCTGCCGACCAGCGTCGGCAGGCCGGCGGCCTCTTTGATCATGCTGATATAGCTCAGATCCGCAGTGTGCCCGGTGCGTTGACCGGTCGCAATGATGGCGTCGGCGTCGAAGAAGACCAGATCCTTGACCAGTTCCTCCACCGGGCGGTCGGCAACGATCGCGTGCGCGCCGTGCTTGACATGAGCATCGGCGAAAACGCGGATGCCATTGGCGCGCAGCCTGGCGCGGTAGCGTGCTGCGCGACCCGACTCGCCCTCGACAAAACCCTCATTGGCGACATAGGCATTCGCCCATTGATTGACGCGGATAAAGCCCGCGCCGGAGGCGCTGGCGATCGCAAGGGCAGGGATCGCGGCGTTAGCGAGCACATTGATGCCGACCGGCTTGCCGAATTCGCGGCGGATACGGTCGGAAATGACACCCATATAGGCCGCTGTCTCCGGTCCGATATCGTCAGGTTTGGCAAACGGGATGTCGCCATGATTCTCGACGATCACGCCGTCGCATCCGCCATCGAGATAAGATCTCGCATCGTCCAGACCCCGCTGATAGATCGCCTCGACCGCCTCGCCGTCATAGCGCGGCGCGCCGGGAAGCGGCGACAGGTGAACGACGCCGATCACCACCTTGGTGCGGCCGAAAAGGTCTACGAGCGCGTCGCCGCCTGATTGACCGAGTTGGGTCATGAGAGCTCCGTTTGATCGATGAGCGCCGCCATTTCAGACGCGGACGGACAGGATATCAATGTGCCCGGGCGAGTCACCGCAATTGCGGCAGCCGCGAGCGCGAACTTCAGCGCTGGGGCAACCGACATTCCCTTGGCAAACCCGCCGGCCAGACAGCCGCAAAAGACATCGCCGGCGCCGCTGGTGTCGAGCGCCTCGACGTGTGGTGCCGGCAAACGAAGCGATCCTCCCTGGTCCGGGCCAAGAACGAGACAACCTTCCGCTCCAAGTGTGATCACCACTGTGCCGGCGCCTTTAGCCGCCAGCGCGTCGGCGGCGGCTGCCATGTCATCCTTGCCGGTCAGCGCTTGCGCCTCGGATTGATTCACCACCAACACCTGCGCCAGGCCGAAGTCAGGCAGAGCCGCCGCATCGATAGGGCTGGCATTCAAGACGGTGCGCGCGCCATTTTCCTGTGCTGCCCGCAGGCAGGCATCTATCGCGGCGCCTCGCAGGTTTCCTTGGCAGACAACGATGTCGCCAGACGCGATTCGGCGCGCAAGTGCGGTTTGTGCGATCGGATCGAACGCCTCGCTGCAGGCGACGCCGCTGACGATGAAGTTCTCGCCACCGGCCCCAATGACGATGGTCGAGCGGTCGCTTGGCAGGTCGAATTCAATCGCCTCGAGGTCAGACAACTCCCTGTCGAGGCGGCTCCTGATCCATGCGCCTGCGCGGTCCTTGCCGAGCGCCGTCCAAAACGTTACCGCAGCACCCGTGCGCGCGGCCGCAACCGCCTGGTTTGCTCCCTTGCCGCCGAGGCCGTCGGCGTAGCTGCTGGCGTTCAAAGTCTCGCCGGCGGCAGGGAAGCGGCCGACGCGAAAAATCGTGTCGACGCAGGCATTGCCGACGACATGGACATGCATCGCTCAGCTCTCACCGATCGCCCAGCTCAGCATCTGCTCGAACAGGGTTTTGTAGCCGTTCCAGGCGGTGAACTCCGGTGGCAGCCAATGCGGCCCGACATCGGACGTCCACGCCACAGTGCGGCCCTTGCCATAGTGGCCGGTGACGAGCAGCGGCAGCGAGCCATAATCCGACGACACGGTTGCCAGGACTTCCGCCCCGTCTTTCGGCGTCACCTCGTTGAAGCCGAGCAGGACTGGCCAATCCGAAACGAGACCCCTGAGGATCGGATGGTCCGAGGAGCCTTTCAGGACAGGCGAAAACCCTTCCGGCACCTCGACGCGGTCGTCGAAGGCGAGGCAGCTCACCGGCAGCACCTCCTCGACCGGCGTCTTGCGGTAGCGCGCGCCGCCATTGATGCCCTGGAAACTGTAGTAGCCGCCGAACATCAAAAGCCCGCCGCCGTCGCGCACATAATCGCGCAGCAGCCGCAGGCGGTTCGGCGTCGGCTTCGAGTGCACCCAGGTGTCGGGATGCAGAAGCAGCGTGTTGGCGCCGATGTCGGAGAGCACCACCGCGTCATAGGCCGAAAGCGCCTCCATTGTTTGCGGAAAGCTGCGCTGTGCCTCATGCGCCGGCATGAAGGTCACGTCGAAGTCGGTCGCCTTCAGCGCCGTCAGCAATTCGTCGGCGCCGGTGTGATAGGTGACCGTCGGAAACTGGTCGAAGCCCTTGATATGGGTCGCGGTCGACACCCAGGATTCACCGGCAAGCAGGATTTTTTTCTTGGACATTTGAACTCCGTCGTAAGTCTCAGCCGTAAGTCTGGGCTTGATTCTGCCGCGAGAACACGGCTTTCGGATTGGCGATCAGCATGCGGTCGATGGCTGGCTGCTCGACGCCATGCCGTTTCAGGCGCGGTATGAAATGCTTGAGGATGTAGCCGTAGCCGAAACCGCCGAAGCGGGTCAGCATGATCTTGAGGAACACATCCTGCGACAAGAGCAGGCGATCGCCGAAGCCGGCCTCGACAAGTACCGCGATTGCCCGCGCATTCTCTTCGTCGGAAGGCGATTGCGCGTCCTGATCGGCATAATAATAGTCCATGCCGATCATGTCGTATTCGAGGAAAGCGCCGCGCCGGGCGAGGCTTGTCTGGTAGTCGAGATCGCTGTGGCTGGGGTTCATGTGGCAGAGCACGGTGTGGCGAAGATCGGCGCCCTCGGCCTCCACGACATCGAGCACATCGTGCGCCAGCCGCTCCCAGCCGGGCAAATGGATCGACAGCGGCACGCCGGTGATGCGCGAGGCCCGCGCCGAAGCTCGCAGCGACTTTCGTTCCTCCGAAGTAAAATCCTTGCTGACGCCGATCTCGCCGATCAGGCCGGCCAGGATCGGCGGCTGCGTCTCGCCGCCGCCGACGTCGTTGACGATGAACTCGGTCACCGCGTCGACATCCATCGCCTTCAGCCATTCGGGATGGGTGTGCTCCAGATAGAAGCCGGTGCCCATGACGATCTTCAGGCCGGACATGCGGCTGATGCGAGCGAGCTTTTCCGGCTCGCGGCCGATGCCGATATTGGTCGCGTCGACGACGGTGTGGCCGCCCAGCGCGCGATAGCGTTGCAGCTCAGACAGCGCCAGGTCACTGTCATCGAGCGAAACATTGTCGCGGTTGACGTAAGGGTTCATGCGCAATTCGCCGATGATCTCGATGTTCACCGGCTGCTCGGCGAGCGCCATGTCGTCGGGATGACAGGGACATTTCCAGCTGCGCGCACCGTCGAGCAAGATGTGCTCGTGCATCAGCGTGACGCCCATTTCTTCGACCGGAACGGGGCCGAGCACGGTCATCACATGACCGGTTTCGACTCCGATCGCCAGCCTCTGCCTAGGATCCGCGTCATCGAAAAGATCACTCATGGGCTCAACGGCTCCGCACGGCGCCGCGGAACAGGCGGAAGTTCAGCCAGATGGCGATCAGGATGATCGTTCCGGTGACGATCGGCGTCAGGAAAGGCGACAGATGTGCCAGGATCAGGCCATTGCCGATGACGGCCACGGTAAGCGCGCCGAGAACGGTGCCGACGATCGTTCCGCGGCCGCCGAACAGGCTGGTGCCGCCAAGCACGACGGCGGCGATCACTTCGAGCTCAAAGCCTTGCCCGGCATTCGAGGATCCGGATCCAAGCCGGGCGGCAATGATGATCCCCGCAAGTGCTGCCGCGGCGGCGGAAATCACGTAAACGAAAAGCGTCGTCAGCCGCGTGTTCACGCCGGCGCGCCTGACCGCTTCGGCGTTGGCGCCGATGCCGGTCACGTAGCGGCCGAACGGCGTCTCGTTGAACGCGATATAGGCGATCGCCAGGATCGCCAGCGCGATCAGCGCCGGCGCCGGCACGCCAAGCAGCCAGGCGCGGCCCAGCACCGTGAAAGGGCTGCCCGGCTCGATGGGGATGGAGTAGCCGCCGGTGATCAGCAGCGCCACGCCACGGATCACCGAAAGCCCGGCAAGCGTGACGATGAAGGCCGGGATGCCCTCATAAGCGACGAAATAGCCCTGCACTGCGCCAAGCAAGGCGCCCAGCGCAAGCATGGCGAGGATGACCAGCGGCCATGGCAGGCCCAACTGCAGCAATGTCGCCGACAACGTTGCCACCAGCGCCAGCACGGAGCCGACCGAAAGGTCGATGCCGCCGGTGGTGATGACGAAGGTCATCGCCGCGGCGACGATCAGCAGCGGTGCCGACTGCCGCAGGATGTTCAGCAGGTTGGGCGACGTCAGAAAGGCGTCCGTCGCCACCGAGAAGATGACGCTAACGATAAGAAAGAACAGCGCGATCGACACGACACTGCCGTTGGCGAGCACCGCATCTCGCCATGTGGATTCGCGGACCCTTCGAGACTGCGCGGAGCGGGTCGAAGTCGCTTCGCTCATGCTGGCGCTCCATCGCGATGGGCGTTGGTGGCCGAACGAGCGTTGAACTTGCGGCCCACGATCAGGTTGACGACATCTTCGATATTGGTTTCGCCGATCAGCCGCTCGGCGACGTTGCGTCCTTCGTACATGACCTGAATGCGGTCGCATACGAGGAACAGATCCTGAAGCCGATGGGTGATCAGGATGACACTGACGCCGCGGGCGCTGACGGCGCGGATCAGGTCCAGCACAGCCTCGACCTCGGCGACGGCGAGCGCCGCCGTCGGCTCATCCATGATCAGCACGGACGGCTCGAACGAGGCGGCGCGGCCGATCGCGATCGACTGTCGCTGTCCGCCGGACAGGTTTTCGACCTTGAGCCGCGTGTCTGATATAACGATGCCGAGACGGTCGAGCATCTGGCGCGTTTGCTCGTGCATGCGCTTCTTGTCGAGAAAGGAAATGCCGGCGATGCGGCGGCGCGGCTCGCGGCCGAGAAAAAGATTGCCGGCGACGTCGACCGTGTCGCAGAGCGACAGATCCTGATAGACCATCTCGACGCGCGCCGCACGCGCGTCCGCCGGCGAAGTGAAGGTCACCGGCGTTCCATCGATCTCGATCGAGCCGGCATCGGGAACCACGGCTCCCGACAGCACCTTGCTCAACGTCGACTTCCCGGCGCCATTGTCGCCGACAAGCCCCAGGACCTCGCCCGGCCTCAGCACCAGCGACACGTCATCGAGCGTCTGAATGGCATTGTAGCGCTTTGAGATGCCGCTCATCCGCACCCGATAGGTCTCGCCACTGCTCATCTTGGATCCCACGGGATTGCAAAGCGTCCGCGGCGCAGCCCTTCGCGGCGCCGCAGACGGGTCATCGATGCAGTCTACTGGAACATCGCGCGGTATTGTTCGACATTGTCCTTGGTCACGATCGTCACCGGAATATTGATGATCGGCTCGACCGTTTCGCCCTTCTTGAGCTTGACCAATGCTTCGACAGCGGCCTTGCCTTCGCCGGCCGGGTCCTGCTGGACGACTGCCACCACCCAACCATCGTCAATGCCCTGAATGACCTGCTTGGTCAGGTCCCAGCCGAACACCTTGACGTCGCCGGTGCGGCCTTGGCTGGTTACGGCCGAAACTGCGCCGAGCAACGCCGGCTCGCCGGTCGCATAGAGCGTCGTTATGTCCGGATTGGCGGTCATCAAATTCTCCGAGGCGCTCATTGCGGTCTCCTGGACATTCTGGCCGTCGACCGTGTCGAGGAAGGTGATCGCCAGGCCGCTGTCGGTGACCGCCTTCTTGAAGCCGTCGAGCCGCTGGTTCTGGATGAACGAATTGAGCGCGCCGACAATGCCGATCTTGGCGGTGCCGCCCATCTCCGACCTGACATAATCGGCATAGAATTTGCCGATATCCTCGCCGGCCTTGGCGTTGTCGACGCCAATGAACGCAACGTTGTCGCCGTCGGGGATCTGCGCGTCGATGGCGATCACCGGGATGCCGGCCGCCTTCGCGGCGGTGATTGCAGGCTTGACGCCGTTGACGTCGATGGCGACCAGAATGATGCCGTCGACCTTTTGTGTGATGTAGTTCTCGATCGCGTCATTTTGCGCGCTCGGCACGTTGTTGGCATTGAAGATGACCAGCTTGGCGCCGGCGGCGTCGGCCGCCTTCTGCGCGCCCTCGTTGATCTGGTTGAAGAACAGGGCCTGCTGGTTGATGTTGACCAGAGCGAACGTATCGGCGAACGCCGATCCCATCGCCGTCGAGCAAATGGCCAAGATGGCGGCGCAACGGAAGAGAAGCTTGAACGGACGCATTTTCGGTTCCCCTTGCTTGCGGGCCAATCCTGTTAGGCTGGCCCATTGGTGCTACAGGCACAAGGCAAACATTCAAGAGACTTGAATATTTGTCAACGAATTTGATCTCACAGCAGCCGTCAGAAGGTCGCTGGTGTGTTGACCCAAAAAATGCTGGCTCTCTCCTTGCCGATGTTGCGGTAATGGTGCGGCAGCTCCGACCTGAATACGAACGCATCGCCGGTGGCGAGATCATGGCTCTTGCCATCGACGATCAGCTTGATCCGGCCGGCAAGCACGTAGCCGACTTCCTCGCCGACATGCTGGATGGGACCTTCGCTCTCGCCGTCTGCCTCGATATGATGGATGTTGCACTGCAACAGGTGTCCGGGCGAATATGGAATGATGCGTTCGAGCGAGATGCCCTCGCCGCGCCTCAGCGCGTCGAGCGAGATCAATGGCCGCGCGCCTGCGCGGAACACGATCGCCTCGTCATCGTCGACCTGTTCGAACATCCAGCCGATATTGGTCTCCAGAGCTTCGACCAGGCGGTGAAGCATGGGCAGGGATGGCGAAGCCTTGCCGTTCTCGATCTTGGACAGAAGGCTTTCAGAGCAGTGCGCAGCTGTCGCCAGCGTCTTCAGCGTCATGCCCCGCGTCTGGCGGGCGAGGCGCAACCGCGTTCCAAGCCGCGCGGCATTTACGGTGGCGTCCGTTTCGGACTCCGGCCGTCGCCGATCGATTTTGTTCATCCGTTCGCCAACCATTCAACAGTCATGGGACAACTGTCGCGCGAGCAAAAGACAGCCGCGACCGATTTGCAAGTGGTGATCTGTCAATTTCGACCTGGCCGGGCCTCGACCGAACCCAGCGCCGACTGAAACAAAAAAACGGTCCTGCATTGTTCTCCAACCGTCTTTTCCTCGACGGTAAGGATGCCCGAGGCCGTCGAGGGGGACATATTGGATCCGTCCTCGATCGAAGGCGGTGTACAGGCGTTGGCCCGTCTACATCAAGCGGCAGGCTGTCACGTCGGGGAGGCGGATCGCAGTGTCACCGACTCTCGACCCAGGCCCCGCCCTGCCATTGCCACTCGTGGTACCCGTCCGCTTCCGGCGTAAGGTTCTGGATGCGGGCGCCTGGAAAGCCCTTGAATGTCGGGCGGCTAGTCCCTTCCGAAGCAGAGAGGGGTCTGGTGGTCGAATTTTCGGAGCGCACGTTGATCAGCGATCCGACAAAGCGCCTTGTGTCAAGCGTGGTGCCCTCCCTTTGGCCGGCGATCGTCAGGCCGTCGACGATCATAGCGCCGGCGCCGTAGCAGCGGAACGCGCTGTAGCCCTCCGTTCCGCCATCCGACAGCACCAGCCGCATGCCCTTGATCGTCATCTGCCCCCCGAATTGGTAAGCTTGGAACGGCGTCCCGCGTGCAGTGCAGGTCACGTTGCTGAAACTCCAGTTCGCAGCCGGCGTGGGCGATGCCGAAACTTCCACTGCGGTAATGTAGCGGGTGGCGAACTCGCAGTCGGAAATTCTGACTTCGTTGACGTAGTGGATCTCGTCATTCGGCGAATACAGTGCCCGCGCCGTCTCACCAGCATTGACCCGCGCTCCGGTGATTGTTGCACCACCGACATTGGCGGCCGATCCCTGCAGCCAGATGCCTGCCCTGGACGCGCCGTTGCATTCGACGCCCTCGACGCTGACATTGGCCGCGGCGCCGCGAATGCCGAGATAGAGATCGGTGACGTTGTTGCTGAAAGTGCCGCCGGAGACCATGGCATCCCGGACGCTGTTGATGGAAATTCCGGCCTTCGGCAAAGTCCGGTCCGAGTTGCTGGTCTGTCCGCGCACCGTTGCGTTCGTGATGGCCAGGCCTGACCCGTTGACTGCATAGATCCCGTTGTCGCGCGGTGAAATCAGAACGGGATCCGTGATGCGGATGTTGCGGTTGTTCGCGCCATAGACCATCAGCGCGTAGCAGCCTGTGTCGTCTTTGCCCCCCACAAGACCGGCATTGTGGACTACGGCGCCGCGGATCTCGCTGTCGCGGACATTGCTTTCAAAGTTGATGCCCTGCTTGATGTGTGTGGCTTCAGCATAGAAGCCGGTCACAATCACGTCGCGGACTATCGCCCGGGCGGCGTCATCGGGTTCCCACGCTGCGCTGTTGATGCCAATGACGGCAGCGTGTGCGCCGAGATCCTCCGGGTCCAGCGAATTGCCAGGCCGGGAAATGCCGCGCAGGCCGTTGATGCGTATGTGCTGGATCTCGAGGTTCGAGCGGCTCTCGTTATAGACTAATATCCACCACGGCGCCTTGAAGTTCTGGAGTTCGACGGTGTCCAGCTTGAAAGAATCGATGCCGGCGGTTGCGGTCGGGCCGAGGGCGAACTTCATGAATGCACCGCCGTTGTAGCCGGTCGATACGCTATTCCCGATGACCTTCAGATCGCCAACGGCGACCCTGGAGACGTCGGTGGCGGTGAAGACATAGTAGATCTGGTCCGACCCGGTGATGTTGATGACCGATCCGTTGCCGTCGATGGTGCAGTTGGCCGGAACCGTTATCCCGGGATGGCCCAAGGCCTTCAGGTCCGTCGACGACCAGTTGTAGACCCCGCGCCGGAACATCAGTGTCCCACCTCCCGTGGCCGCGATCCGGGCCATGGCATTGACAAAAGCGGCTACGTCCGTTCCATCGTCGCCGAAGACGACAAGGCCGCCTGGCGCGTGCGGGTATCCGGGTTGGGGGCGCTCGAGTTGACCGACGGGCGAGGTGGCGGCAGATCCGGCCGCCAAGGCCGCCACGGCTCCAAGCGCTCCTGTCAGCAGGTGGCGGCGGGTGGGGGAGAATTTGTCATCCGGTGGCATGCGGGGCTCGCGCTTTCTGCAATCGCACCGCATTCGGCGCCTGCGGTCACCGGTCGGATATCCACCGGTCGAGATGACGGCCGAACCGAGCGTTCGTTGCCAGCCTGACGGCAAATAGGTGGCAGTGCTCACGGCAAACGAAACACCGACATCAAGAAGCACAGATTGCGGCGAGGTGAAGGCCTTTTGGAGAGCCTGACCATCGATACAGAAAGCTCAGTGCTGCGAGGCCAGCGCCGCGCTGAAGATGGCGCGGAAGCGGAACAATTCCGCTTTTGCGATGTGGCTCGCGTCAGCGAACATGGATCGCCCGTCCAGGACATAGTTGCATCGGCTTGAATCGCACAGCGCGGTGTCGGGCCGCGCGAAGCCGATGTCGCCCCGGCTCTCGAAGTGCCGGATGATTGCCCCGTATTGCCGTTGGAATTCCCCGGCCGGCAGAGAGGCCGGTTTTTCCAGCGGCCGGCCGAAGGCGAGCTCGCGGCTCATTTCGGAAGGAAGATCCCAGCCTGGATAGGCGATCGGGCCGATCAGGACGACTTTCTTGCCAAACCCACGCAGGCGGTCGATCAGGTCGTCGAGCCCGCCGACGAGTGCCCGGTCATTGCTGTTGTCGACAGTCTTGCCGTCCGCATCGACCAGCGCGTCCGCGGCATGTTCCCACGTCAAGCCTAGGATGACGGTCTCGGTGTTTGCCAGTTTGCCGAGTTCGGCCAGGTTGCCGGCGGCGACAGCGATGCACTCGCGCGAGATATTGACGGACACCGTCGGCAGGCAGCCATTGGCCGGAACCAGCAGGCCGGGCAGGCCCGCCTCGATGAAGATGGAGTCCCAGACGGGCGCATACATCTGAGCATGCGAATTTCCGAGCAGGACAATTTTCGCATCGGCGGGATTGCGCGACGGCAGGTTGAGCACGCAGGCGCGCGACTGGCCCAGGCGCAGGAAATTCGAGACCGGGCAGCGATAATTGGTGCCGACGGCAGCATTGATGGCGGCTGCCTCGCCGCTCATGCGGCCGGGCAGCCCGTTCGACCAGATCAGCACCGACGCCGCCACCGCGAGCGCCGCGGCCCCGCCGGCGGCGGCGAGGAACACGGTTCGTGCCGCGATGGTTTTGCTGCGGAAGGGACGCTCAACAAATCGCCAGGAGAGGATGGCGCAGATCGTCATGCCGGCGACGGCAACCGCCATCTCGCCGAGATTGAGATCACGGACCAGGTAGTATTGCGAGAAGACGATGAACGGCCAGTGCCAGAGATAGAGCGAGTAGGAGATCAAACCGACAAAGGTGAGCGGACCGAACGCCAGCAATCGGCTGATGGGCGATTGCTTGCCTTGGCCGGCGGCAATCACCAATGCCGTGCCGATCACCACCGGCAGGGCGACGGGAATGGCACCGTATTTCTGCAGGGGGCTGACAACGCCGATGACAATTGCGGCCGCTCCGATGGATCCGAGCAGGCCGGCAACGGCTCCTAGCGGCATCAGGCGGAGCGGCAGAAGTGCGGCCATGGCGCCGGCCCCAAGCTCCCAGGCCCGGGTCGGCAGCAGGAAAAACGCCGGCGATGCGCCGCCGACTTTGAGGGCCAGGATATTGGCCGCCAGGGACAGAAGCGTGAGCATGGCGATTGCGGGAAAGGTGGCGCGCGGCCAGAACCGGGCTAATGCTGCAATCAACAGGGGAAAGATGATATAAAACTGTTCCTCGACGCCCAATGACCAGACGTGCAGCAGCGGCTTCGCCTCGGCGGCCCTCGAAAAATAATCCGTATCGCGCCAGAAATGGATGTTGGCCACAAAGCCGAGCGTGGCGAGCATGCTCTTGCCGTAGCCGATCAGGTCGGCAGGCAGCAATAGGGCAATGGCGGCCAAGGTGGTGAAGAACAGCAGCAGCACGAGGGCCGGCATGATCCTGCGGACGCGACGTTCATAAAAGCGAATAATCGAGAACTGCCCTTTGAGCGCCTCGCGCCACAAGATCAGCGTGATCAGATACCCCGAGAGCACGAAAAAGATATCGACGCCCAGATATCCTCCCGGCAGCCATGACCTCGACAGGTGAAATGCAATCACTGATATGACGGCGACGGCGCGCAGCCCGTCGACGTCCGCCCGATAGCCAATGAGGTGCGAATCCGCGCTTCCGACTCTGGTGTGCATGTTGAAGGTTCAGGGTCCCCGGGGCTGGTCCCCGTCTATAAAAGAACCAGAGCCGGGGCGCTACTCCAAGCTGCTGCGATAATTGTCATCTGCGGACGGGACCGCTGGGAGCGAGAGAAACTCAATGCAGGTAAGGGGTGCAAGGGCGTTTTGCGCGGACGAAATTCGCGCGATTCGAATTCTCGTGATCTGAACTTGACGAGGCAACAGACGGTAGCGTAGCTGTTCGCCAGAACAACGTCCTGGCCAAAGTGTGATCGACGATGTGCCGCTTTGAGGCGATGGGCAGCGTATTACCTCTCACGAGCGCCGGAAACAACCTGCCTTGAATGACGGACGGGAAAGCATGCAAGCCTGTGACGCGAAAGCGTTGTCGCGCTCGTCGAGCTGAGCATTGATGGCGGCTGTTGTGGGCGTTTTCGAGAAATCGACGGGAGAGCGAGATCGTCGTGACCAAGAACGTGCCGCCTCACGCAGTTGTTGCCGGAAAACCACGGGGATTGATCCAGCATATGGTTTCTCTCGATGCCTGAAGCGGCCATGACTTGGGAAGACGCCGTCCGCTGGTGCATGAGCGAGCCTTCGATGAAAGAGCTCGCCCGCGCCGCCTATTTCGACGATCCGGTCGTGGCCGCGCAGCGCTATCATGAAAGCGCAGAGTTCGATGCGGTTCGCAGCATGATCCCGCGCAAGGTCGGCCGTGCTCTCGACCTTGGCGCCGGCAATGGCATCCTCTCCTATGCCCTGGCGCGCGAGGGCTGGTCGGTAACCGCCGTCGAGCCCGATCCCAGCGCCCTTGTCGGTGCCGCCGCAATCCGGACGCTTGCCGACAAAACAGGCACGCGCATCGATGTGATCGAAGCGTTCGGCGAGGCTATCCCGTTGACCGCCGCCGGCTATGACCTGGTCGTCGCCAGGCAAGTGCTGCATCACGCGCATGATCTTCCGGCGTTCTGCGGTGAGGTTGCGCGCCTCTCTCGCGAGGGCGCGACGTTCCTGTCATTGCGCGACCATGTGATATCCGGGCCGCAGCAGCTGGAACCGTTTCTGCGCTCTCATCCGCTGCATCACCTCTACGGCGGGGAGAACGCTTTCACGCTGGCGGCCTACCGCGCTGCGTTGCAGGGGGCGGGGCTTACGATCGATCGCGAAATAAACTCTTTCCAATCGGTTGTGAACTATGACCCGATGACGGCCTCCGAAATTCGCGAAAGGCTCGCGGCAGTCTTCGGCCCAGTGTCGGGGCTGGTCCGCGCGGCCCTGTTCCCACTGCCTTTCGGTGCCGTTGCCCGAGCAGCGGCATTGCTGGACCGCCGGCCTGGGCGCCTGGTCTCTTTCCTTTGCTACAAGCAAGGGAAGGGCTGATCTGGTGGCGCAGCTGAAAGAGGCGAGGCCTGTTTGGGTGACTGGAGCCGGCGGCTTCATTGGCCTGCATTTATCGCGATTTCTTGCCGGAGAAGGCCATCATGTCCTCGGCTTCGGCCGAAGCGAAGCCCCTGGGTTCGCGGCGACGACCGGCGGCGGCGCATTCTTTTCCGGCGGAGTGACCGCGCAAACGATGGACGCGGCTCTCGCCGTACACGGCCGCCCGGCAGCCGTTTACCATCTGGCAGGCGGCGCTACCGTCGGGCAGTCGATTGCCGATCCGCTGAAGGATTTTGAACAAAGCGTCGTTTCCGCGGCTTGTGTCCTCGATTTCCTGCGTCGCCACGCACCCGATGCCTCAGTCGTTCTGGCGTCCTCCGCCGCCGTCTATGGCGGCGGCCACTTCGGCCCCATCAGCGTCGATGCCGCACTCGAGCCGTACTCACCTTATGGTCATCACAAGCGAATGGTTGAGGAGCTTGGCCGGTCGTATTGTGCCGCATACGGCCAGCCGGTCTCGGTGGCTCGCCTCTTTTCGGTCTATGGAGAAGGATTGCGCAAGCAACTGCTCTGGGATCTCTGCGGCAGGCTCGCGGCAGGCGAAACCGACATTGTGCTTGGCGGCACGGGTACGGAAATGAGGGATTGGCACCATATCTCGGACGTTGTGCGGTTGATCCATCACATTTTGCCTGCCGGCGAACCGCGCTTCGCCATCTATAACGGCGGTGCGGGCGCTGCTGCACCCGTCAGCACGATTTCCAGCATGGTTCTGGAGGCCTGGGGAGGGAACCATCGCCTCTCGTTTTCTGGAAAGTCCCGTCGGGGCGACCCTGTCAATCTGATCTCGGATCCATCCGGCGTCCCGGAGGGGCTTCAGTTGCGGGTGCCGCTCAGCAGGGGCATTGCTGGCTACGTCGATTGGTATCGCGCTGAAATTCTCGCCGAGCCGGTCGGCCATTTGCGACGCTCCGCGCCTTGATTACCGTCGGCTTCACTCTCATCGGCCGCGGAGCGTGGTCAGGCGGCGAGTCCTATCTACGCAACATGCTGAGCGTCATCGCCTCCGAGCTGCGTGGCAAGGTGCAGGCGAAACTGTTTCTCACACCCGAGCAGCATTCAAGCATTGGCGCGTCCTTCGATCATATGTTGGCCGCACCCGCTCTCGTTGATAACCGGGTCACGGGCGCCGGCCTCGGCAGGCGAGGGCTGATCGCACTCGCTGGCGGAAGTGACCGTGCCTTCGCGGACCTTGTCGCTGTGCAAGGTATCGATGTTGTCTTTGAAGTCGCCCAGTGGTTCGGCAACCGGTTTCCAATACCGGTCGTTTCCTGGATTCCGGATTTCCAGCACCGTCGCCTGCCGCACCTCTTTCCGCGTAGCGCCTGGTGGCGCAGGGATCTCGGCTACCGCCTGCAGACGTCGGGAAATCGCACCATAATGCTCTCGAGTGGGGATGCGCTGGCGGACTGCGAAACATTCTATCCAGCCTCGCGCAACAAGACCGCCGTCGTACGCTTCGCTATCGATCTCGATCCAGGCGCCATTTTGGCGCGTGCCGATGAGGCGCGCCAGGCGCATGGGCTGCCCGAGCGTTTCTTCTTTCTCCCCAATCAGTTCTGGGTCCACAAGAACCACAGGCTGGTCATAGAGGCATTGAAGCATATAAACCAGATCGGAGCGCTGGCCTCCTTGCCGCCGGTAATCCTCTCCGGCCGCACCACGGATCCCCGCGATCCGACGTTTTTCAAGCGTCTGATGGGCCTTGCTGAAACAGATGGACTCGGAAGCCATTTTCGACATCTTGGCTTGATTCCCTATGACGATGTCGTCGCCCTGATCGGTGTCGCGGACTATCTCCTGAACCCTTCGCACTTCGAGGGGTGGTCGACCACGGTCGAGGAGGCGAAGTCGCTGGGCACGCCGATGCTGCTGTCCGACATTCCACTGCATCGCGAGCAGGCGCCGGAATCGCTCTTCTTCGCACCCGATAGCGCGAAAGCGCTGGCACAGCGTCTCCTCGAAGCTGGGCGGCGCCCCCGCTTGGCCCGCGACAGTGTCGCCGTGCTGCAAAGTCGGCAACAAATGCGCCGCCGAGACTATGCCGCAGCGCTCCTTGCTTTGTTCGAAAATGCCGGAGGTGTTACCCCATGACCGAGCGGATCGTCAGTTTTGTCATGAGCGGCGGTATTGGCTCACGGCTGTGGCCGCTGTCGCGCGAGGACAATCCCAAGCAGTTCCATGATTTTTCCGGCGATGGCTCGATGCTGGTCAAGACGTTGCGGCGGCTTACGGCGCGGCCGGACGGCGAAACGCCGGTCTTCCTGATTGCCTCGGAGCGGCATGCCGATCGCGTCCACGCCGATCTCGCCGGCATCGACCTTTCCGGCGGCGGCCCCTTGTTCGAGCCGACCGGACGCAACACCGCCGCCGCCGTCGCCTTGGCGACCCTGCGAACCCTCTCCGAATTTGGCGACAGCCTGGTGCTGGTGGTGCCGTCCGATCATGAGATCACGACCGCGCGACAATTCTGGCAGAGCGTGGAAAACGGCACCGCGGCGGCGCGTGCCGGCCGGCTGGTGGTATTCGGCATCAAGCCCGGCCACCCCGAAACCGGTTACGGCTATATCGAGATCGCCGGCGAGAAGGATGGCATCTGCGATGTCTCGCGTTTCGTCGAGAAACCGGACCTCGCGACCGCGCGGAGCTATCTGGCGGCCGGCAACTTCTACTGGAACACCGGCATCTTCCTGTTTCGCGCCAGCGCCATGCGCGACGCCTTCACGGCTTTCGAGCCCGAAATCTGGAAGGCCACCGAAAATGCCTATCAGGCAGCGACGTCAGATCTTTCCGGTCTCTATATGCCTCTGGAACTCTACGCCGCCATTCCGTCGACGTCGATCGACTATGCGATCATGGAGCGCGCCAGCCATATCGCCATGGTGCCGGCCGGCTTCCGCTGGAACGATCTCGGTTCCTGGCAATCGCTGCTCGATGTCGGCCCCTCCGACAATGACGGCAATGTCATCGTCGGCGATGTCGTCGCCATCGACTGCGAGAACTCCTACATCCGCAGCGACAGTCGCCTGCTCTCGGCCATTGGCTTGAAGGACGTTGCCATCGTTTCGACCGCCGATGCCACCTTCGTCGCCCCGGTCAGCCGCAGCCAGAACGTCAAGAAGATCGTCGAGCAGCTCGAAAAGAGCGGCCGGCTGGAAACCAGGTTCACGCCCGCTGACGACCGCGTCATCGAAAGCGGCGCCTGGCGCCGTCGTGTGCACCACTGGCTGTTTGAAGAGACGGTGCCGCTATGGTCGACGGTCGGGGTCGATGAGCGCCATGGCGGTTTTCACGAGGCGCTCGGCTTTGACGCCACACCGCTGAAGAAGCCCAAGCGCATGCGCACCATGGCCAGGCAAGTCTACGCCTTCGCTGTCGCCAGGGCGCGCGGCTGGGACGGGCCCGCCGATCGGTTGATCGGCCACGGCCTCGAATTCATGGCCAGGAACGGCCGCACCGACAATGGCGGCTGGGTGCGCACGCTCAATGTCGACGGCACGGTGGCCGACGCAGCCGAGGATGCCTATGATCATTCCTGCGTGCTGCTGGCGCTGGCGCATGCCCATATGGTCGGCAATCCTGATGCATTGCGGCTTGCCGAAGAAACGTTTTCGTTCCTCGACGCGCATCTCGAGGATCACCGCATGACCGGCTTTCTCGAAACGTCGAGCGGCGTGGGCGAACGCCGTTCCAACCCGCACATGCATCTGCTCGAGGCTTTCCTGGCCTGGCATCAGGCGACCGGCGAACTCGCCTATCTTCGTCGCGCCGCGCGCATCGTCGATCTGTTTCGCAGCCATTTCTTCGATCCGGAAAGCTGGACGCTGGGCGAGTATTTCGATGCCGAGTGGAGGCCGGCGGAGGGCGAGAAAGGTGCCTGGACGGAACCCGGCCACCATTTCGAATGGGCCTCGCTGCTGGTCGACTTCACCGGGCGCAGCGGCCAGAGTGACCTGGCCGGCTTTGCCAGAAAGCTCTATGCGTCGGCCATCGCCAACGGCCTCAATCGCGCCACCGGCCTCGCCTATGGCGCCGTCTCGCGGCAAGGCTTGCCGCTCGACCTTGTCTCGCGCAGTTGGCCGCAGGCGGAAGCAATCAAGGCGGCGATTGCATTGGACGGTTCGGGCGGCCCCGACCTCAAGCCCGAGATCGAAGCGCGTGTCGGCCGCCTGTTCCGCTGGCACATCAATCCGGCGCCGCTCGGCCTGTGGATAGACCGGATCGACGAGCGAGGCCGCTCGCTGGCGACCGATGTGCCGGCAAGCATCTTTTATCATCTGGTTTGCGCGCTGACCCAATATCTTGACAGCACCGCCAGCGAAGCACGATAGGGCAGTTGACGGAATTTCTTCGATTGAAATGGATGCCAGGCGACGATAAGTCGTCCGGACGTCTCCGCCAGAAGTGATAGAGACATGCTTGGCAGCGGCGGGAGTGAGGATTTTTGTCGTTCAAGAAATTAAGCTTTTTGGCACTCCTTGCCCTGGCGTTTGCGGTTGGCTTCTTTGCCATCATCGTGGAAAAAGGGGCGCCTCGTCGTCCCCCACCCCCAAAGCCACAAGCCGCGATAGAGCCGTTTGATGGCAAGCTTTTCATCCAGGCGGTCGATGATCTTCGCGTCGGCAACCGCAAAATTGTGCTATGCGGCGTGGCGTTTACCAAGCCTCAATCTCTGCGTGCCATCGTAACGGACGCGGCGCGGCGGGACTACCAGGGGCTCGCCCTGACTTGCAAGCCGGTCGGCATGGGGACGCCTTGCGACGGCAATGTCGCCTCAAAGTTTGGTGATGCCGTCGTTGTGCAATGCCTCACGTCCGATGGCGCGGATTTGGCCGCCAAACTTGCCGAGAATGGCATCTTGTGCGGACAGCCGGCGCAGGCAGGTTCGACCTACAAATCGTGCTTGTCGGGTTCGTAGTTCTCGCCATCTGCGTGTCATAAAACGAAAGACAGAATGTGCGATAACACCCCACGTCAAACAGAGTCGACCATAATCCCTGTACCAAAGCATCGGCGCGATGACGGTCAAACGCCACGAAATAAACTTGCCTTGCCAACAATTTTCGCAGGGGGCCGGCACGAAAAATGGTAGATTCAAATCCGGCAAGCGAGTGTGTCCAATGAAACACATGAGAAACCAAAAAATCATCTCGCATAAGCGAAGCGGGTTGGAATCAAAGCGAAAAGCTGTTACGCGCTTGTTCAATACCTTCGCCCTGGGGAGGGGCCGAGGTGCGGCGGGACAAAAAGGATCGAAACGAATGAACCTCACTGTAAAAGTTGCGTTGGCCGGATTTGTCGCCTCGATCGGTTTCGGCCCGGTTTCGTCTTTCGCTCAGGATGCGTCCGCTCAGGATGCATCTTGCACCTGTACGACACCCTATCAGGGAGCGGCGAGTTCGATTGGTTCCATAGGGCACGCCAATGGCGACGTAATGGTTTCGCAAGCCGCCGGCTATGGCCCGGCAAAAGCGGGAAATGCGCTGGATTTCGGCAGCCGCATAGTGGTCGGTGCCAAGGGGGCTGCCTCCGTTAATGTCGGTGGCTGCAACCTGGAGGTGCCTGCGAATTCAAGTCTCGACATTTCCCGTGTCGAGAACAATATCTGCCTGAAAGTTGTGGGCTCCGAGCAGACGGCTGCCGCCGTGAGTTCCGAGCATACGGGTCAGATTGGCGCGGGCGGAAACCAGTCCTGGGTGCCGCTCGGTATCTTTGTGGGCATGGCTGGTACGGCTGGTATCCTTGCTGCAACGCAGGGTGACGGCGACGACGCCGGCCCGGTCAGCCCTTAAGGCGCCCAGTAGGCAATATAGCAGAACCCATGTGACTACCTCTGCTATATTGTATGGCCGGTGCCTCTGTGTAGCTTTTGCGCGGCGGCTCGAGTCGGGATATTGATGGAATCCGTCAACCATACCGCTCTATCACCTGAGTCGAACCTGAATGCGCTCCGTCGTGGGCGGATTCGTCTCGCCGGGAGGCACTGTGACGGGTGGTGCGGCAGTGCTGATAATTGGTTTGCACGCTGTCAGCGAATAGCTTGAATCCTTCCGTATTGCACGACCTTGACAAATGCGTCATTCGCTCAGGTGCGGGTGGCGCTTTTGCCTTTCGGTTGGGAGAAGTCGTCAGTTTGCTTCAGCGCGGCCACCCATGATCGACCTGCATTCCCATATCTTGCCCGGTCTTGACGACGGCTCGCCCAGTCTTGCTGAATCGCTGGAAATGGCGCGGCTGGCGGTGGCCGATGGAACGACGCATATGGCATGTACGCCGCATATCGTGCCAGGCATGTACGAAAACGGATCGGCAAATATCGCCCGCGCAGTTCAAGAATTGGAACAGGCGCTGCGCAGTGCCGCAATACCGCTTGCGCTTTACGTTGGCGCCGACGTGCATATAGCTCCGGATCTGCCGGAGCAATTGGCGCTGGGCAGCGTGCCGACCTTGAACAGATCTCGCTATTTTTTATTCGAGCCGCCGCACCACGTTCTGCCGCCAAGGCTGGAAGATTTCGCTCTGCGCCTCATAAACGCCGGGTTCGTTCCGATTCTTACCCATCCTGAGCGGCTGACATGGATCAAGGCAAATTACGAAACTGTTGAGAACTTGAATGCAGTGGGTTGCCTAATTCAACTTACCGCAGACTCGATTGTTGGTGCTTTTGGACGCACGGCGCTTTACTATTCGGAAAAGCTGATTGACGAGGGTAGGGTAGATATTATCGCTTCGGACGCCCACGGCGCCACCCGCCGTCGCCCTGGGCTTTCGCAGGCGGTTGCCGTTGCCGCGAAGCGATGTGGGGAAGATGAGGCCCGCAATATGGTGTTGAAACGCCCAGGCGAAATATTGGCGAACCGGCCCCTCGAGCCGGTCGGAAAGGCACGCTCGAAAAAGCCAAGCCCCGGCAACGTCGGTCGCTTTGCAGGATTGGGTCGCCTGTTGAAGGGTGGGGCAGCGTAATGGGTGTGTTTCATTTCGCAAAAAATTATACAGGCGCGATATGTGCCTTGCTCGCTTCGCTCTCGATGTCTGCCTGCACGAGCACCTCGTCAACGACATCATCGTCTTCGCCGACATCGGTCGATGCGCTGCAACTGACGTCATCGTCGGCGCCGCTTTCCAGCGGCGGCGCCCTGCAGGTCGTAAAGGAGCTGCCTGCGCAAAACAGCCAGAACGGCAACGAGCAGCCTTTGTCGCCTAACGATGTGCTGGATGTGAATGTGTTCCAGGTCGACAATCTGAACAGAACCGTTCAAGTCGACGCTGGCGGACAAATTTCGCTTCCACTTATCGGAACCGTCACCGCGGCTGGGAAGACCGTCCGTCAGCTGGAGCAGGAAATCGAAACGGCCTACGGCGCCAACTATCTGCAGTCGCCCGATGTGTCGGTCTTCGTCAAGGAATCGATCGGACAGCGCATTACCGTCGACGGCGAAGTCACCAAGGCTGGTATTTTTCCGGTGTCGAGCAATTCGTCTCTCATCGATGCGATCGCCCTTGCCGGAGGGTTCAATGCTGTTGGCGATGCGAAAAAGGTCTTTGTCTATCGCAATGTCGGCCAAAATACTCTGGTCGCAAATTACAATGTGGAGCAGATTCGCGCCGGCAAGAGCCGCAACCCACGCATCTATGGTGGCGACAAGATTGTCGTCTTCGCCTCGAAATCGAAAATTGCCATGAACAACCTCAAGGACGCCCTCGGCGTCGCCTCGAGTGCAGCCAGAATTGCGGTCGTCCCGGGATTGTAAATCACGGCCGGTTAAAATTAAGCCCAGAGACAAACCCAAGGTTGTCACGCAATGCTCGATCGCAATCGACAGCATCAAATTGCAGGCCCCGGACATGGCCAAGCCTTGTCTGCCGACCTGTATTATGACGGTGCGCAAAACTATAACCCCTATGGTCGCGATCACTCCGAGCAGGACGAGCGCTTCAATCCACTCAAACTGTTGTTTTACGCTGTCCAGTATCGGTGGCTGATACTGATGATGGTAGCGGGCGGACTTGTTGCTGGCGTCGTCGTAACCATGATGCAGACGCCAAAATATCGGGCGACAACGCAATTGGAAGTGCTGGTTCCGTCCGCCAAGGTGTTTCAGGACATTGAGGTGGTTTCTGAAACCAGCGACATGCGCGCCTTTCAAACCGCTCGGGAAAAGCTGAAGAGCCGGGCTTTGGCGCAGCGCGTGGTGTTCCAACTGGGGCTTAGCGAAAAGCCGGACTTCCTGTTCCCGACCCCGAATTTCTCGCCTAGCAACATTTTCTATCGTGCGTTCGGAATTTCCAAATCGCCTTCCATAGAGGAGAAAACGCCGGAGGAACGTGAGGAAATTGCGATAGGTCGGGTTATGAATGACCTCACGGTCACTCTTGTCACGAACACAAGCCTGCTGTCGATTGCGTTTGTCGACCAGAACCCGAAATATGCAAGTGATATAGCCAATCAAGTTGCGCAAAGTTTTATCGACCAGCGCCTCGATCAAACCAGCGAAACGTCCGACCTGGCGCGGCAATTCATCCAAGAACAGGTCTTGCAGGTAAAGCAAAAGCTTCAGAAGTCCGAAGAGGAACTCGTCGCCTATGCAAAGGATGCGGGCATCACGATAACCGGCGAAGAAAAATCGCTGATAGGGTCGAACATTGAGACTCTCAACACCGCGCTCGCGACAGCAATCCAGGAACGTCTCGATGCCGGACGGATGGTGGACCAGATAGACAAGGGCCGCGGATCGAGTCTCGGCCCAGTTCTGGAGAGCGAAGGTCTGCAGAAAATCACCGAGAAGCTGTCGGATTTGACCAGCCAATACCAGCAGAAGTTGGGTATATTGAAGCCCGGTTTTCCAGAGATGCAGCAGCTTCAGGCGCAGATCAAGGAACTGCAGCGGCTTTATAACAACGGCGTTTTGACGATAACCGATTCACTGCGGCAGAAATACCAGGAGGCTCAGAACAAGGAAGCCGACCTTAAGGCAAAACTTGCCGAGATGGAGATGCAGCAAGTCATCTTCAACGATAAAAACATTAAATACACAATCTTGAAGCGAGAAGTCGATTCGAACCGCTCGCAATATGACAATTTGATTGCCAAGTTGAACGAGGTCGGCGTGAGCTCGGAGCTCAAGACACAAAGTGCCGCAATCGTCGATTTCGCGACGCTGCCCAATCGCCCTTATTCTCCACGATTGACTATCAATCTTGCGGTCGCTCTGGCTCTTTTCCTGGCGCTCAGCGCGTCAATTATTTACATCATCGAGTTGTTGAACAACACCTTCACCAATCCTGAGCAGATCGAAAAGGAACTGGGATTGGCGATGCTCGGCATCCTGCCGCTTGTCGATGACCGGGAACTCATGGCCAGCATCGCCGACCCAAAATCAGGACTGTCCGAGGCCTACCGTTCGCTTCGAACATCGCTTCAGTTTTCCGGGGCCGAAGGCGCGCCGCGATCGTTGCTGGTCACGAGTTCGGAACCCTCCGAGGGCAAGTCGACCACCTCGTTCAAGCTTGGACAGGATTTTGCCGCGCTCGGTGCCAGGGTTCTCATTGTCGACGGCGATCTTCGAAAACCCAACCTTCACCGGCTGTTTGGACTCGACAACACGATTGGCCTGAGCAATCTCTTGACGAACACCGTCCGCAAGGAGGATCTGGCAAGCATTTTCAGGGCGACGAAATATCCCAATGTGACCGTCCTGACTTCCGGAACGATCCCGCCGAACCCCGCGGACCTTCTCTCTTCACCAAAGATGGCGCTGATCATCACCAATCTCGGCAAGCGCTTCGACCTTGTCATAATCGATGCCCCGCCGGTCGTCGGCCTTTCAGATGCGCCCATCCTCAGCCGGCTTGCCGAGGGCACATTGATGGTCATTTCTACCAACCAGGTCACGCGCAAGTCGGCGAAGACAGCGTTGAAGCGCTTGCGGGCCGCCGGCGCGAATGTGGTCGGAGCCGCGATGTCGAAGTTTGCAGTGAACAAGTTCGATTACAACTACGCCTACAAATACATGAACTACCAGTATTACGACTATGGCACCCCGAAGCTTGAGGGCAAAGTCGATGACGGAGCAGACCAGCCCGCTTATGCAAAATCTCCGGCGTTCAGGCGTTTGGTTCGCCGCATCCGTTCTAGTATTGGCGGCTTCGTCGATCGGGCTAAGTCGGTTTCTTGAAACCGAAACGCCAACCGTTTCCCTCGCGCTGGACCCGTTGAACGTCAATGCCTTGATAGGCGAGATTACTCACGACCTGAACGATACAAGCAATGCTCCCGATCTCGACGCCATGCTTGCCAAGCTCGAAAGCGCGCTTCGCTTTGACCTTGCGGACGCACGTCTCTACAGCCTGATCGGCGAGATCAAGTACCGGAAGGGTGAAAAAGATCAGGCCTATGAGTTTTTCGATCAAGCTCGAAATTTATCCAAGACCGAAATCCTCGCGCTCCAGAGGTCAATAGGCCGCTCCATCGAAATAGGCGATCTGTCCGGGGCCGTCCGCGAGATCGATATTTTGCTGCGGCGATGGCCAGATCAATTTGCGGCGATCGCCGAGGGGCTGCCGACAATCCTCTCGAATCCCGATGGATATCAGGCTGTGCTGGCAGCCATCAGGGCCGCGGCGCCCTGGAGGTCCAATCTGTTGGTCACGCTGGGGAAAACCCCCGACGGGCTCGATTTCGCAAATCGGTTGCTGCTCGATTTGACTGGGTCAAGTGCGCCACCAAACTCGAGCGAGGTGTCCTATCTGATCCACAGCTATTTTGGTCAGAAAAAATATGAACAAGCGTATCGGTTGTTTCTTTTCAGTCTGTCCGATCAAGAACGGAAATTGGGCGGATACATTTTCAACAGCGCATTTGAGCCTCTATCCAGCGGCAAACCTTTTGATTGGCAGGTCGGCGATCAGTCGGGTCTCGAAGTTACGCTTGCAACGGCTCAAAATGCGGTTGAAGGTGAGGGGGGGGCGACGGTCCGCTTCCTGAATACGCCGGTCAAGAACGCAGCGCTTCAGCAGTATATCCAACTGCCTCCTGGCTCCTACAAGGTTTCTCTGGTTGCGTCTGCAAGAAACCTGAAGCTTCCAAAGGAGTTGTTCTGGTCGATCAGGTGTGTGGGGCCTGCTGGCGAAATAGCGCGGTTCCATATACCGGACGGTACATACAATCGTCAGGCGCTCAGTCAGGAGTTTTCGGTTGGGCCGACTGGGTGCCCCATGCAATTATTGAAGCTGGAAACTGCCGCCATTGCCGAGAGCTGGCGCTTTCGCTATGTCGGCACATTGGTAATGCACAAATTGAGCATCGAGAGACTTTCATCTTGAGCGACCGGCCATCGGAATGGGATAAATATCTCCTCGGATCGGTTCTGTTTATAGCGCTGCTGATCGGCGGCGGCACTGCAAGCGGGCTTTACACGGACACGCTGATCGAGGTTGCGGCAATTGTCTCGGCAGCGGCGGTCTTTTCACAGGCCTCTGGCCAAAGGACGCCCCATTCCGTTCTGTGGCTGCTTATCTTCGTTGTGGCGCTGGCCGTTCTGCAGATCATTCCGTTGCCTGCGGCGATATTCAGCGGATTGCGACCGGAACTGCTGCTCGCAGACTCCGAGCTTGTAGGGGAATCCGAATTTCGTTTCGTCAGTGTCGGCGTTGGACGGACGATCGAATGTCTGTTGTATCTGGTGGCGTTGGCGGCGTTTTTTTTGAGCGTTTTGCGTTTGCGTGCCGAGCAAGTCCCTGCGCTTCTGCCGTTCTTTTTTATGGGTGTTATCTGTAACGGCTTGGCAGGCGCGATTCAATATTCGCTCTCGGACGACATTGCCATAAAGGGATTGTTGCCGTTCACGATAAACGCCGGGCTTTTTGCCAACGAGAATCATTTTGCAGCATTGCTTTTCGTGTCTATCCCCTTCGTCGTTTATTATGGTCTGTTCCGAGGACATCTTTTGTCGGGATCGCTCGGGCTGGCCACGCTTTTGCTGCTCCTTTTGGCTGTCGGTTCGCGTGCCGGCGTTCTGATCGGATTAGCGATCACCGTGCTGTCCATAGTCTTTCTTTCAACGCGTTCCAGGGTGAGTGGACTCAGCATTGTTGCCGTTTTCATAGCACTTTCAGTGTTTACGATAGGCGCATGGACGAAGATCGAGGCCGAAGCGATTGACCCGGATTTCGGGCGAGGAGAGATTGCTCGCACCACCATTGAGGGGATCAAAGAGAATTGGGCAGCCGGCGTTGGGTTTGGAAATTTTCAAAAGGCCTACCAGATATATGAAAAGGAAGGGATGATTTTCAGGCAATATGTAAATCATGCTCACAACGAGTATCTTGAAATCGCTTTCGAAGGCGGAGTTCTTGCTGTTCTATTGATGGCGCTTTATTTCGTGATTCTTTTCATGGCGCTTGCTAGAGTTCGTCGCGATCCCCTTCAAAAGGCGGCGTTTCTCTCCGTGTTTTTTCTTCTCATTCATTCACTCGTCGATTATCCGTTGCGGACCGAGGCGCTTGCAATGACGTTTGCCTTCATGAACGCCATTATCTTCCACAAAGGATTTGCAGCCCGCCAGAAGAGTGAATTGATCGAGATCGACCACAACGGTGAAAAGTTACTTGTTCCCATTGGAACGCCGTCCTAGCGCCATCCTGGCGATGGCCCTGCGATCTGGGCAGGAATTTCCGGGTTCTGGTCCCTGCGTGGAAAATTCATTCTCGAACCACTCCAGCGCAGGTCTGTCTTGCATTGTTATAGATAATGGCGATCTGCTAGAACGCCTGCACGAAAACCAGAAGTGAAGCTTGATCCGGGCCGCTGAAAAATTGCGCCTGATGCATCGATGCAAGATCCGGCCGGCACGAGAGAACGCTTAAAGTCCATGAACATCGCGCTTACGCATCTGCAGCGGCTTGAAGCCGAATCCATCCATATCTTTCGCGAGGTTGCGGCGACCTTCGCCAAGCCGGTCATGCTCTATTCGGTCGGCAAGGATTCCTCGGTGCTGATGCATCTTGCGATGAAGGCGTTTTATCCGGCCAAGCCGCCCTTTCCCTTTCTCCACGTCGACACGACCTGGAAATTCCGCGAGATGATCGCCTTTCGCGATCAGATGGCGCAAAAGCTCGGCTTCGATCTCCTGGTCCATGTCAACGGCGATGGTGTGCGCAATAATATCAATCCCTTCGACCATGGCTCCAACACCCATACGCATGTGATGAAGACCGTGGCGCTGCGCCAGGCGCTCGACAAATACGGCTTCGATGCAGCCTTCGGCGGGGCGCGACGCGACGAGGAGAAATCGCGCGCCAAGGAGCGGATCTTCTCTTTCCGCAATGCCCAGCACGTCTGGGATCCGAAGAACCAGCGGCCGGAGATGTGGAAGATATTCAACACCCGCATCGCGACCGGTGAATCGATCCGGGTCTTTCCGTTGTCGAACTGGACCGAACTCGACATCTGGCAGTACATTCTCCAGGAAGACATCCCGATCGTGCCGCTCTATTTCGCCAAGCAGCGGCCGGTCGTCGAACGTGACGGCATGCTCATTCTGAGGGATGACGAACGCATGCAGTTGCGTCCCGGCGAGACGGTGGAGAACCGGCTGGTGCGATTCCGCACGCTCGGCTGCTATCCGCTGACCGGTGCGATCGAATCGGCCGCCGACACGCTGGAGGCCATTGTCGGCGAAATGCTTACGGCGCGCACCTCCGAACGGCAGGGCCGCCTGATCGACCGTGATGAAGCCGGCTCGATGGAAAAGAAAAAGCGCGAGGGGTATTTCTGAGCATGCGCCACATCACGGCCGAGAGCCTCGCCCCCACCGACGGCATTCGCGACTATCTGGCGGTGCAAGAACAAAAATCGCTGCTGCGCTTCCTGACCTGCGGTTCCGTGGACGACGGCAAGTCGACGTTGATCGGGCGCCTGCTTTCGGACACCAAGCAGATTTTCGAGGACCAGCTTGCCGCGCTCGAGCGTGATTCGCGCAAGCACGGGACGACGGGCGACGACGTCGATTTCGCGCTGCTGGTCGATGGCCTCGAGGCCGAGCGCGAGCAGGGCATCACCATCGATGTCGCCTATCGCTTTTTCGCCACGCCAAAGCGCAAGTTCATCGTTGCCGACACACCCGGCCACGAACAATACACCCGCAACATGGCGACGGGCGCGTCGACCGCCGATCTGGCCATCGTCCTGATCGACGCCCGGCAGGGCGTGCTGCGCCAGACAAGGCGCCACTCGATCATCGCCTCGCTGCTTGGCATCCGGCACATCGTGCTCGCCGTCAACAAGATCGATCTCGTCGGCTTCGACAAGGTGGTGTTCGAACGGATTGTCGCAGACTACGCGCAGTTCTCACGTGAACTCGGTTTCCAGTCGATCGTGTCCATTCCGATGTCGGCCCGCTATGGCGACAACGTTACGGGCCGTTCCGATAAAACAGAATGGTATTCCGGCCCGACGCTGATCGAACATCTGGAAACCGTGTCAGTCGATGAAGCCGTTGTCGAACTGCCGTTCCGTTTTCCGGTGCAGTATGTGAACCGCCCCAATCTCGATTTCCGCGGTTTTGCCGGCACGATCGCCTCCGGCTCGGTCGCACCGGGCGACGAGGTCGTTGTCGCCAAATCCGGCAAGTCCGCTCATGTCAGGCGGATCGTCTCGCATGGCGGCGATCTGAGCCAGGCGGTGGCGGGCCAGGCCATCACCCTTGTTCTCGACGACGAGGTCGAGGTCTCGCGCGGTAACATGCTGGTGTCGCCGGCGGCGCGGCCGCAGGTCGCCGACCAGTTCGCCGCCAACATCGTCTGGTTCGACGAGCACGCGCTGCTGCCGGGCCGCTCCTATATCCTGCGGACCGAGACCGATCAGACCAGCGCCACCGTCACCGACCTGAAATACCGCGTCAACGTCAACGATTTTGCCCATGAGGCGGCCAAGTCGCTGGAAATGAACGAGGTCGGCATTTGCAACATCTCGACGCGGGCACCGATCGCCTTCGATATTTTCGCCGAGAACCGCACGACCGGCGCCTTCATCCTGATCGACCGCATCACCAACGCCACGGTCGGCGCCGGCATGATCCTGCATTCGCTGCGCCGCGCCGAGAACATCCACTGGCAATCGCTCGATGTCGGCAAGCACGGCCGCGCCGATCTGAAGAACCAGCGGCCCGCAGTGTTCTGGTTCACCGGGCTCTCTGGCTCGGGCAAGTCGACCATCGCCAACCTTTTCGAGAAGAAGCTGTTCGCCACCGGCCGCCACACCTACATTTTGGATGGCGACAATGTCCGCCACGG
Organism: Mesorhizobium sp. WSM4820; assembly: GCF_055811075.1. Lineage (NCBI taxonomy): Bacteria > Pseudomonadati > Pseudomonadota > Alphaproteobacteria > Hyphomicrobiales > Phyllobacteriaceae > Mesorhizobium > Mesorhizobium sp. WSM4820. The sequence goes on along the minus strand of NZ_JBVVQN010000005.1, from coordinate 39,299 downwards.
GCTCAATCGCGATCTTGGCTTCACTGACGCCGATCGCGTCGAAAACATTCGCCGGGTGGCCGAAGTGGCGCGCCTGATGGCCGATGCCGGGCTGATCGTCATTGTTTCCTTCATTTCGCCATTCAGCGCCGAGCGGCGCATGGCCAGGGAATTGATGGCCAGCGGTGAATTCGTAGAGGTGTTTGTCGACACACCCTTTGAGGAATGCGCCAGACGCGATCCGAAGGGCCTCTATGCGCGGGCGTTGAATGGCGAAATCAAGAATTTCACCGGCGTCGATTCACCGTATGAAGCCCCGGAAAATCCCGAAATCCATCTCAAGACACTCGGCAAGTCGGCCGAGGAGATGGTAGAGGCCCTGGAACTCTGGCTGAACGAGCGCGACATTGCCGAAAACCAATACGATAGCGGCGGCGGCATCTGACGACGAAGCGATGCTCGGGGTGTTCGAGCGCCTTGCCCTGGCGGCGGGGCGAGAGGTGATGCGTGTTTTTGATGCCGGCTGCGCGGTCGATCAGAAATCAGACGCCTCGCCGGTGACCGAAGCCGATCGCGAGAGCGAAAAGATCATTCTCGCCGGGCTGCGCGCCGCCTTCCCCGATATCCCTTGCGTGGCTGAGGAAGAGGCATCGGCCGGCATCGTGCCGCCCGACCTCGATGATGCCTTCTTCCTGGTGGACCCACTCGACGGCACCAAGGAATTCGTCAACCGCAGGACCGACTTCACCGTCAACATCGCGCTCGTTCGCCACGGCGTGCCGGAGATCGGTGTGGTCTTTGCGCCATGCACCGGACGCTTCTTTTCCGGCCGGCCGGGCAGGGCGGAAGCAATCGATGTCAATGGCGATTACCAGATCATCGGCCGTCGGCCGATTTCGGCCAGAACGGGCGTGGCGCCACTGACCGTCGTCGCCAGCCGGTCCCACAATACGCCCGAGACCGAGGCCTATATCCGCACGGTGGGCGCTGCCGAGATCGTCTCGGTCGGCTCGTCGCTGAAATTCTGTCTTGTCGCCAGCGCCGAGGCCGACGTCTATCCGCGCTTCGGCCGCACCATGGAATGGGACACCGCGGCGGGTGACGCGGTGCTGCGCGCCGCAGGCGGGATGACGCGCTCGCTCGATGGTCAGCCGCTGGCCTACGGCAAGCGCAACCAGAGCGATGACGTGGATTTTGCCAATCCGCATTTCATCGCCAGCGGGAAGAGCGCGGGCCAACCTGACGCCGTGCGAGCGCGTCCTCGAAATTGACGGAAGCGCTCCCACAAAACCTTATGCTCTCCTGATGGACGGTTGCCATCGCGTGTTGGCGTTTTTATATTTACGTCTACACGGGGAAATTGGCTAATGCCGCTCAACATTCGCAGTGAAGAGGTAAACGTGCTTGCCGAAAAACTGGCAGCACGCACGCGCTTGAACAAGACGGCTGCCGTGAAGCTGGCCCTGGAGAACGAATTGCGCCGCGCCGAAGAGGCGATCCCACTGTGGGAGCGGCTGAAGCCTTTGCGCGCGAAGATTGCGGCCTATCCGGACACCGGCCTTGCGGCGGACAGGGCGTTTTTCGATGACCTCAGCGGCGACTACTGATGTTCGTCGAGGCGTCTGCAATCATCGCCATTATGACGGAAGAGCCTGAGGCCGAGAACCTAGCGGCCGCGCTGGATGCCGCACGCTCTCCACGGCCGATCACATCAGTCGTGGCTGCATGGGAGGCGACAGTTGGGCTGTTTCGCAAAAAGCGCATTCCCATGGCAGAAGCTGAAGCGCGCGTGCAGGAGTTCCTTGAAGCGGCCGGGGTCCAGCTTATGGCGATATCGAGCCGTGAGTTGACCGTCGCGCTGCAAGCCTTCGATCGCTATGGACGGCACCGCTATCCGGACGCTGAACGGAATAGTGCGCTCAATCTTGCCGACTGCTTCCATTATGCCACGGCGAAATCCTACCAGGCGCCGATCCTGACCATCGATGCGGGATTTGCGCTTACCGATGTCACGACTGTGGGTATCAAAACCTGATATTTACGCGGGAGCGCTACCGGCTAGATCGTAGTCGTGCGCGTGAGACTCTACGCGGCGGCGATTTGCGCCGAATTCGAGCCGATATAATTGCGGATCGTCTCGATGATCCGGTCCTGGTCGGCTTCGCTCAGATAGGGATGCATGGGCAGGCACAGGATACGCTTCGGCAGCTCCTCAGAAACGGCAAGACCTGTCGGCGTGCGCGGATAGTCGCGGTAGGCGATCTGGCTGTGCAGCGGCTTCACATAATAGATCACCGACGGGATATTTTTTTCCCCGAGATGCGCCTTCAGCCCGTCGCGCTTCGGCGTCTCGATGGCATATTGCGCCCAGGCCGAACGGCCGCCGTCCAGGTTGCGCGCTGCCTTGACGATGTCGCCGAGGCCTTCGGCATACCGTTTGGCGACCGCTTGCCGGGCAACCATTTCGTCTTCAAGAATGGCCAGCTTCTCGACCAGGATCGCCGCCTGCAGAGTGTCGAGCCGCGAATTGATGCCGACGCGGACATTGTCATATTGGGTTTCGCCTTTGCCGTGGAAGGCGAACGAGCGAAGTTGCTCGGCCAGCGCATCGTCATTGGTGAACATCGCGCCGCCGTCGCCATAGCAGCCGAGCGGTTTTGCCGGGTAGAAGCTGGTCGAGCCGACCGCGCCGAACGAACCCAGCATCTTGCCGTCGCTCGAGCCGCCGATCGCCTGGGCGGCATCTTCGATCACCATCAGCCCTTCGCGGTTGGCGATGGCTATGATCGCCTCGTAATCGGCGGCGAGCCCGAACAGGTCGACGGGGATGATCGCCCTTGGCCTCAGCCGGCCTTCCGCCTTGATCATGGCGATGGCCGCTTCGAGGCTGGCGATGTCGATATTGTAGGTCTGCGGATCGACATCGATGAAAACCGGCTCGGCCTTGGCCAGCGCCACCACTTCCGCCGTGGCGGCAAAGGTGAAGCTCGGCACGAACACCGCGTCACCTGGACCGATGCCGGCCGCAAACAGCGGCAGCAGCAGCGCGTCGGTCCCGTTGGCGCAGGCTACGACATGCTTGGTGCCGACATAGGCAGCGAGCTTGTTTTCGAATTCGGTGACCTCAGGTCCGAGAATGTAGCGACCCTCGTCGACGACGCGGTCGATGGCGGCTTTCAGCCTGTCGCGGATTCGTTCGCGCTGCGCGCCTAGATCGATGAACTGCATGTCGGCCTCAAAACGGGGACTAGCCAGATAACCGGCCGCTGGTATCAGACTTGGCGCGGCCGAGAAAGCTGCACGGACCAAACCACAATTGCTCAAATGTCGCAGCCTGTTACCTCTCAGTCCGACAGGTCCGCATCAGACGCCGGAAATCCGGGGCTTTGTAGCGCGCGACACGGCCTTCGTGTCGCACGCGCTCGGCTGGGCGAAACATAAAGTGATCGACGTCCTGCGCATCCTCAGCGCATCGCCGTCCAATCAGGCGATTTCATGCCGCCAGGGCGGATTGGCGCCGGCCCGCGACACGGTTACCGCCGCAGCCTTGGCGCCGAGCGCCAGCGCCTTGTGGATGGCGTCGTCCGACAGGTTGGCGATCGCCTCCTTTGACAGCAGGCCTTGCTCGTGCAGCGAGGCCAGGATGCCGGCGTTGAACGTGTCGCCGGCGCCGACCGTATCGACCACCTCGACCTTGTCCGGCACGACCGTGACCTTGTGATCCCTGGTGTAGCCGATGGCGCCTTCGCTGCCATGGGTGACGACGATCAGCATCGGGCCGCGCTCCAGCCAGTTGCGGACGACGTCCTCGTGCGAGCCGGCTTCGCCGAACCAGTTGAGGTCCTCGTCCGACAGTTTCACGATGTCGGCCATGGCCATCATCGAGCGGATGCGCCTGAGATGCTTGGCCTTGTCCGCTATGAAATTCGGCCGGATGTTGGGGTCGAGCATGATGACGCGGCGGCTGTGCTCGCGCCGCATGAATTCCTCGTAGGCGGATCCGGCCGGCTCCGAGATCAGGCTGATGGCGCCGAACAGCATGGCTTCGATCTCGCTGCCGAGTTTCGGCAGATCGTCGATGGTCAGCATCCGTCCGGCTGTGTTTTCATCGTAGAATGTGTAGGTCGCCTGGCCGTTGTCCAGCCGCACGAAGGCGAGCGTGGTCGGCCGGGGCGATGTGTGCGCATAGGTGGAACTGACTTGGCTTGCGTCAAGCGCGTCCTTGAACTGGCTGCCGAACAGATCCGTCGACAGGCCGGAAAAGAAACCGGCGGGCGCTCCCAGCCGGCCGAGCGCTATTGCCGTGTTGAACACCGCGCCGCCGACATAAGGGGCAAAGGCCGGCTCGCCCTCAGTCGTGGTGCGTGGCAGCATGTCGATCAGGGCTTCGCCGCAACAGAGGATCATGATTTCCTGGTCCCCGGCGGATAGATCACACCCTTGCGGATGATGATGTTGGCGTAGAGCCGCGGCTCGCTTGTCGCGACGATCGCGTGTGCGGACCTGACCCGTTGATAGAAGTCGGCGCCGGCGAGCGCAACCACCTTGCGGCCCGGAGCACGCTCGGCGCAGATCGCCTCCATCTCGTGATGAACGGGATCGGCAAGCAGGGGATCACCTTTGACCGAGGCGCGAAACAGCGCCTCCGGCACCGCGTCATCGACAGGCAATACGCTGAGGATGGCGTCGAGCATCGGAGCAAGATGATGACCGTCGGCGCGGATGAGCCGGTGTGCCTGCTCCTTCGCCGGGTAGTTTCCGTCGACAAGGGCGATCTCGTCGCCATGACCCATGGCACGCAGCGTCGCCAGCAGCTGTGGACCGAGCAGCACCGGGATTCCGATCAGCATCGCTCAGGCACTCCTGGAAATCGTGGTCGAGCCGATGAGGAAGCGCTCGGAAAGCGGCAGGCTGGCACCGCCCAGGGCACGTGCATGAATGCCGACAGTCCCCTCGCGCACGGCCGGAAGCTTCAGGCCTTCACCGTCGATCTTGCCGATAGCATCGATAACGGCATCGACGAGCCGGCGCCGCACGGCCTTCGGCATCCATCCGTCGACCACCGCCGCCTCGAAATCGATAACCGATGACGCCGCCACAATGGCATAGGCGAGCGCCTGCGAGGCGCAAACGATCCAATCGTCGAGCTCGACGCCGATTTCGCCCCAATCCTCCGGTGACGTCCACAGATGTGAGGCTTCGACGCCGCGCGCGTTGAGTGCCTTTTCCAGCATGGCGATCGACGCCACGCCGATCAATTGGGTCGGCTTGCCGTCCGGTCCAGGCACAGGCATCGAACCCAGCGCGCCGGCATTGCCGGTCGGTCCGCCGAAAAGGTGACCGTTCAGCACGATGCCGCCGCCGGCGAAGGCACCGATATAGAAATAGACGAAGTCGCGTGCCGTGCCCGCTTTGCCGAACACCAGTTCGGCGCCGCAGGCAGAGGTGGCGTCATTTTGCAGGTAGACGGGGAATTCGCACTGTGCCTGGATGTCGGCGCGGATGTCTCGGTGGCGCCATTCGTCCATGACGTCGCGCGGCGCACCTGCCGTATCGGCCCAGCTCCACAATTCGAACGGCATGGCAATGCCAAGTCCGGCAATGCGCTTGTCCTGCGCCGGGGTGAGTTCGCCGCGCATCGTCTTCATGCCGGAGGTGACGAACTCGACCGTCTCGCGCGGTGCCGGATAGCGGTAGGAATGCTGCAGCATCGAACGCACATTGCCGAGAAAATCGATCAGCACGAGTTCGGCGCTACGACGGCCGATCTTCAGGCCGATGAAATAGGCGCCATCGGGATTGAGCGCCATCGGAATGGAAGGTTGGCCGATCTTGCCGCGCAGCGGCGCCTGGCGGACAAGAAGGTTGTCCTCCTCGAGCTCGCGCATGATGACCGAAACGGTCTGGGCCGAAAGTCCGGTCATGCGCGCAATGTCGGACTTCGCCAGGCTGCCGTGCTGACGCACCAGCGACAGCACCAGCCGCTCATTGTGGTCCCGCATGCCGCTCTGGTTGGTGCCGCGGTGAATGCGGCTTTTGGCTGCCTCGGGCGAACCGTGCCTTGGTATGCCGGTCTCCACCCCTTCTCCTCCCGTCGTTTCCCTTAATGCTTTTGGCCAGAATGAGTGACCGACGCCACGCTGTCAATAATAAATAAGAGTGATTTAATTATTGACAGGACCCTCAGTCTGGTATTCTCTTGGGGCAAGCGTCCACGCTGGGAGAAGTCGCTGGATGCTCATGCGATGCCGGTTGGCCGGCATCCGAACTGGTCCCACTGGGAGGAAAATCGTGACCAAGACAGCACTGCTAAGATCCACCGTTTTTGCCGCGGCCGGACTGGGTCTGATGGCATTCACCTCGGCTGCGTCCGCCGCCGATGTCGGCGCCTGCCTGATCACCAAGACCGACACCAACCCGTTCTTCGTCAAGATGAAGGAAGGCGCGAGCGCCAAGGCCAAGGAACTCGGCGTCGAACTCAAAGCCTACGCCGGCAAGATCGATGGCGACAGCGAGAGCCAGGTGGCGGCGATCGAAAGCTGCATCGCCGACGGCGCCAAGGGCATCCTGATCACCGCGTCGGATACCAAGGGCATCGTCCCGGCGGTGAAGAAGGCACGTGACGCCGGCCTGCTGGTGATCGCGCTGGACACGCCGCTTGATCCGCTCGACGCCGCCGACGCGACCTTTGCGACCGACAATCTGGAGGCCGGCAAGCTGATTGGTGCCTGGGCCGCAGCGACGCTCGGCGACAAGGCGAAGGATGCCAGGATCGGCTTCCTCGACCTGACGCCCTCGCAGCCGACGGTCGACGTCCTGCGCGACCAGGGCTTCATGATGGGCTACGGTATCGACGTGAAGGACTCCAACAAGATCGGCGATGAGGATGATCCGCGTATCGTCGGCCACGACGTCACCAACGGCAACGAGGAAGGCGGCCGCAAGGCGATGGAGAACCTCCTCCAGAAGGATCCTGGCATCAACGTCATCCACACCATCAACGAGCCGGCAGCCGTCGGCGCCTACCAGGCGCTCAAGGCCGTGGGTCTCGAAGGCAATGTGCTGATCGTGTCGGTCGATGGCGGCTGCCCCGGCGTGAAGTCGGTCGCCGAGGGCGTGATCGGTGCGACCTCACAGCAATATCCGCTGCAGATGGCGGCACTCGGCATCGAAGCGATCGCCGCTTACGCCAAGGACGGGACGAAGCCCAAGCCGACCGAAGGCAAGGATTTCTTCGACACCGGCGTCAACCTCGTGACCGACAAGCCCGCGGAGGGCGTGAAGTCCATCGACACCAAGGAGGGCCTCGCCAAGTGCTGGGGCTGATGCCGGTCTGACAGGCAACAGACCGAAGCGGCCAGGGGCTTGATCCCCGGCCGCTTCGGGTGGACGATGCGGAAATCGCAAGCGCGAACAATTCCGGCGGCAGATCGGGAACGGTTGGACGGGCGTCGGCGCGTAGCTGGAGCCTCATGGGAGGAAACATGTCTCAGGTTCAGGAATTCGAAAAGGCTCTCGCGAACAGCGAGACAAGCGTTGCTGCTTTTGACGAGCATGGCACGTCGCTCGTCAAGCGCATCCAGCATTTCCTGCATTCCACTCCGGCTGCGGTGCCGCTGATCGTGCTGGTCCTGTCGATCGCTGTCTTTGGCGTCACGATCGGAGGACGGTTCTTTTCGTCCTACACGCTGACGCTGATCCTGCAGCAGATCGCCATCGTCGGTATTCTCGGCGCCGCGCAGACGCTGGTCATCCTGACAGCCGGCATCGACCTGTCAATCGGCGTGATCATGGTGATTTCGGCCGTGATCATGGGCAATTGCGCGGTCACCTATGGCCTGCCGACCTTGCTTGCCGTGGTGATCGGGCTTGCCGCCGGCGCGGCCTGCGGGCTGCTCAACGGGCTGCTGGTCGCCTACATGAAGCTGCCGCCCTTCATCGTCACGCTCGGCACCTGGAACATCGTCATGGCCACGAACTTCATCTATTCGGCCAATGAGACGATCCGTGACGCCGACGTCGACGTCCAAGCCCCGCTGCTGCATCTGTTTGGCCTGAACTTCAAGGTCGGCACGGCGGTGCTGACGTTCGGCGTCATTGCCATGGTCGTGCTGGTGCTGTTCTTGTGGTACGTGCTCAATCACACGGCATGGGGCCGTCATGTCTACGCTGTCGGCGACGATCCGGAGGCAGCGAAGCTGTCGGGCATCCAGACCAAGAAGGTGCTGATCTCGGTCTACACGCTTGCCGGGCTGATCGCCGCTTTCGCTGCCTGGGTCTCCATCGGCCGCAACGGCTCGATCTCGCCGTCCGCTGCCGTCACCGACTACAATTTGCAGGCGATCACCGCGACGGTGATCGGCGGCATTTCCCTCTTCGGCGGGCGCGGCTCTATTCTGGGCACGCTGTTCGGCGCGATGATCGTCGGCGTCGTTTCGATGGGCCTCAACATGCTGGGCGCCGATCCGCAATGGAAAGTGCTGCTCACCGGTGTGCTGATCATCGGCGCCGTGGCGATCGACCAGTGGATCAGAAAGGTTTCGGTGTAACCATGACCCAGGAGCCCATCCTCACCGCGCGCGGCCTCGTCAAGCGCTACGGCCGCGTCACCGCACTGAACAGCTGCGACTTCGATCTCTATCCGGGAGAGATCCTGGCCGTGATCGGCGACAATGGAGCCGGCAAGTCGACGCTGATCAAGGCGATCTCGGGCGCCGTTGTCCCGGACGAGGGGATCATCGAGTTGGACGGCAAGCAGGTGCTCTTCAAGTCGCCCATCGAAGCCCGCGAAGCCGGCATCGAAACCGTCTACCAGAACCTGGCGCTGTCGCCGGCGCTGTCGATCGCCGACAACATGTTCCTCGGTCGCGAGATCCGCAAACCGGGTTTTCTGGGCGACTGGCTGCGCATGCTCGACCGCCCGGCAATGGAAAAGCGCGCCCGCGACAAGCTCACCGAACTTGGCCTGATGACCATCCAGAACATCAGCCAGGCCGTGGAGACGCTCTCGGGCGGCCAACGCCAGGGCGTGGCGGTGGCGCGCGCCGCCGCCTTCGGCTCGAAGATGGTCATCATGGATGAGCCGACGGCGGCGTTAGGCGTCAAGGAGAGCCGCCGCGTGCTCGAACTGATCCTCGACGTGAAGAAGCGCGGCCTGCCGATCGTGCTGATCTCCCACAACATGCCGCATGTCTTCGAGGTGGCCGACCGCATTCACATCCATCGGCTGGGCCGTCGCCTCTGTGTCATCGATCCCAAGCAATATACGATGTCGGACGCCGTCGCCTTCATGACCGGAGCGAAGCTTCCGCCGGAGGCGGCACTGGCGGCCTGATCCATGTCGCCCAAAAGCATGCCCTCGGGCGCGAACCGAGGGTGCGCTGCGGTTTTGGGATGACGACTTGCATCGAACAAGAAATGCATGTCGCCCAAAAGCATGCCCTCGGGCGCGAACCGAGGGTGCACAGCGGTTTTGGGACGATATGCACATAACTAAGACTCTAAGATGCGTCGCAGACGCCGCCCAAACGCGACGCACTTCAAGTTGCTAAAACTGCCGCTGGGTAAGCTTCCCCGCGGCAATCTAACTCGATTGAACGCATAACAATATGCGCTAGCATGGGCTGGGAGGAATGGTGAAAGCCGGTATGATCATGGCAACCGCACGAGAGGCAGCATGACGCGCGCGATGACATCCAAAACTCCCATTCTCGAAAACTCCGATCCCAAGGCGCTTGCCGACGAAGTCTTGAAGGCCCTCAAATACAGGCTCGGCAAGGGGACCAGTGTCGCGACGCAATACGACTGGCTCACCGCCTCGATAAAGGTCGTGCGCGACCATATCGTCGATCATTGGATGCAGGCAACGCAAGAGGCCTACGCCCATCAGGAAAAGCGCGTCTATTACCTGTCACTGGAATTCCTCATCGGTCGCCTGATGCGCGACGCCTTCTCCAATCTCGGCCTGATGGACAATATGCGCGAAGCGCTGCGGTCTCTCGGCGTCGACCTCGACCTCATCGCGGCCCTCGAACCAGATGCAGCGCTTGGCAATGGCGGTCTCGGCCGGCTCGCCGCCTGCTTCATGGAAAGCATGGCAACCGTCGACATTCCCGCGCATGGCTATGGCATTCGCTACGCCAATGGCATGTTCCGGCAGGAAATCCATGGCGGCTGGCAGGTTGAGCTGCCCGAGACCTGGCTCGATCACGGCAACCCCTGGGAGTTCGAGCGGCGCGAACGCTCATTCGAGGTCGGTTTCGGCGGCTCGGTGGAATCGATCACCTCGAAGGACGGCAGGCTTGAGCGCCACGTCTGGAAGCCGATCGAACATGTTCTGGCGGTTGCCTACGATACGCCGGTGGTTGGCTGGCGGGCCAACCGCGTCAACACGCTGCGGCTCTGGTCCGGCATGCCGATCGATCCGATCCTGCTCGACAAGTTCAACGCCGGCGACCACATCGGTGCGCTCGCCGAAAGCAACAAGGCCGATGCCTTGTCGCGCGTCCTTTACCCTGCCGATTCCCACAAGGCCGGTCAGGAGCTGCGCCTCAGGCAAGAGTATTTCTTTTCCACCGCATCGTTGCAGGATATCATTCAGCGTCATCTCAGCCAGTATGGCGACCTGCAGTCGCTGCCCGACAAGGCGGCGATCCATCTGAACGACACCCATCCGGCCATCGCCGTGCCCGAGCTGATGCGCCTGTTGATGGATGTCCACGGCATGGATTTCGATCAGGCCTGGAGCATCACCAAGCGCACTTTCGGCTACACCAACCACACACTGCTTCCAGAGGCGCTCGAAAGCTGGCCGGTGCCGCTGTTCGAGCGGCTGTTGCCGCGCCATATGCAGATCGTCTACGCCATCAACGCCGAAGTGCTGTTGGAGGCGCGCGCCTCCGATCAGTTTTCTGACGAGCAGATCAGCCAGATCTCGCTGATACAGGAAAACGGCGAGCGCCGGGTGCGCATGGGCAATCTGGCGTTTGTCGGCTCGCACTCGATCAACGGCGTCTCTGCCCTTCACACCGAGCTGATGAAGGAAACGGTGTTTGCCGAGCTCCACCGACTCTACCCCGACCGCATCAACAACAAGACCAACGGCATCACGCCGCGGCGCTGGCTGATCCAGTGCAATCCCGGTCTCACCGCGCTCACCCGCGAGGCGATCGGCGACCGCTTCCTCGACAATATAGACGCGATCAAGGAGCTCGATGCCTTTGCCGACGACGCCGCCTTCCGCGACAAGTTCGCGGCAGTCAAGCGGGCGAACAAGGCCAAGCTCGCCAATCTCGTCGCCGACCGCCTCGGCATCAGGATCGATCCCTCGGCGCTGTTCGACATCCAGATCAAGCGCATCCACGAATACAAACGCCAGCTCCTGAACATCCTCGAAACAGTCGCGCTCTACGACCAGATCCGCTCCCATCCCGAGCGCAACTGGATCCCACGCGTCAAGTTCTTCGGCGGCAAGGCGGCGCCCAGCTATCACAATGCCAAGCTGATCATCAAACTCGCCAACGACGTCGCCAAAGTCATCAACCGCGACCCCGCCGTTCGCGGCTTGCTCAAAGTGGTGTTCGTGCCGAACTACAATGTCAGCCTGGCCGAGATCATGATGCCGGCCGCCGATCTTTCGGAGCAGATATCGACCGCCGGGATGGAAGCCTCCGGCACCGGCAACATGAAATTTGCGCTGAACGGTGCGCTGACCATCGGCACGCTCGACGGCGCCAATGTCGAGATCAAGGAATGCGTCGGCGACGACAACATCTTCATTTTCGGCCTGACCACCGAAGAGGTCGCCGAGCGGCGCAGCAACGGCTACGATCCGCGATCGGTGATCGAAGCCTCTCCCGAACTGGCGCAGGCCGTGGCTGCCGTTTCGACGGGCGTCTTTTCGCCTGACGATCCGGAACGCTATCGCGACCTGATGAACGGCCTCTATCAGAGCGACTGGTTCATGGTCGCCGCGGATTTCGATGCCTACGCCTCAACCCAGCGCGATGTCGACGCCGTCTGGCGCGACAGCCCGGATTGGTACGCCAGGGCAATTCGCAATGTCGCCCGCGTCGGCTGGTTCTCGTCCGATCGCACGATCCGCCAATATGCGAAAGAAATCTGGAACGTGCCCGTTTGATATGATTGCATGAGGCCACGAACAACGTGGTCCGGGTGCCGGGGAGGGTCACTGCCTGATGAGGAAGCCGCGCGCGACCGCTGCGACAAGCGGGCCGGATGGACTGGCGTCAGCCGGTGATGTCGCGGCAATTGTCGCCGGCACGCATGGTGATCCTTTCGCTGTCCTCGGTGTGCACGAGGTCGACAAGGGCTTTGTCGCCCGCTGCTTCGTCCCTCATGCCGAGTTCGTCACTGCCTATACGCTGACCGGCAAGAATGCCGGCGAACTCTCCAGGCGCGACGAAGGCGGCTTCTTCGAGGGCAGCCTGTCGCTCAGAAAGCGTCAGCCGCTGCGCTATCACGCGCGCAATGCCGGCGGTGACTGGTGGCTGACCGATCCCTATTCGTTCGGTCCGGTACTGGGTCCGCTGGACGACTATTACATCGCCGAAGGTTCGCACCTCAGGCTGTTCGACAAGCTCGGGGCGCATCTCATCGATCACGAGGGTGCATCCGGCGTGCATTTCGCCGTCTGGGCGCCCAATGCAAGGCGCGTTTCGGTGGTCGGCGACTTCAACGAATGGGACGGCCGCAGGCATACGATGCGCGTCCGCCGCGACACCGGCATCTGGGAGTTGTTCATCCCCGACATCGGCGCCGGACGGCCATACAAATACGAGATCATCGGGCCCGATGGCGTGAGGCTGCCGCTGAAGGCCGATCCGTTCGCTTTCAAGTCCGAACTGCGACCGGCCACCGCTTCGGTGACGGCGCTTCCGCCGGCGCATCAATGGGGTGACGAGGCGCACCGCGATTTCTGGCGCAACGCCGACGCCCGCCGCGAGGCGGTGTCGATCTATGAGGTCCATGCCGGCTCCTGGCAGCTTCACGACGACGGCAGCTTCCTGTCATGGGACGAGCTTGCCGATCGGCTGATCCCGTATGTCGTCGACACGGGTTTCACCCATATCGAATTCATGCCGATCTCCGAACATCCCTATGATCCGTCCTGGGGCTATCAGACGACGGGCCTCTACGCGCCGTCGGCCCGCTTCGGCGATCCGGACGGTTTTGCCCGGTTCGTCGACGGCGCCCACCGCGCCGGCATCGGCGTCATCCTGGACTGGGTGCCGGCGCATTTTCCGGTGGACGCGCATGGCCTGGCCAATTTCGACGGCACCGCGCTCTATGAGCATGCCGACCCGCGCAAGGGCTTCCATCCCGACTGGAACACCGCGATCTACAATTTCGGCCGGCGCGAGGTGGTCTCGTTCCTGGTCAACAATGCGCTGTTCTGGGCCGAAAAATACCATGTCGACGGTTTGCGCGTCGATGCCGTCGCCTCGATGCTCTACCTCGACTATTCGCGCAAGGCCGGCGAATGGATTCCCAACGAAAAAGGCGGGCGCGAAAACCTCGAGGCGGTCAGCTTCCTCCAGAGGATGAACAAGGAAGTCTATGGTCATCATCCGGGTGTGATGACGATCGCCGAGGAATCGACCTCATGGCCAAAAGTTTCGCAGCCGGTACATGAGGGCGGGCTGGGTTTCGGCTTCAAGTGGAACATGGGCTTCATGCACGACACGCTGGAGTATTTCTCCAAAGAGCCGATTTTCCGCAAGCATCACCACGGCGACATCACCTTCGGTCTGGTCTACGCCTTCTCAGAGAATTTCGTGCTGCCGCTCTCCCATGACGAGGTCGTGCACGGCAAGGGGACGCTGCTTGGCAAGATGGCCGGCGACGACTGGCAGAAATTCGCGACGCTGCGCGCCTACTACGCCTTTATGTGGGGCTACCCCGGCAAGAAGCTGTTGTTCATGGGGCAGGAATTCGCCCAGCGCCGCGAGTGGAGCGAGGCGCGCGCACTCGACTGGAACCTGCTCGATTTCCAGGCCCACCGCGGCGTCTGGCAGACGGTGCGCGATCTCAACTATCTCTACCGCTCACGGCCGGCGTTGCATGCGCGCGATTGCGAACCGGAGGGCTTTTCCTGGCTGATCGTCGACGACAGCGCCAACTCGGTCTTTGCCTGGCTGCGCAGCGCGCCGGGCGGAAACCCGGTCGCCGTCATCTCCAATTTTACGCCGGTGCCGCGCGACAATTACCGCGTGCCGTTGCCAATGGCTGGAAGATGGCGCGAGATCATCAACACGGACGCCTCCGACTATGGCGGTTCCGGCAAGGGCAATGACGGTGCCGTCGAGGCTCGGAAGGAAGCAGGAGGCATCTCGGCGACGATGCTGTTGCCGCCGCTGTCGACGATCATGCTCGAATTTGCTCCGGACTAGGCGATGTCTCGCAGCGCGTAACTTGGGAGGATAAGAATGGCAGAGATAAAACGGACCCAGCCGCTGGCGCGCGATGCCATGGCCTATGTTCTGGCCGGCGGCCGTGGCAGCCGCCTCAAGGAATTGACCGACCGGCGCGCCAAACCGGCGGTCTATTTCGGCGGCAAGACGCGCATCATCGATTTTGCGCTCTCCAATGCGCTCAATTCCGGTATTCGCCGCCTCGGCGTGGCCACCCAGTATAAGGCGCACTCGCTGATCCGCCACCTGCAGCGCGGCTGGAACTTCCTGCGGCCCGAGCGCAACGAGAGCTTCGACATCCTGCCGGCCAGTCAGCGCGTATCGGAAACGCAATGGTATGAGGGCACGGCCGATGCCGTCTACCAGAACATCGACATCATCGAGGCCTACGGGCCCGAATACATGGTCATCCTGGCCGGCGATCACGTCTACAAGATGGACTATGAGCTGATGCTTCGCCAGCATGTCGACGCCGGCGCCGACGTCACCGTCGGCTGCCTCGAAGTGCCGCGCATGGAGGCGACCGGCTTCGGCGTCATGCATGTCGACAAGAAGGACACCATCATCTCCTTCATCGAGAAGCCCGCCGATCCGCCCGGCATTCCCGACAAGCCGGATTTTGCCCTGGCCTCGATGGGCATCTACGTGTTCAAGACCAAGTTCCTGATGGAGCAACTGCGCCGCGACGCGGCCGAACCGGGCTCAAGCCGTGACTTCGGCAAGGACATCATCCCCTATGTCGTCGAGCACGGCAAGGCAATCGCCCATCGCTTCGCCAAATCCTGCGTGCGCTCGACCGCCGAGAACGAAGCCTACTGGCGCGATGTCGGGACCGTCGACGCCTATTGGGAAGCCAATATCGACCTCACCGACATCACGCCGGAGCTCGACCTCTACGACCGCGACTGGCCGATCTGGACCTATGCCGAGCTGAAGCCGCCGGCAAAGTTCGTGCATGACGAGGATGGTCGCCGTGGCTCAGCGGTATCCTCGCTGGTCTCGGGCGATTGCATCGTCTCAGGCGCGTCGCTGAAGCGAAGCCTGATCTTCACCGGCGCGCGCATCAACTCCTATTCGACGCTCGAGGACGTCGTCATGCTGCCCGACTGCCAGGTCGGCCGCAGCGCGAGATTGAAGCGCGTGGTGATCGATCATGGCGTCAGGATTCCCGAAGGGCTCGTGGTCGGCGAGGATCCCGTCCTCGACGCCAAGCGCTTCCGCGTTTCCGAAAAGGGCATCTGCCTCGTCACGCAGGCCATGATCGACAAACTGGGACTGTCGTGAATGCAGGTCCTGTCGGTCACGCCCGAAATATTCCCTCTGATCAAGACTGGCGGGCTTGCCGACGTGACCGGCGCGTTGCCCATCGCGCTCGCCGGCAAGGGCGTGGCGATGCGCACGCTTGTTCCCGGCTATCCCCAGATCATCGATGCCTTCAAGAAGAAAAAACCCGTTCACCACTATCCGCTGCTGCAAGGCGGCAAGGCTTCGGTCCATGCCGTCCAGATCGCCGGGCTCGACCTGTTCGTGCTCGACGCGCCGCATCTGTTCGATCGCCCCGGCGGCCCCTATGGCAATGCCACCGGCGCCGACTGGCCGGACAATTGGCGGCGTTTCGCGGCCCTGAGTCAGGTTGGCGGCGACATCGCCGGCGGCGCCGTCTCGGGTTACCAGCCTGACATCGTCCATGCCCATGACTGGCAATCGGCGATGACGCTGGCCTATATGCGCTACGGCAAGGCGGTCGGCACGCCGTCAATGATCACCGTCCACAATCTCGCTTTCCAGGGCCAGTTCGGCGCCGGCATCTTTGGCGAACTCGGCTTGCCGGCGGCGGCCATGGCGCTCGACGGCGTCGAATATTATGGCGGCGTCGGTTTCCTCAAGGCTGGCCTGCAGGCCGCCTGGGCCATCACCACAGTCAGCCCGACCTATGCGCAGGAGATCCGCTCGCCGGAATTCGGCATGGGGCTCGATGGCCTCATCAACATGCGGTCCGTCGATCTGTATGGCATCGTCAACGGCATCGACACCGAGATATGGAACCCTGAAACCGACAAGCATCTGGTCTCCAGCTACACGGCCAGGACGTTGAAGGCGCGGCACCCCAACCGGACCGCCGTCGAGGATCGTTTCAACCTTGACCGCGACGACAGTCCGATCGTCTGCGTGATCAGCCGGCTCACCTGGCAGAAGGGAATGGACATACTGGCAACGGTCGTCGACGGGATTGTTGCGAGGGGTGCCCGCCTGGCGATCCTGGGGTCCGGCGACGCCGGCCTCGAAGGCGCACTGCTGGCCGCCGCCGCCCGCCATCGCGGTCGCATCGGCGTCGTCGTCGGTTATGACGAGGCGCTTTCCCACACCATGCAGGGCGGCTGTGACGCAATCATCATCCCGTCGCGCTTCGAGCCTTGCGGACTGACGCAGCTTTACGGCCTGCGCTATGGCTGCGTGCCGGTCGTCGCCCGCACCGGCGGTCTTGCCGACACCGTCATCGACGCCAATGAAGCGGCGATTTCGGCAGGTGTGGCGACCGGCTTCCAGTTCGCACCCGCCGATGCCGGCGCCTTGCTGCACGCCATCCGCCGGCTGGTCGCGGCGCACGCCAACCCTGCGATCTGGACGTCGATGCAGCGGCAAGGCATGAAGGCGGATGTGTCGTGGGATAAAAGCGCAGAAAAATACCTCGAACTCTATCGCTTGCTGCTTTCGAAAAGGGCTTGACGCATGATACGCACCGTCGCCACCAAACCTTATCTCGACCAGAAGCCCGGCACATCCGGGCTGCGCAAGAAAGTGCCGGTGTTCCAGCAGGAGCACTATGCCGAGAACTTCATCCAGTCGATTTTCGATGCGCTGGACGGGTTCAAGGGCAAGACGCTGGTGATCGGCGGCGACGGCCGCTTTTACAACCGCGAGGTCATCCAAAAGGCCATCGCCATGGCGGCGGCAAACGGTTTCGGCAAGGTGATGGTCGGGCAGGGCGGCATCCTGTCGACGCCGGCCGCTTCCAACATCATTCGCAAATACAATACCTTCGGCGGCATCATCCTGTCGGCCAGCCACAATCCGGGCGGCCCGCACGAGGATTTCGGCATCAAATACAATGCCGGCAATGGCGGCCCGGCAGCGGAAAGGCTGACCGACGCGATCTTCGCCAAGACCAAGACGATTTCGAGCTTCAAGACCGCCGATATCGGCACGGTCGACCTCGACACGATCGGTACCGTCGAGGCGGGCGGCATGACCGTCGAGGTGATCGACCCGGTCGCCGACTATGCCGAGCTGATGGAAAATCTGTTCGATTTCGATGCGTTGCGTGAGCTGTTCAAGTCAGGCTTCCGCATGCGCTTCGACGCCATGCATGCCGTGACCGGTCCCTATGCCAAGGAGATCCTGGAAAACCGGCTCGGCGCGCCGAAAGGCACCGCCCGCAACTTCGTTCCCCTGCCGGATTTCGGCGGCCACCACCCAGACCCGAACCTGGTCCACGCAAAGCACCTCTATGACGAGATGATGGGACCGGATGCGCCGGATTTCGGCGCCGCTTCCGACGGCGACGGCGACCGCAACCTGATCATCGGGAAGGGCATTTTCGTCACCCCGTCGGATTCGGTGGCTATGCTCGCCGCCAATGCTCATCTGGCGCCGGGCTACAAGGCCGGCCTGAAAGGCATCGCCCGCTCGATGCCGACCAGCGGTGCAGCCGACCGCGTCGCCGAAAAGCTCGGCATCGGCATCTATGAAACGCCGACCGGCTGGAAATTCTTTGGCAATCTGCTCGATGCCGACATGGCGACGATCTGCGGCGAGGAAAGTGCCGGAACCGGCTCCAACCATGTGCGCGAAAAGGACGGGCTGTGGGCCGTGCTTTTGTGGCTCAATATCCTCGCTGCCCGCGGCGAAAGCGCCAAGCAGATCGTCACCGAGCACTGGGCCGCCTATGGCCGCAATTACTACTCACGCCATGACTACGAGGAGGTCGAGACCGACCGCGCCAATGCTCTGGTCGACGAATTGCGGGCCAGGCTCGCTTCGTTGCCCGGCACCAGCGTGCGCGGCATGAAGATCGCCAGCGCCGACGATTTCGCCTATCACGACCCGGTCGACGGCTCGATAGCCAGGAACCAGGGCATCAGGGTGCTGTTCGAAGGCGGATCGCGCGTCGTCTTCCGTCTCTCCGGCACCGGTACCTCGGGGGCGACGCTGCGCGTCTATATCGAGCGCTACGAGCCGGACAAGTCCAGGCACGATCTCGACACGCAGGAGGCGCTTGCCGACCTGATTGCGGCAGCCGATGATATTGCCGGGATACGCAGCCATACCGGCCGCGCCGAGCCGAGCGTGATTACGTGAGTTTGGTTGACAGCCGGCCGTCTGAGTTCGGCCTGCGTTGCGAGGCTCCCCCTTCTCCCCTTGTGGGAGAAGGTGGCCGAGCGAAGCTCGGTCGGATGAGGGGTGTTCCAGCTTGGCGCACACCTTTGCTCAAATCGCCCATGCCTCGTTTCTTCCAGCACCCCTCATCCGTCTCGGCGCTGCGCGCCAATCCACCTTCTCCCACAAGGGGAGAAGGGGTCGCCGTATGAACTCACTCGGTGCCACCGTCACCCGCGGCGGCATCCGCTTTGCCGCATGGTCGTCCGCGGCCAGCCGGCTCTGGGTCTCGATCTTCGATGAGCAGGGAGAGGGGGAGATCGACCGGCTCGAACTCCAGCCGGAAGGCGAGGGCGTTCACGCGCTTTTCGTCGCCGGCCTCGCCGCCGGCACCCGATACGGATTTCGCGCCAATGGCGATTATACGCCCGAGAACGGGCTTTGGTTCGATCCCGACAAGCTGCTGGTCGACCCCTATGCCGTCGAAATCGACAGGTCTTATGTCTATGACGTCAGGCTCGCCGCGCGCCGGGGCGAGGGCACGGACACTGCGCCGCTGCTGCCGAAGGCGATTACCGCCACCCTGCCGCGGCCGGTGCCCGTCTTGCCGCCGCTGTTCCAGCCCGGTGGCCTGATCTATGAAGTGCCGGTGCGCGCCTTCACCATGCTGCATCCGGACATCCCGAAGCACCAGCGCGGGACGGTTGCAGCCCTTGCCCACCCGGCTATCGTCGAGCACCTGAAAAAGCTCGGGGTCGGGGCGGTCGAACTGATGCCGGTGACGGCATCGATCGACGAGCGGCATTTGCCGCCGCTCGGGCTGCGCAATGCCTGGGGCTACAATCCCGTGACCTTCATGGCGCTCGATCCGCGTCTGGCGCCCGGCGGTCTCGCGGAATTGCGGCAGACGGTTGCCACGCTGCGTGGGGCCGGCATCGGCGTCATCCTCGATCTTGTCTTCAACCACACCGGCGAAAGCGACAGGCTTGGGCCGACGCTGTCGCTGCGCGGCCTCGACAGCCGCGCCTACTACCGGCATCGGCCGGACGGCAGCTTGATCAACGACACCGGCACCGGCAACACCGTCGCTTGCGGTCATCCGGTCGTCAGGGAAATGGTGCTCGACACGCTTCGTCACTTTGTCCGCCATGCCGGCGTCGATGGTTTCCGCTTCGATCTGGCGCCCATTCTGGGGCGGGTCGATGGCGCGTTCGACGCCGCTGCGCCACTGCTCATGGCTATTCGGGATGATCCGCTCCTTGGCGACCGGGTGCTTATCGCCGAGCCATGGGATATCGGCCCGGACGGCTATCAGCTTGGCAATTTTCCGCCGCCCTTCCTCGAATGGAACGACAGATATCGCGACGACATCCGCCGGTTCTGGCGCGGCCATAGCGGCATGGTCGGCGCGCTGGCGACCCGGGTTGCCGGCTCATCCGACCTGTTTGCCAAGCCAAGCCAGCAGACGAGCCGCAGCGTCAATTTCATTGCCGCGCATGACGGCATGACGCTGGCCGACATCGTTGCCTACGAGCACAAGCACAATGAGGCCAATGGCGAGCAGAACCGCGATGGCCACGACGACAACCTATCCTGGAACAATGGCGTCGAGGGCGAGACCGGCGACCGGGCGATCGTTACGGCCCGTTTCGATGACCGGTGTGCGCTGCTGGCCACGCTGTTTGCCTCACGCGGCACGATCATGCTGACCGCCGGCGACGAATTCGGCCGCACCCAGAAGGGCAACAACAACGCCTATGCGCAGGACAACGAGATCACCTGGCTCGACTGGGCCGGGCGCGACCAGGCGCTGGAACAATACGCCGTTTTGCTCGCCGCGATGCGTCGTTCCGTGCCGGCGCTTTCCGACACGCGCTTCCTGACCGGAGAGCCGCCGCCCGGATCAGAAAACCCGGACGCGGTCTGGCTCACTGAAACCGGCACGCCGCTCGACGAGGCAGGCTGGCGGGATCCGGGGCGGTACCGCCTGGTTATGATGCTCGGCAGCGATGATTGCCGATTTGCCGTTGTCATCAATGGCGATCGCCGGGCGTGTATGTTCACGCTGCCAGGGCGCGACGGATTTCGCTGGCAGCCAGCCATCGAAACACCGGACGGCGCAGCCGGCATTTCACGGCCGGTGCCGGGGCGAACGGTGATCTTCATGATCGAACACGAAGCCGCCCAGGCTCAGATAAAGGAGAACCCGAGTGGCAAGTGACCACGCCGAGTGGTGGCGCGGCTGCGTCATCTACCAGATCTACCCGCGCTCCTTCCAGGACACGAGGGGGGACGGCGGTGGCGATCTGCGTGGTATCACATCGAGGCTGGCGCATGTCGCATCGCTTGGCGCCGACGCCGTCTGGCTGTCGCCCTTCTTCAAGTCGCCGATGGCCGATATGGGCTATGACGTCTCCGACTATACAGCCGTCGATCCTATGTTCGGCACATCAGAGGATTTCGACGCGGTGGTCGCCGAGGCCCACCGTCTCGGCCTGAAAGTCATTATTGACCAGGTCCTGTCGCATTCGTCCGACCGGCACGAATGGTTCATCGAAAGCCGTACGAGCCGCGATAACCCCAGGGCGGATTGGTATGTCTGGGCCGATCCGAGGCCCGACGGCACCGCGCCCAACAATTGGCTGTCGGTCTTCGGCGGCCCAGCCTGGGAGTGGGACGCGACCCGCAGGCAGTATTACATGCACAATTTCCTCGCCTCGCAGCCGGACCTCAATTTCCACAATCCGGAGGTTCAGGACGCCTTGCTGGAAACGGTGCGGTTTTGGCTGGAGCGCGGCGTCGACGGGTTTCGCCTCGATACCGTCAACTACTATGTCCATGACCGCTGGCTGCGCAGCAACCCGCCGCTGGCGTCAAGCGTCGCAGGCACCAACACCGAAACCAATCCGTACCTCTATCAGGAGCATTTGTTTGACAAGACGCAGCCCGAAAACCTGGCTTTCCTCAAGCGGTTTCGGGCGCTGCTCGACGAATATGAGGGCCGCGCCGCTGTCGGCGAGGTCGGCGACGAAGCCCGTTCGTTGCAGACACTCGCCGCCTACACCAGCGGCGGCGACAAGCTCGACATGTGCTACACATTCGACCTGCTCGGTCCGCAATTCTCGGCGGCGCATGTGCGTGGCTGCGTCGAAGCGTTCGAGAGTGCTGTCTCCGACGGCTGGGTCTGCTGGGCGTTTTCCAACCACGATGTCGTTCGCCATGTGACGCGATGGACAAGGCCCGGCGGCGACCCGGAAAGGACGGCGAAGTTCTCCATCGCGCTGCTGTCATGCCTGCGAGGATCGATCTGCCTCTATCAGGGTGAGGAACTCGGGCTGGAGGAGGCGGAATTGGCGTTCGAGGATCTGCGCGATCCTTACGGCATCCGCTTCTGGCCGGGGTTCAAGGGCAGGGATGGCTGCCGCACGCCGATGGTGTGGGAGAAGGGCGCCAACAATGCCGGCTTTTCAATCGGCAGGCCGTGGCTTCCAATCCCGGAAAGCCATCGCGCCCGCGCGGTCGACATCCAGAACGGCGAGGAAAAGTCAGTTCTGGCCAGCTATCGGGCGATGCTGGCGTTGCGCAAACGGCATGCGGCGCTGGTACAAGGTTCGATCCGCTTTCTCGATGCCGAGGGCGATGTGCTTGCCTTCATGCGCGAAGGCGGCGGCGAGAAGCTGCTGTGCGCTTTCAACTTCGCCGAGGAGCCGGCCAACTGGCCGTTGCCGCAGGGTATCGATGTCGCAGAGATGATCGACCTTGGCGCTGGTGCCGCCTTGCAGGAAAAGATTCTGTCGCTGCCGCCGTTGGGCTGCTTTCTCGGACGAGCCGGCTGATCTCTCCAACTCACTGAACAAGCACAGAGCGCCCGCAAGTCGCGCCCATGACCCGGACATCGGCCTCGCCGACGCGCACGCCCAGCGCCCCAAGCACGTTGTAAACCAATTCGTCGACCGGCGCCGTCACGCCGTTCAGCAGCGCCACCACTGCCGGCTTCACGGTTCCGAGCAAGGCGGTTACATCAAGCCCGAGGCCCAGCGCACTGACCGAAAGCGACAAATTGTTGACCAGCGACGTGGTGAGAGATTGCGTCAGGTTCTTCGTCGAGGCGTTCTTTATCGTCTTGCTTGCGATGTCGGTGCTGTTGAAGGTCAAGATCGTCGGATCGTTGTTGGCGATCTCAACGGCTGCAGAACCATTCACGCCGATCAGATTGAGGGTGAGAAACAGAAGCTTCACGCTGACCTGCGCGATTTCGGCATTTTGAAACGATTGTGGGTTGCTGAAATCGGCGAAGGCGGAGGGGCTGTTATCGGCATCGCTGGCGCCAAGGTGCAGCGAGGCAAGGCCCGGACGTGCGGCAATAGTAACTTTCAAACTGTCGGGGTGCCCCGTCGGGCAGCTGATGTCGGTCAGCTTGGCTTCGGCAGAGGCCACCTCGACATGCAACGGCAGTTTGACGGCCAGCAGGCTGATGCCGCCACCGAGGTTCGCATTGCTGCCGCCGACGGACGCCACCAGCTTGATCCGCGTCTGCGCCGTACGCACCACAGCACCCTTCTCGCCGATTGTCAGCCATGGCGAGAATTGTGCAGGTTCGCCGATTGCAATCGCAAGCGTGGTGGAGGCAAGCCCCGGAATGGCGGCTCCGAGATTGAGCTCGACCTGCTTCGAGCCGTTGGCCAGTGCAGCAGCGGTGGTCAGCATGCCCATGGCGCTGGCGTCGACCGAAAAGCCGGGCGACTTTTGCCCGAGGCCCAACTGGCCCATTGATCCAAGATCGACAAGATGATTGAGCGGTATCTTGACCGTGTTGGTGGTCCTTGACGCGATTGTCTGCAAAGCCAGCTTGCTGGTGCTGCCAACGGGTGAAACATTAGCCATGGCGGTCGCTATCTCGCCCACCGTCGCTTTGGAAGCCAGCACCTCCGAATAGCTGACACCCGTCAGCTGCATCTCAACGGCAAGGGCATCGATGAACGAAAGCAGGTTCACGTCGGCAGCGATCAGAGCGTTGTAGTCCATGACGCTGAGCGCGATGTTGCCGCCCAGGAACTTGCTGAGAAGAGCGTTGAGGATGCCGCCATTGACGCTGAGAAGCCTGGACCCGACCGAGAACATCGCCTGCGGCGCTATGCTGGCCACGGCTTGGGTGCCGATCACCGGCGTAGGGATAAGCGAACTCGCGAAATAGCGGGCAGGAACCTTTTTCAGCGTGACATGGACGGCGTTGTAGGGCGTTTTGCCGGCCTCGAAGCGCTTGTCGACGCCGAGCGACGACTCTGCTGAATATCGGCCGGGGGTGACCGACACGACAGTCTTTCCGAGGGCAGGGGTGATCGTCTGCCCTGCCTTCTGAACAACGATACCCGGCATTCCGTTGTCGCCGAGCGTGGTCACCACCGCGGCTTCAATGTTGTTGATGTTGGAGGCGGCGGTGATTGCCGCCAGATCGACCAGCGACTGAGCCTCCCGGCGCTCCACATAGATCGAGCCTTCATCGATGGCGAAGGCGGCCAGCGCCAGCGCGAACGGTGCGCACAGCGCCGTCATGACGGCGAAGTTCGCCGTCATGTCGCCAAGCATCGAGCGGGCGACCCGGCCGATCCTGCGCGCCAAAGTTTGCGACATTCAGATGCCTCCAACCCGGATTGTCGACTGGCGTGAGATCGTGGTGCCAGGCATTGGCAGTGCCGGGAACAGATTCCAGACCGGCAGGTTGCGGGCATCATATTGGATGGACACGACGAACTGGTTTCCGTCGGCCGTGCTGTCCTTGGCCTGGTAGGTCAGCTTGTCGGAATCGACGAATGGATATCCCGCGGCATTGGTGGTGACGAAACTGGTCACCAGCGCCTGGCGCTCATCTTCGTTCAGCCCGGCAATCGCCGTGCGTGCGGCGTCCGCTGCGATCTGCTGCACGGAGTGACTGGCGCCAAAATAGATGCCATATGCAACCATGCCGAGCAGAAGCAAGATGAAAATGGGCGCAAGCAGTGCAAATTCGATCGCGGACGTTCCGGACGGTTCTCGAAACTGGTGTAATTTGCGTTTTAGCTGACGCGTATTGCGCTGCTTTTTAGCTATTGTCCCAGTTTCCGCGCTGTTCATGTCCGTCGCCTATCAAGACATACCGAAGCCCGCAAAAGATGTAATCCGTGGTTGCTTAAAGGCGGCTTAAGACATTCTGGCAAAGTGGAATCGACGACAGATTTCCTGCCGGAAGCGAATGCTTGAAGCGGTTCTTCCGCCAAGTCGTGGAATTCACCAGCCGACGCAGCGCCCCGATTCGACGCCCGACTTCTTCAACAAAAGCGGCGCAACCTGCTCGTTGCAGAGAAAGCGCCGTCGATCCCATCGACCACAACGTAGGGTTTAGTTAGTAAGGGACCCCATTCACTTGCATCAATATCATGCGATCCGCTGCAGGCTATTGCCCGTCCCAACTTCCCACGAGGCGCAAGGGTTTTCGCGCAATGTGTAGGATCTGACGTGCGGGTTGTGTCAAAATTGCTGCCGCTAGTTGTAACTTGTGTTTACCACTCACGGGTTAGGGTTACCCAAAGGCAGTTGGCGGAATGACGGCATCACATTATTTCCTGACACGCTTCGGGAAGCTCTCGCTGTTCAGGCAGACCTGCGTCGTGGTTCTGGCAGCCATCGTCGGTGCGGATACTCTCACCCTCGTTTTCTATGGCATCTTCTTTGCCGACCGCCTCCTCTTGGACTTGTTTTTGACAACGGTCATCACCATCGCGGTTGGATTTCCGCTCGGCTATTTCTTCCTGAGACAGCAGTTGAATCTCGCCTTGATGGCCGCCAGGCTCGACCAGGCAGCACGCATCGACCACCTCACAAGCCTCGCCAACAGGAAAACCTTCTTTGAGGGGGCCGAGGCAATCGTGGGATCCGAGGCCTTCAAGGAAGGCGCCGTACTGTTCATCGACGCCGATCATTTCAAATCCGTCAACGACACCTTTGGTCATGCCATCGGTGATGCGGTCCTCCAGGAGATGGGCAGCGTTATTCGCAACTCGATTCGGGAAAGCGACTTGGCGGCGCGCATCGGCGGCGAGGAGTTCGCTGTGTTCCTGGTCGAAGCCGGCCGCGACAAGACATTGGAAGTAGCCGAGCGCATCAGACAGAATATGCGCGGTGTCAGACGGGCAGTCGGCATCGAGGACCGAGAAATCACCGTCAGCATCGGGATTTGCGTGCACGGACCAGGCCAAACCTTGAACGACATCCTGCTGCGCGCTGATCAGAATCTCTATGTCGCAAAGAACAGGGGGCGCGACTGCATCGTCGCAACCACCGGGTTCGGACCGGTATTCGCATGATCGTGACTGGCACGATTGCTCCACCTATCCAAACCCGGATCGGAATTAGAGAGAGGATGCCATGACCCTGCACCGATGACGTCGTTGATGGCGCAGGAGGTGGGTAGGTTTTGGATTTCGAATTGTTCGTTTGCGTTGCCGCGAACGGGTGGCAGCAAAGATCGTTGGCGGATCGGTCTGCACTGATGCGGGGCTTGCATGACGCGTCATGTGAGGCTAACTATTGCCTCACATGGAATGGAGAGTGATATGCTAGCGCTCGGAAATGTCGCCGACGTGTTGGGGCTGCCCGTTAAAGAGGTGGCGGCGCGGTCGCCTTTCGGGCTGATCTCCCGGATCGAGGATGGACTTCCCATTGGCGCACTTGAGCGCGTTGCGCATCTTCTGGCGCCTGGCGATGCTCAGTTCAAATACCGGCTGATCCCCAAGGCGACCTACGAGCGGCGCAAGGCGGTACAACGCCTCTCGTCGGACGAGGGCACACGATTGGCCCGCGTCGCGCGCGTCTGGGGCCTTGCTGTCGATGTCTGGCAGAACGAGGAGGAAGCGCGCGATTTCCTGTTTCGGCCGCACCCGATGATTGAGGACAAGCGACCGATCGATGTCGTTATCATGAGCGAGTTCGGTGCCGAAATGGTGGTCGATATTCTCGCAGGTCTGAAGTACGGCAGTGCTGCGTGACGGCGCAGACTCTCGATCGCATTCTATCGTCCTTTCGTATCGGCGATCCGGCCGGCACCTACCCGATCTTCGATGCGACCGGCTCGACAATCGCGCCAGGGCGGTGGAACACGCCCGGAAGTCCAATCATCTACACCAGCGAGCACTATTCGACGACCCTGTTGGAAAAGCTGGTGCATGGCAGCGGCCGACTGCCGCCCAACCAGCACTACATCGAAGTCACAATCCCGCGCGGACTGAGTTACGAGGTCTTTTCCCAGCCGTCACTGCCCGGCTGGGACACGATGCCGGCGATGGTGAGCCACGGATTCGGCGAAACCTGGTGTTTAGAACGGCGCAGCGCCATCCTGCTGGTGCCGAGTGTCGTGGCGCGTCTCGATTGCAATGTGCTGATCAATCCGGCGCATCCGGAGTTTTCAAAGATCCACACGAGCCTGCACCAGCCGGTCTACTGGGACCGGCGGCTGTTTGGCGCGTAACGGGGAGGGGCTTTCTCAAGAGGCCTTGGTGAGATTGACGCGGAACCGGTCACGTCGGCGCTGAGGCTCGGTCCACGGGCTCGACTGCTATTTTGCCGATCGCGCAGTGGCTGTCGCTGCGCCTTACTTAGGGTGACCTCACGAGTCTGTTGAAATAAAAAATCACCACGTTACTGTTTGCCCACCAGCCGCCGGAAAGGGAACCGGCGGCGCGCTCAAAGAGGCCAGCTAATCGGCTTCGGGGCGTCAACACTCAAGAGGCGCAGCTGAACGGCCGCCTCGACAGGGAGAACTTCATGCTGAAAAACATGCTGAAGGCGACGGTGTTCGCCACAACCATGGCTTTGGCCGCCGGCACGTTCTACACGCCAGCCTTCGCCGAGGTCGTCTACAACCGCGGCACCGCCGCCGAATCGGAGTCGCTCGACCCGCACAAGACCTCGACAATATACGAAGCCGCAGTATTGCGTGACCTGTTCCAGGGGCTGGTCATGCAAGACCAGAAGGCGAACGTCATTCCGGGCGCCGCCGAAAGCTGGACTGTATCGGACGACGGCACCGTCTACACCTTCAAGCTGCGCAAGGACGGTGTCTGGTCGGATGGTAGCCCGGTCACGGCAGATGACTTCGTCTACGCGTTTCATCGGCTGGAAGATCCGGCCACCGGCGCCGAATATGCTTCGATGCTCTATCCCGTGAAGAACGCCGAGGAGGTGAACACCAAGAAGGCGAAGCCGGAGGAGATGGGCGTCAAGGCAATCGACGCAAATACCCTGGAAGTGACGCTGAAGGCGCCCACGCCCTATTTCCTTGAAATGCTGACCCACCAGGCGACTTATCCGGTCAGCAAGGCGTCCATTGACAAGCTCGGCGCCGATTGGATCAAGCCGGGCAATCTGGTCTCCAACGGCCCCTTTACCCTGACGGAGTGGGTTCCCAACGACCACATCAAACTGGTCAAGAATCCGAAATTCTGGGATGCTGCGAGCGTCAAGCTCGACGTCGTCAACTATATCCCGACCGAAGATCGTTCGTCGGCGATAAAGCGCTTCGAGGCCGGCGAACTCGACAGCTACGACGATCTCCCGACCGAGCAGCTCGCCGATCTCAAGGCCAAGTTTGGCGATCAGATTCGCGTTGGACCTTACCTCGGCACCTACTATTTTTCGATCAAGACCGACAAGGCTCCGTGGGACAACGTCGAACTGCGCAATGCCATCTCCATGGCAGTCGACCGCGATTTCCTTGCCGAAAAGGTCTGGCAGAACTCAATGCTGCCCGGCTATTCGATGGTGCCTCCGGGCGTTGAGGGCTATACGCCGGCAATGGCCAAATACGCGGACATGTCGCAGATCGACCGCGAGGATGAGGCCAAGAAGGTACTCGAGAAGCTTGGCTATACGCCCGAGAAACCGCTGAAGATGGAAATCCGCTACAACACGTCGGAAAACCACAAGAACACTGCAGTCGCCATCCAGGAGCAGTTGAAGCCGCTCGGCGTCGAAATCACGCTGCTCAACACCGACACCAAGACCCACTACTCCTTCCTTGAGCAGAAGGGCGACTACGACGTGGCGCGTGCCGGCTGGATTGCGGATTACAAGGATCCGGAAACCTTCCTCGGCATCTCCCGCAAGGCAAGCGGCAACAACTATTCGAGCTACAACAGCCCGGAATTCGAGAAGGCCATGGACGAGGCGGCCGCCGCCGGCGGCAAGCCTGAAGAGCGGATGAAAGAACTCGCCGAGGCCGAGCGCATCCTCGTCGATGACGTCGGCAACATCCCGCTTCTCTACTATAGTTACAAGGATATCGTTTCTCCGAAGCTTCATGGCTTCGAGGACAACGTCATGGATGTGCATCCGTCCCGCTTCATCTCCAAGGACTGATCTCCTTGGCCGGACTGCCGCTCCTTTACAGCGCCGCGCGTCCTTTGGGGCGCGCACAGGGCGCTGTAACGCCTTGATTTTGCAGGTGATCCTCTCCGGACCTTCGGCTCGGGTCATGCGTTAGGGGCGGCGGTCCCGGTTTGCTAGCAAAGCGGGGAACCGATGCTGCGTTACGTATTCCGGCGGCTTCTGACCGCCATTCCGACGCTGTTGGTCATCGTGACCATGGCGTTCTTCCTGATACGCGTCGCGCCTGGCGGCCCGTTCAATCAGGAGCGGGGCCTGAGCCCCGAGATCAAGGCCAATCTCGAAGCGCAGTTCGGTCTCAACGACCCGCTCTGGCTGCAATATGTCCACTATCTCGGCAATCTGCTGCGCGGCAATTTCGGTCCGAGCTACAACATGCCGGATTTCACTGTCGGCGAATTGTTTGCCAGGGGCCTGCCCGTTTCGATCCAGATCGGCGCCTCGGCCCTGATCCTGGCGCTGCTGCTCGGCGGCCTCCTCGGCACCATTGCCGCGCTCAACCAGAACAAGCTTGCCGACTATTCGGTGATCGCTCTGGCGACCGCCGGCAGCACCATTCCGACCTTCGTCATCGCGCCGGTTATCCAGCTTCTGTTCGGTCTGACCTGGAAACTGCTGCCGATCGGCGGCTGGGGCGATGGCGCCCTGCTCAACAAGATCGGCCCTGTGCTGACCCTCGCCTTGCCGCAGATCGCCATCGTCGCCCGCCTGATGCGCGGCTCGATGATCGAATCGTTGCGCTCGCACCACATTCGCACCGCACGTGCGCTCGGCCTGTCGGACTGGTCGGTGGTCGTCAAGCATGCGCTGCGCGGCGCCATATTGCCGATTGTCTCCTTCACCGGCCCGGCGGCGGCGGCACTGCTCACCGGCTCGATCATCGTCGAGACGATCTTTTCCATTCCCGGCATCGGCCGCTATTTCGTCGAGGCCGCGCTCAACCGTGACTACACGCTGGTCATGGGCACCGTGGTGGTCATCGCGCTGTTCACCATCGTCTTCAACCTGATCGTCGACGTCATGTATGCCTTCGTCGATCCGAGGGTGCGCTATGACTGACATCGCAGCCACCGCTCCGGCCATCGTCGGCCGTTCCCTGTGGGGCGATGCCTGGGCGCGCCTCAAGGCCAACCGC
Organism: Mesorhizobium sp. WSM4820; assembly: GCF_055811075.1. Taxonomy (NCBI): domain Bacteria; kingdom Pseudomonadati; phylum Pseudomonadota; class Alphaproteobacteria; order Hyphomicrobiales; family Phyllobacteriaceae; genus Mesorhizobium; species Mesorhizobium sp. WSM4820. The sequence continues at coordinate 8,960 of NZ_JBVVQN010000005.1, read as the reverse complement.
GCCGCCATGTTCAGCCTGTATTATCTTGCCTTCATCGCGATCCTCAGCGTGTTCGGACCCTCTTTGGTGCCGCATCGATACACCACCATCTACGCCGACTATGTGCGCATGCCGCCGAGCTTGTCGGCCTATCCGAAGCCTGACAAGATAGAAACCGCGCTCAACGAGGCGATCAAGCGCATGCGTGTCGACATCAAGCAGTGGCGGCAGGAAGACAATCGCATCTTCGTTACCGTCACATCGCGCAAGCCGATCGACGACCGCAATGTCCGCTACCTCGACCGTTCCGATGCCTTCGACAACACCAAGATAGAGAGCAAATCGGCTGACGGCCTTGAAGCGGTGATGAGCGCTTCAATCAGGCAGCAGTATTTCCTGTTCGGCACCGACAATACCGGCCGCGATCTCCTGTCGCGGACGCTGATGGCCGGGCGCATCTCGCTGGCCATCGGCCTGCTCGCCGGGGTCGTTGCGGGCGTCATCGGCGTGCTCTACGGCGCTGCGTCCGGCCTTGCCGGCGGCAGGATAGACGAGGTGATGATGCGCATTGTCGATGTGCTCTATTCGCTGCCGTTCATTTTCTTCGTCATTATGCTGGTGGTGTTCTTCGGCCGGAACTTCGTGCTGATGTTCCTGGCGGTCGGCGCCGTGCTGTGGCTCGACATGGCGCGCATCGTGCGTGGACAGGCGCTGTCGATCCGGCGGCAGGAATATGTCCAGGCGGCGGAGGCGATGGGCATAGGCCAGCGCGGCATTCTGATCCGCCACGTCATTCCCAACCTGCTTGGCCCAGTGGTCATCTATATGACGCTGCTGGTGCCGCAGGTCATCATCCTGGAGAGTTTTCTGTCATTCCTCGGGCTCGGCGTGCAGGAACCGATGACCAGCTGGGGCGTGCTGATCTCGACCGGCGCCAAGAACATCGGCACCGCCAACTGGCTGCTTTTGTTCCCAGCATTTTTCCTTGTCTCGACGCTGTTCGCGCTGAATTTCGTCGGCGACGGCCTGCGCGACGCGCTCGACCCGAGGGACCGTTGAGATGATCGCTTCCGAAACCATCCTCAGCGTCAAGGACCTTCGCGTCCGCTTCCGCACGCTTGACGGCGTGGTCGAGGCGGTCAAGGGCATCAACATCCACGTCAATGCAGGCGAAACCGTTGCCGTGGTCGGCGAATCCGGTTCCGGCAAAAGCCAGACGATGATGGCGGCGATGAGCCTGCTGGCCTCGAACGGCGAGGCGACGGGCGTCGTCGACTATCGCGGCCGCAACCTTTTGGCCCTGCACAAGTCCGAGCTCAACCAAGTCCGCGGCCGCAAGATCAGCATGATCTTCCAGGAGCCGATGACCTCGCTCGATCCGCTCTATTCGATCGGCAACCAGCTGATCGAACCGATCCGCCGGCATCGTGGGCTTGGCGCGGCGCAAGCACGCGAAGAGGCGCTCAAGCACTTGCGGCTGGTCCATATTCCCGATCCCGAGCGGCGGATGAAATCCTATCCGCACGAATTGTCGGGTGGCCAGCGACAGCGGGTCATGATCGCCATGGCGCTGGCCAACGATCCCGACATACTGATCGCAGACGAACCGACGACCGCGCTCGACGTGACCATCCAGGCGCAGATCCTCATGCTGCTCGCCGAACTGCAGCGCAAGCTTGGCATGGCGATCGTCTTCATCACCCACGATCTCGGCATTGTCCGGCGCTTTGCCGACCGGGTCTATGTCATGCGCTACGGCGAAGTCGTCGAGGAGGGCGAGGCGGAAGCGATCTTCGTCAATCCGCAGCATGCCTATACCAAGATGCTGTTGGCCGCCGAGCCGACCGGAACCAAGGCGCCGCCACCGCCAAATGCGCCCGTCCTGCTCGAAGGCAGGAATGTCGAGGTGACCTTCAAGATCGGCGGCGGGTTTCTCGCCGGAGAGCCGCTGATCCTGCGCGCGGTCGATCACATTTCGATCCGGCTCAAACGCAACCAGACCATCGGCATCGTCGGCGAATCCGGTTCAGGAAAATCGACGCTCGGCCGAGCCCTGCTGCGGCTCCTGCCAAGCGATGGGCTCATCCGCTTTGGCGATCGCGATATTTCTGCCGCCGACCGCCAGGCCATGCGGCCGCTGCGGCGCGAATTGCAGCTGGTCTTTCAGGACCCGTTCGGTTCACTGTCGCCGCGCATGACCGTTGGCCAGGTCATCACCGAAGGGCTTCTGGTGCATGAGCCGACCCTGTCGGGCAGGCAACGCGACCTCCGCGCCGTCGAGGCCTTGCGTGAGGTCGGGCTCGACCCGAATGCGCGCAATCGCTACCCGCACGAATTCTCCGGCGGCCAGCGCCAACGCATCGCCATCGCGCGGGCGATGATCCTCAAGCCCAAGGTGGTTGTCCTCGACGAGCCGACGTCGGCGCTCGATCGCTCCGTCCAGAAGCAGATCGTCGAATTGCTGCGCAAGCTGCAGTTCGACCATGAACTGTCCTACCTGTTCATCAGCCACGATCTCGCCGTCGTGCGTGCCATGGCCGACTACATCATCGTCATGAAGCAGGGCAAGATCGTCGAGGAAGGGCCGACCGAGGCGATCTTCAGCAATCCGCAGGCATCCTACACGCAGACACTGATGGCCGCGGCCATCGACGTCACACGGTTTCGCTTGAGCGCCTGACGCGATCGGTTGGAGACTGCGCGGACGGTGGTGGACCATCAAATGGCTTGGCCGCCGGACACCTCGATCCGCTGGGCATTCACCCAGCGGTTGTTGTCGGATACCAAGCTGGCGATCATCGGCCCGATATCGTCCGGCATGCCGACGCGGCCGAGCGCGGTCATATCCGCGAACACCTTGTTGAGGTTAGGCATGTCGCGGACAGCGCCGCCAAGGAAATCAGTTTCGATCGCGCCCGGCGCCACCGTGTTGACCGCGATGCGGCGGGCGCCCAACTCCTTCGCCATGAAAACGCTGAGCACCTCGACCGCGCCCTTTACCGCGGAATAGGCGGCGAAGCCCGGGTAGGACATCCTGGTCAGGCCCGAGGAGAGGTTCACGATACGGCCGCCGTCCGCGATCAGCGGCAGCAGCTTTTGGGTGAGGAAGAACACGCCCTTGAAGTGGACATCGACCAGTCGATCGAACTGCGCTTCCGTTGTTTCTACTATCATTGCCATGTCGCCGTGGCCTGCATTGTTCACCAGATGATCGAACGTCTCGCGCTGCCAGATCTCGCGCAATGCCGCCTGCAGGCGCTCAGTGAAAGAAGCGAAAGTGGCAACGTCGCTGGTGTCAAGTTGCAGCGCGACCGCTCTGCGGCCCATCGCCTGAATCTCCGCGACGACGGCCCAGGCGTCCTCGCTCCGGCTGTGATAGGTGAGAACAACGTCACCGCCGCTTCGTGCGACGCTGAGTGCGGTGTTGCGCCCGAGCCCGCGGCTGGCGCCAGTAACGAGGGTGATCTTGGTCATGGCCTGCTCCTTTGGTGGACCACTGCTGTGGCCATGCCGATATCGGCCCGATGGGCCAGGCTTTGTTGCCGGAAGCTCGGCCGTTTTTGCCTAATCCTCCAAAATTCTTTGCGTGTCGAGCAGCAATGGAATAGGTTCGGTCCATGACCACGCTGCTCAATACTGTCAGCCGCTATGCAGACGCCAATGCCGGCCCAGACGGCATTGCGCGCACCCTGATACCGGGTCTCAACACCGTGCGGGCGACGGCGTCTAGCGATCTGGTCTACGACATCTCCCGACCGCTTGCCTGTTTGGTGGTTCAGGGGAGCAAGCACGTCACGATGGGGACTCAGGGCTTCGCCTTCTCCGCCGGAGATTCGCTGCTGATCACGGCGGACGTGCCGACGGTGAGCCAGATCACACGCGCCAGTATCGCTTCCCCCTACTACTCGCTTGTTCTGGAGCTCGATCCGGCGGTCATCGCGGAGCTGAGTGCGCAAATAGGCGCCCAGCATGTGGCCGACCACGCGCCCGTGCGCGTTGACGCGACCGATGCTGAGGTCGCCGACGCGGCCCTGCGACTAATGCGGCTGCTCGATCGCCCGGCATCGGTCCCGGTGCTGCAGGCCCAACTTGTGCGCGAGATGCACTATTGGCTGCTGGCCGGACGGCACGGGTCGGCGATCCGACGTCTGGGCTGGCCAGACGGTCACGTGCAGCGAGTGGCGCGCGCGGTCGCAGTGCTTCGGGCAAAGTTCGCGCGGCCTTTGCCGGTCGAGCATCTGGCGGCTGTGGCCGGGATGAGTACGTCGTCATTCCACCAGCACTTTCGCGCAGTGACCTCGCTCTCTCCCTTGCAGTTCCAGAAGCAGTTGCGCCTGATTGAGGCGAGGCGGCTAATGCTTTCGGAGGGAAAGACCGCGAGCAGCGCGGCGTTCGCGGTCGGCTACGAAAGCGTGTCGCAGTTCACCCGGGAATATGGTCGTCTGTTCGGCCGGACGCCTGTACGGGATGCCAAAGAGGCAAGAGGCAGAACCTTGGCCGCCGCTTGAGGCGCCTCTTCGTACACCGCCTCGAAATCGAAGCCGAAGCTGCCGTCCTTGGCTTCCATGCGCGCCTTGTAGCCGCCGCCCACCTTTAGGTCGGCTTCCGCGCTTGGGCAGCACCAGTCGTCGGAAGCGAAGTTCCACTGTGTGATATCGCCGGGCGTCGTGTAGGCCTCCCAGATGCGTTCGATTGGCGCGGCGATCGTGGTGGCAATGGTGATCTGCTGGTTGGTCATTTTGGTTTCCTTGTTGTCGCAGCCGGATGAGATCACGCAGACGGTTTATTGCGTGATTTCGGGCTCGACGAGGTGAGCAAGCTTGCGCAGCGACTCTTGCCAACCGAGATAACATGCCTCGACCGGGATCAGATCGGGCACGTTCTCCTGAACCACCGTCATCTCCGTCCCGACTGAAACGGCCGTCAGCGTGACGGTCACTTTCATCTCGCCCGGAAGGTTCGGATCATCGAACACGTCGCTGTAGACGAGCGTCTCGCCGGGGACGAGTTTCAGATAGGTGCCGCCGAAGGAATGGCTTTGCCCGGTCGTGAAGTTTCGAAACGACATTCTGTGCTTGCCGCCTTCCTTCGCCTCAAGCTCATGCACAGTACAGGTAAAACCGAAGGGCGGGAGCCAACTCGCGACCGCGTCAGGTTCCAGAAATGCGCGGTAGACCTTTTCGGGCTTGGTGGCGAGAACCCGGTGCAGTTTAACGGTGTTGGGCATGATCATCTCCATTCGTTGAGTTCAGCAGGGCGTCGTTGCTGGGATCGGGTTAGCCTGCTGCTGCGGCTTCCAGCGCCGCGATATCGATTTTCTTCATCGTCATCATCGCCTCCATCGCGCGCTTGGCCTTGGCGCGGTCGGGACTGGTCGTCAGTTCCATCAGCCGCTTCGGCGTGATCTGCCAGGAGAAGCCCCATCGGTCCTTGCACCATCCGCAGGCGCTCTCGCTGCCGCCGTTTCCAACAATCGCCTTCCAGTAGCGGTCGGTCTCTTCCTGATCTGCGGTCAGCACCATGAGGCTGACGGATTCGTTGGCCTTGAAAGTCGGGCCGCCGTTCAGGCCCAGGAAAGACTGGCCGAGCACAGTGAACTCGACCGTCAGTTCATTGCCTTCCTTGCCGCCGGGATAGTCCGATGCGGCCGCATTCAGCCGATCCACATGACTGTCGGGAAAAGTGGCGGCATAGAACTCTGCCGCCTTGCGTGCTTCGCCGTGGTCGAACCACAGGCAGGTCACGAGTTTCGTCATATCTAATCTCCTCGGTTCTTGGGGGTATTTGTTCGCGCCGCGACTGCCAGATCTCAGTCGAACCGGCCCTTGGGCGCCTCGCCAGCCAGAACGGGACCGATGAACACCATTATAAGGTCGGCCTTGATCACATCGTCCGCAGATGTGTCCGATGATCTAAGCTCTCTCACGGTTTTTTCACCTGGTCTCGTTGCTTCCTGTCCAAAGGACGAACAAGTGGTGCGCCTCCCGACAGCCAACCTGTTATTTTTTTGCCACGCGGCAAGGCCCACCTAACCCGAGTCGATCCATCCAACTGCCGGCTGGTAAGAGCGGGTCGGCGTAGGGCCGGGCCGTTTGCTTCAGCACCGGTTGTCCATATCACGAGGCGTTCGTGGAGAAGGCGCTTGAGATCCTCGGCGCGTTGATGCCCGCCGTTTTCGCGGAAACAAACAACAACCTAAAGCGCGCCGCATGAGGCCGGTCAAACGCGACGCGCTTTAGTCGCCCGCCGTCGTCGAAGGTGCTGGTGCACGCTGATCGGATGCATCGCCTTCCCGAACAGGCCGGTTCACGGCAAGCACCGACAATTCATGCCGGCGCCCATCTCGCGCGGTCCACATGATCGACTGTCCGGCCGAGAGGCCGATCAGGGCCGTGCCGATCGGTGTAAGGATTGAAACCTTGCCTTCGGAGATGTCCGCATCGCCAGGAAAGACCAGCGTAACCGTTTTCGCGTCACCGGTATCGGGCTTGAACGTCACCGTCGAACCCATCTGGACGGCGCCCGCGGAGATCAAACCATCGGAAACGATGCGCGCTCGCTCGAGTTCGGCGAGCAGTTCATCGGAAGCCTGCGGATTTCGTGCGGCCACGGCGCTGGCAAGCGCCGATAAACGCGCGTGGTCGGATTTCGAGATGCGGATGGTCGGTTTGCGCCGAGCCTTCATGTTATCTTGCATTTTCGAATACTCGTATTCTCTGTTAAAGCGGGCTGCCTCATGGTGAACCGGCCAGTTCGAGACAGATATTGCTCAAAGCCAATGCCCCAGAGCCGGTGCTGGCCTGCATACGGTCGATGTCGATTTTTAGTATTCTTGCCCCGCGGCCCGGGGCGCACTGGCAGCCGAGCCGGGGGTTACGATCCCGCGATGGGGCAAACCCGGAAAAGAAAATCGCGACGGATCTTTTTTGTGGCGTTCATGTAATCGTAGTTGGTGCCGAGATCGGGGAAGTCAAGACGACCCTGCAGCAAGGCGCGGCCTTCAGCCCTCTTCGGCAGATGCCCTAAGTTCGGGTAGACTAAGTTTCGTGGACTAAGGCACGGAGTTCGTAATGCGCATCGTCAACATCCACGAGGCCAAGACGCATCTGTCCCGCCTTGTCGACAGGGCAGCCAAGGGCGAGTCCTTCATCATCGCCAAATCCGGAAAGCCGATGGTGAAGGTCATCGCCATTGACGCTCCTGCGGCCGGCGAAACGCGTCGCGTCGGGTTTATGGCCGGGCAGTTTTCCGTTCCGGACGATTTTGATCGCATGGCCGGTGAGGAAATCGAGAAGCTGTTTGGCGGCGACGCGTGAAAGTTCTGCTCTATAGCCATCTTCTGCTCTGGGCGGCGGGCGAGCCCGACAACAGCGCTGCAAGTCTTGCGATTCGCCACTGACGCCACGTTCGCTGCCGATCGCCGGGCTGGGCCGGGGCAGGCTTTACAGTCGATGTCGATTTTTGCGTCGGGACCCCGCTGCGCACGGCGGTCGTGATCTGGTTCGCCGACCTCATGAAGCAACTCTGATGTTGTTCCCGGTACCATCGTGGTGGTGCCAAGCCGGAACAATTCGACAGCCGGCGAGTTTTCAGGATGAAGGGCGATCTGTTTCGGAGGAAACTGCGATGAAACGCGTCCTTGCCCAAAACGCTGTACGGCTGATGCTGGGCGGCGTAACCGCCGGCTTGTTCACGATCGTCGAGATACCCAACCCGATGGCGCCCCCGGTGGCGCAATCGTCGCTTGTGTCCGAGGCCAGGGCTGCCACCGACGTTTCCATTTCGATCAGCACATTCTACGATGAACTGTCTGCCCACGGTGATTGGGTTTCGTACCGGGGAGCGACCGTTTTCGTCCCGGTTGATGTAGCTGACGACTGGCGTCCGTATACAATTGGGCATTGGGTCTATACCGAGCAGCATGGCTGGCTCTGGGTGTCCGACGAGCCGTTCGGCTGGGCGACCTATCATTACGGCCGCTGGGGCTATGCCGACGACATCGGCTGGTACTGGGTTCCCGGCACTCGTTGGGCGCCGGCATGGGTGAGTTGGCGGCGCGAAAGGGAGCACGTCATCTGGGCTCCGCTGCCGCCGCGCCGCGATCCCGATCTGATTTCAATCGAGGTGACCGTCGACACCACGCCGGATTTTTACTGGGTCGTGGTTCCCACCCGCGAATTCCTTGCTGACGACATTTCCGTCGTCGTTATCCGTGATGAGCCAGAGTTTGTGCGCATTGTCGAGGCGGCCGAGCCGGCCGGTGAGGTGACGATCCAGAACGAGGTTGTGATCAACAAAGTCATTGATGTTGATGTGATCGAGAAGGAGACGAACCAGCAGGTGACCGTCGTCGAGGTCAGCGAGACCGAGACGCCCGAGCAGGCCGGCAAAGTGGAAAACAATACGGTCACGGTCTTTGAAGCTGAAGTGAAAGCCGATCCCGAGGCCAAACCAGCTGAGCTCAAAGACATTGAGGAGGTGAAGCAGGTTCAGGCAGGCCGGAAATCGAAGCCGACCGAAGGCGCAGCAACGACCGAACAGGCGCCGGATGACGAGGTCAAGCCGGAAGAGACCGCCAAGCCTGAGAAGCCGACCGAGGAACAACCGGCCGCCGAGCAGGAGCAGGCCGAGCCGGAAGAGACGGGCAAGCCTGAGAAGCCGACGACCGAGGAGCAACCGGCCGCCGAGCAGGAGCAGGCCGAACCGGAAAAGGCGGCCAAGCCTGAGAAGCCGAAGGCCAAGGAGCAGCCCGCCGCCGAGCAGGAGCAGGCCGAGCCCGAACAGGCGGCCAAGCCTGAGAAGCCGAAGGCCAAGGAGCAGCCCGCCGCCGAGCAGGAGCAGGCCGAGCCGGAAAAGGCGGCCAAGCCTGAGAAGCCGAAGGCCGAGGAGCGGCCCGCCGCCGAACAGGAGCAGGCCGAGCCCGAACAGGCGGCCAAGCCTGAGAAGCCGAAGGCCAAGGAGCAGCCCGCCGCCGAGCAGGA